>JAHFUZ010000068.1 GCA_023264815.1 Arthrobacter sp. | reverse complement strand
CTTTACATAATCTTCATTATCGGCGTTTGAGTAGGACGAGTAGAAGTAGATTAGAGAACTCGTCTCATCCTGTTTTTTGATGTTTGCGCAGGTCAGTGCGGTGCAATGACCAATTGACGTCGATTGCTGGAAGTCAGCGTTTGCGCGGGACGCCGCGGCACAGTGACGTAGTCTCTCATTAGATGAGAGATTTTTGCGTACAGTTAGCTCAGTGAGTATCGAATCTGGGCGGATTCCGGCCTTTCTGACCAACGCGAATGTCGGGCTGCTGCGTGCCGAGGATCGAGTCTTCGAGGCGATGGTGGATGGCTGGCGTGCACAGATGCTGGCTCGCGGTCTGTCGACGTCGTACATCAAGAGCTCATGCGGGACGATCCAGAAGTTCCAGGAGCACGCGAACGAGTATCCGTGGACGTGGTCGGCGCATCACGTGGATGAATTTCTGGCAGACCGCCGCAGCTCAGAGAAAGGGTTGGCGTTATCAACCCTGAGGACAAACTCCGGGGCCATCAGGGCTTTCTGTTCCTATCTAACGGACGGGCGTTACGGTTGGGCCACGTTCTGTGAGCGGGTCTTCGCGGACATTCCGGTGCAGGTCGTGTTCGAGTGGAACTCGCCACGACACACGACGGACGATGCCCTGCCGGCACGCCGCCGGGCGTTCACCCGGACAGAACTGCAGACGTTCTTCGACGCTGCCGACGACCTGGTCGACACAGAGTTCGCCAAGGGTTCCAAACGCTGGCTGCCAGCATTCAGGGACTCGACGGCGTTCAAGGTGGGCTATGCATACGGGCTGCGGCGGCGCGAACTGGTGATGCTCGAGTACGTCGATTTTGGTCCCAATCCGCACGTCGAGCAGTTCGGCCGCTTCGGGGCACTCCAGGTGCGGTGGGCCAAGGGAACCAAGGGTTCCGGACCCCGACGGCGCACCGTTCTGACGGTTCCCGAGTTCGATTGGGTGGTTGGGCTCCTTGAGCACTGGCTCTCCCCTGACGGCCGGAAACGTTTCCCGACCGCTGACCGGTCCGCTAGCCTGTGGCCTTCGGAGCGCTCTGGTTCCACTGTTTTCCGCAACTTCGACCGGTCTTTTCAGCGGGTGCGGACGATCGCCGGCCTGCCGGAGGAACTGACCCTGCACACCCTGAGGCACTCGTACGTCACTCATCTGATCGAGGCCGGCTACGACCCGCTGTTCATCCAGCTTATCTGGGGCCGGAACCGGGGTGTCTTTGACGTGCAGCACGAGGCCCGTAACCGCACAGTTCCGCGTGATGGAGGTGCTTATCTGAAGCTGTCCATCACACGGGATCGCGGGAGGGTTCATGCAGGTTCAACGAGTTTTGGTGTCCGGTTCGCCGCTTGAGTCGTGGACTGTGCTTGATGATCATGGTGTCGTCGAGCCGGTGGAGCGGTTCCTGGCTTACCTGACCGACGTCGAGAGGTCGCCGAACACGCTCAAGGCGTATGCGCATGATCTCAAGGATTGGTTCGTCTTTCTTCGCCACCGCGGCATTGATTGGCGCCAGGTGGCCTTGGAGAACGTCGGCGAGTTCGTCGCCTGGCTGCGGCTTCCGCCTGCCGGGCGCGCCGCGGACGTGACGCTGCTGCCGTCGGCTTCCCATCACTGCGGGCCGGGAACGGTGAACCGCAAGCTCGCGGCGGTGGGCGGCTTCTACGTGTTTCACTCCCGTCATGGGGTTCCGCTGGGCGACCTTGTCACCGAGTTCGAAACGGTCCGGCACCGAAGAACGGGATGGAGACCGTTCCTTGCCCACCTTGCCGGGGACAGGCCGCAGCGGCGCCGGATCGTGAAGCTGCGTGAGCCCAAGAGGTTGCCCACGGTCCTGCCTGCGGTGCAGGCACAAGCAGTGCTGGATGCGTGCACTCGGCTGAGGGACCGGTTCATGTTCGTCCTGCTGTGGGAGTCGGGAATCCGTATCGGCGAAGCACTCGGACTAAGGCATGAGGACATTGCAGTCGCCGAGGGCGAGCTGACGATCCGCCGGCGGGTGAACGCCAACCGGGCCCGGGCGAAGTCCGTTTCGCCGCGCACGATACCGATCGGCGCGGACGTCGTGCGGCTCTACGGCGACTACCTTCACGAGGAATACGGAGATCTGGACAGCGACTACGTGTTCGTGAATCTGTGGGCCGGCGCCCGCGGCCGCCCGATGGGCTACGCGGCATTCTATGACCTGGTGAAGCGGCTGCGCCGTAACACCGGAGTGGATTTTGACCCGCACTGGTTCCGCCACACCTATGCCACCCGCTTGCTACGGGCCGGGACACCCATCGAAGTGATCAGCAGCCTGCTTGGCCACGCATCGGTCGCAACCACCATCGACGTCTACGGCCACCTCACTGTTGAGGACGCCCGCCGCGCCCTCGAAAAGGCAGGGCTGCTGACCGGAAAAGAGGTCACCTGGTGAGCTCCCTCGCATTGAATGAAAACGAGGACGGTCGCGGTCTGTTGGCTAAGCTCATGGGCACCGTCCGGCCCGAATTCAGACCCGAAATCGTGATCCCGGCCCCAGGCTCCCTCGTCTTCAACACCGAGCCCTGCCGGATCGACAAGTGTGAACGGCAACGTACGGTGAAAGGGTTCTGCAAAAGCCACTACAAGCGCTGGCTGGACCAAGGACGCCCCGAATTGGAGTCATTCCTCGCCAGCCCCGGCCCATTACCCGTAGGCGACGGCCCCTTGGCGGCATGCACCGTCACCTGGTGCCGCTTCGGTTCGGCCAGACGCGGCCTCTGCATCAGCCATCACGGGTTCTTCAGTCGTTCCAGCGAGACCGACGTGAATAAGTGGCTCGCTACCCTCTCCCCCGAGCCAGCCACCGAACGGCCCGAATGCAGGCTCGCGTTCTGCGACCTCTGGGCCCAAGGCAACTCGCCGTTGTGTCTGAACCACAAGTCCCGCTGGCACGCCATTGGCACACCGGATATCGACGAGTTCGTCGCCCGGTGCGAAAGCGTGGGCCTGGACCGGTTCGATTTCCGATGCCTGGCAGATCGTCCCCAGCTGCGGCTTGAGCTCCAGCACGCCCTGCAATGCCGCCACGATGAACGCCGGGCCAGTACCCGCTCCTCCGTTGTGACGCCCGTGATCCGGCTCCTCACCGACAGCGGCGTCACCTCGCTGCTGGAGTGGAATCTTGGCCAGTGGGCAGCGTTCTATAGCGCCGGCCGGGTGGGCCGCAGTCACCGCCACAACGGGCAACTCGCATTCCTGCGATTTGCCTACACCCGGCTCGAAGACCTCGCCGCCGGCACCGGCTGGGAGTCAGAGTATTCCCGCGACGTCTGGGCCCTGCACCGCCTCGGCTACACCGACACCCGCGGCACCCTCCGCTTCGACAAGATCCCGCAACCGTGGCTGCGCACCATGGCAAAACGCTTCATCCGATGGCGGCTGACCAGCGGCAGGGAAATCATCCAAGCCCGCATCGACCTCCTCGCCCTGAACCGATTCGCCGCGTTCCTCGCCCACACCATCCCCCACTCCGACGGCCCGGACTGCATCGACCGCGGCATCCTGGAACGCTTCCTCGCCGAACTCGCCCGGGATAAACGGGCCGTGACTTCCCGTGGCCGCGACATCAGCTCCCTGAACGCCTTCTTCGCCGCGATCCGCCGCCACGACCGGGCCAAGGACCTGCCGGCATCGGCGAACTTCTACCCCGAAGACTTCCCACGACCAGCCAAACGACTGCCCAGAGCCCTGGCCGATCACATCATGGCGCAACTCGACCAACCCGAAAACCTCGGCAAATGGACCAGCCCCGACAGTCGGCTACTCACACTGATACTGATGCGCTGCGGACTGCGCGTCGGGGACGCCTGCAACCTGGTATCAGACGGCGTGGTCCGTGACGGTGACGGCGCCCCATACCTTCGCTATATGAACCGGAAGATGAAACGCGAAGCCCTCGTACCCCTCGACGAGGAAGTCCATACCGCCATCCTCGATCAGCAACGACGCGTCCGCGAACGATTCCCCGAAGGCAGCAACTGGCTGTTCCCGGCCCCGAAGATGAACCCCGACGGAGCAAAACCGCTCACCACACACTCCTACCGCGGACAGCTTGAAGACTGGCTGGAACGCTGCGACATTCGCGACGAACACGGGCAAGAGGTGCGCCTGACTCCGCATCAGTGGCGCCACACCTTCGGGACAACACTGATCAACCGCGACGTTCCTCAGGAAGTTGTCCGGGTCCTCCTCGATCACACCTCGGCGGAGATGACCGCCCATTACGCCCGGCTGCATGACACGACCGTGCGTCGCCACTGGGAGAAAGCCCGCAAGGTCAACATCAACGGCGACACCATCACCATTGACCCGCAGGGACCACTCGCCGAAGCCAGCTGGGCCAAACAACGCCTCGGCCGCGCGACGCAGAGCTTGCCGAACGGATTCTGCGGGCTGCCGGTTCAGAAAACCTGCCCGCACGCCAACGCCTGCCTGACCTGTCCCATGTTTGTCACCACCGCCGAATTCCTCCCCCAGCACCAAGAGCAGCGCCGCCAGACCGTCCAGATCCTCTCCGCGGCCGAGGCCCGCGGACAGACCCGGCTCATCGAGATGAACCAGGCCGTGCTGCACAACCTGGACCGCATCATCGACTCCCTCGACGACACCGCACCAGCCGAGGCCGCCGGATGAACCGCCCCGACAACAGCCGGCACCTGATCAAAGCTGCACAGCAGCGCGCCGCTCTCACCCGGTCCAAAGCCGTCCAAGCGCTGCGCACGCTGCACGCGGAAGGCCGACCGGTCACCTTCGACGCCGTCGCCAAATACGCCCGAGTCTCCCGGTCCTGGCTCTACACCCAGCCCGACCTCCGCGCCGAAATCGAACGCCTCCGCCAAAACCACGCCTCAGCGGAGCCCACACCGGCATCACAGCCACAGCGGGCAAGCGAGGCCTCGCTACGGCAACGACTCGAAGCGGCCAACGACAGAATCCGACGACTCAACGACGAGAACCAACGACTGCGACAGCAACTCGCACACGCCCTCGGACAACGCCGCCAAAGTCCATCACCAGACCCAGCGACCATCCCGAATCCATAACAGATCCACGAGAATGAAAGGACACCCAATGCCACCGTCATGCACGTCCCGGACACACCCACCAACCCAAAACCGCAGGCCAGAGGCACAGGAGCCCGACGGGCTCAAGATAATGCAACAACAGGTCGGGCACAGCTACTCCTCGACCACAGCCCTCTATACTTCCGTGTCGGCGGACTTCAAACAGAAGACCATCCAGAAAATGATCGCCCAGCGGCTACGCAGCGGCGACGGCGAGGGGAACGATCATGGCTGAACAGCGACGGATCGGCTACCGCTGGAACCTCCGGCAACTGATGGCTCGACGGAACCTCTGGAAGACCACCGAACTGCTCCCCCTACTCAAAGCCCGGGGCATCAACCTCTCCAACGCGCAGGTCCACCGACTGGTCACCGGTACACCCGAACGCATTCCTGCCCAGACCTTCGCGGCCCTCTGTGACATCCTCGAATGCACGCCCAACGACCTGTTCGAACCCTACGTCCAGATGCGCGCCGCCAAAACCGCCAACGCACCCAAGCGGCCAGAAGACCTGGGCATCACACCTGGAGCGCCGATCGCCCGCCGGATCCGCGTCCTGCCTCCGGAAGAAGATGACTAGGCCACGCAAAGCCGGCGACCCTACCAAATGGCCGGAAGCCTGCGGGCGATGCGGCGAACACCACAAAATCGCCGTCCGGTGGCCCGACGCCGGAATCTGCGGCTACTGCTACCAGCAGGCCAAAAGAACCCGAGGCACCTGCGCCTGCGGCCACAACGGCGTGCTGCCCGGACGCGTCGACACCCTGCCGGCCTGCCGGAAATGCTCCGGAGTTCAGCTCAACGTTGACTGCATCGGATGCGGGACGGAAGGCGAACTCCACTCCGGCAACCGCTGCTGGTCATGCATCCTTACACTGACCATTGACCGACTCCTCAGCCCAGACAACGAGCCGCCCTCCGCCGCTCTTCAGGTAATTGGCACCGCTCTGAAGTCCATGAAACGCGCCAATAGCGGACTCACGTGGATCCAGCAGTCGCACGTCACGGCATTCCTTCAACAACTGGCAGCCGAGCCTGTGATCACCCACGCCCGCCTCGACGAACTACCGGCGTCCCGGACCCGCGAATACGTCCGCGGCCTACTCGTCGAACACCATGCGCTGCCCCGTCGCGATGAACTTAGCATTAGGTTCAGCGACTGGGCCGAGCAAGCCCTCGACAGGATCACCAGCCCGAGCCACCGCGACATCATGCGCCTCTACATCCGCTGGCACCACCAGCGCCGCATGAACCAGATGGACGAAGTCACCCGAGGAACGTTCCTGCGGGCCAAACAGGCAGTCACCGTCGCCGTAGAACTTCTGAACTGGCTCAGCGATCAAGGTGCCGAACTCGCCGAAGTGAATCAAGCGCACCTGGACCGATGGCAGGCGGAAGGCCCGACGACACGAGGCATCGCCTCACGTTTCCTCGACTGGGCAACCAAAACCAACCTCATCGACCCTTCCCTGCAACTGCAGCCCCACCGCCGCGGCACCAGCCCACGACTCGACGCAGCCGCCCAGAACGGCCTCGTCCAGAACCTGAGCCACACGACCGACATGAACCCCAGAGACCGGGCAGCGGCTATCCTCGTCCTGGTCTTCGGCCAGCAAGTCTCCGGCATCGTCAAACTCACTTGGGACAACGTCACCGTGACCGAGGAAATCGTCACCATCACCCTCGGAACCGTCGAAATCGCTCTCACACCTCCGCTCGATGAGCCCTGGCGAGAACTAGCAGTCACGCCAACCCACCATCAAACGGCCGCGCACCCCAACAGCAACTGGGTATTCAGAGGCGGCTCGCCAGGCCGGCACCTCCAGGCCTCAACCCTCACCCAGCGGCTAAGCACGGCTTTCAGCAGTCGGGCGGCCAGGCTCGGAACACTTCACGAACTCACCAAACTCGCACCCGTGGCCATCATCGCTGAAGCCCTTGGCTACTCCCCGGCCACGATCGATCGCCATGCCCTGGCGTCGTCGGCAAACTACATGGAATACATGTCCACTTTCCACACAAGAGGCGGACTCGAGGAACCGCTTCGGACGGTGAAGTAGCATGGCCGCATGTGTCACCCGGACGGAATCGACGAGCCTCTGCAGTCGCTGCCCCCTGGGATGGCCAGGAAATATGCCGAGTACAGACCTGCTATTCCCGGAGAAATTAAGCCTCCCCCGACCAATGTTGGAGGCTACGACGAATTACTCGAGTTATGCCGGAAGAAGGGTATGTCGATTCCCCGCTCACGACAAGGACTGGTAGCAGTCGATTCTTTGATAGGGAGCGCAGAAGACAAGGCATCCCTGGAAGCGCTGGTCAGGCCCATAGGAATGTTCCTGGGCGATGTATTGACCCACACCATCCCTGGTGCGCACTGGAAAGTCATCAACGAAAGCTTCCCGGAGGTCACCATATACAGGCACACGAGTGTCTCAGTTATCCATGTTGCTCAAAGACGATTAACTCTCGGCACCCCGACACTTGTGATGAACTACGACCGCGCGGCGGACCTGGTGGGCCGAGAGCCACTTCAAGGCGACTGATGCGGCCGATAAGCCGGGTCCATTCAGGGCTTTAAAAATGACTCGCATTTTGAACATCCGCTCCAGACATGCCCCGGTCAAAAAGAACTTCTACTCGTCCCACTTCAACACGTCCCGCTACCAGTCGAAAATGAGCGGGGGAGTGCCCGAGGAAGGGGGTGTATCCCATACCAAAAGAAGATCAACCAGGCTCGGGCGGCAACGGAGCGAGCCGGGACTTTGTCAGGTCCTGTTAGACAGCCTTGGCGCCCGGCCTTCCAGTCTGGCGCCACGGTTGACGATGGATCTGAGCGGCCATGGAAACCGCGGCGGATTTTTTTTGGGTTGTCAGCAGGACTTCCTATCTGTGAAGCAGCCCTCCATTGACAGAGATTGTTTGTCCGGTGATGTAGCTGCTCTCGTCGGAGAGGAGGAAGGCGGCAAGGCTGGTCATGTCGTCGGGACCGGCTCCCTCCGCAATCCGTTTCGCTGCAGTCGACCCAACCCTCTAGATTCGGGGGTATTCGTTGGTCAACTCACATGATTCAGGACAGTTTCCGCACGTCCGGATTGCGTTGGTGAGTGCAATCGTTTGCGAAGAGGTTCTGATGTGCGTCACGATATGGGCCATTTTCCTGCCAGCGCCTGAGGCAATACGGGCTCGAGGATTCGGAGGGTTAGGCCCCAAACTGTATGCCCCTGAAACCTCCGCACGGGGACTTTCCTCCGAGTGTTCCAGCCCGGAAAACATAGTTCTTCTTCTCCTGCTGTAAGCGGCCATGAAAAACTGCCCATAGGCGGCCACGTAATTGCCCACTGACGGCCAGTAGAACTGCCCAGCGGTGGCCATGAGATCTGCCCACTTCCTTACTGAACCTGCCGCGTCTTAAGCGGCAGGGGCCTCTCCCCGGGATTTGATGACGGTGTCTAGTCGCACCAAATGTCGTCCCAGGAAGAGGC
>JAHFUZ010000035.1 GCA_023264815.1 Arthrobacter sp. | reverse complement strand
GGCCGCGAACAAGGCCCTCGCGAAGGCCGGCATCAGCTGGGACCAGGTGGGCGCCGTCGAACTTAACGAAGCGTTCGCCGCGCAGTCCCTGGCGTGCATCAACGCCTGGGGCATCGACCACTCGATCGTGAACGCCCACGGCGGCGCGATCGCCATGGGCCACCCGCTCGGCGCGTCCGGCACCCGGATCCTGGGCACCCTCGCCCGCTCCCTGCAGGCCTCCGGGCAACGCTGGGGCGTCGCCGCCATCTGCATCGGCGTGGGCCAGGGCCTCGCCGTCGTCCTCGAAAACGTCACCGCCGGTTCGGCGTAACAGGTTAAGAGCACCAAAATCCTGCCCGGCTGGACATGAGTCCAGCCGGGCAGCGGCGCCTTCGTGCCTGCTTGCGGTCTCTACGGTGAGCTCTACGGTGAGAGCGCGGCGAAAGACTGCTGGAGACGGCGACGGCCGTTGTGCCCCTGGAGAAGGGGCGCAACGGCCGTCGCATATCAGAGACCAATAATTATGGGTTTTCGGTCTTGACTTGGTGAATTTCGATCATGTTACCCGCAGGGTCTGTCAGGAAGATCTGGTGCCATCCTTCGACAGACCAGATACCCCAGTCATCGAAAGGAATATTGTGCTCAGTTAACCGCGCTTTGATGGCTTCAATGTCATCAGTGCGGAAGGCGAAGTGGCCGCCGACAAGGGGATTGACCGAGTGGCCTTCCTGGAGGGCGAGGTATGCCTGGCGGCGTGTCGCGTGAAGCTGGAGTTCCTCGGGGTCGCCGGCTTCAAAGAAACGTGCCCCTTCTTCCCATTCGGCGTCGCCATCGGTCACTCCGGCGTCGGCTGCATGGGTTGTTGCGATCATCTTCGGTGATGGAAGCAGAGGCAGACCGAGGGCGTCGCGGTAGAAGTCACTGAGGGAGTGCATGTCGTCTGAGGTGACATTCACGTGGTGAAGGCGAAGATAAGCCATGGCGTTTCCTTTCGTTTGTCATTCAAGTATCCGACGAACGTTTTATGGCGTCTAATATTTATTGATCCACCTTTTATCAGAAATTGGTATGACCGGACCAAGGCCAAATGAGCGAACCGTCGGACTCCCCGCTTAGTTCTCCAGCAGGCCGCCGCTGGCCCAGCGGCGCACCGCGAGCTTCTCCGCGGCGTCGAATTCCAGCAGCGCCACCCGGCACAGTTCCTCCACGTTGGTGGTCCACGCAGCGGCCAGGCCCTCCGGTGTCGCTTCGTCATTGAGCGGATAGTTCACGTAGGCCAGTCCCTGGAGGACAAAGCTTACGGCGTTGCGGGAGACCGGCTGGTCCGCAGCAACGCAGTCGTCCCGCACCTGCCGGGACAGCTCGGTGCGGTTGAGGGGGTGCTCGCGGAGCCGGGCGGCCATGGCCTGGAACATCTGCCGAAACTGCGCCGCGGACAGGGCCGGTACATCCGTGACCCTGGTGACCTGCTCCTCGATGCCCGGCTGGAGGTCGGCTGGAGCCGGAAGGTCCTCGCTGGAAAACCGCTTGCCATCCCAGACCCAGCCGCCCTGCGCCGGCGAATATTCGAGGCCCTGGCCGATCTGGGACACCCACGTCCCGAACTTTCCGAACCCGGCCCAGTCTGTCTTGAGGGAAGGCTCAGCCGTCAGCGCCCGGTGGGCCACCAGCGCGCCCACCACCGGCCCCGGAGCGGCGCGGACCAGCTCGAGGACCTCACGCACTGCCGGTGAGGCGGCCTTCGATTTGGGTTTCTTAGCGGCGGCCGGGGCCTGCTGGGTGCCGGACGCCAGCGCATGAACTGGCTCTACTGCCGTGCCGTTGAGGATCGCCACGAAGTCGTGGGACTCCACCACGTGGTCTGCCATCTCCCGGTACGCGAAGGCCACGGCGCCGGCTGCGATGACGGTGGTCATCCGGTCGGCGGCACGGAACCGCTGGATCAGGGAGGTGAAGTCGGCATCGGCCGAGGCGATGAAGAACTCTTCGATACCCACATTGCCGGACAGCGCATCCATAGCGTCCAGCACCAGGTTGATGTCCGTGCTGCTCTTGCCGCGCTGGGTCAGGGACGGGCAGTCGATCACCCTGAAGCCGGCGCGGGTCCAGTAGGTCCGGTACTTCGAGTAGACCACCGGGTTGAGGTAGCAGTTGCGGATCAGGAAGCGGCGGGTGTCCTCGCCCGAACTTCCTGAGGACAAGGCATCCGCCCAGTGCTTGGGGTCTTCGGCAAAACGCTTTGCCGCCAGCGGATCCAGCGCCTGCAAGCCGGTGAAGACGTTGTCGAAATCAACAAACATCGCAGCCCGGATGCCGGGCCTGCGGGAGGGGGAGGGAGCCTCAGTCATGGGCTTAGTGTGGCAGGGTTTCCGCACTTAAACTTCCAACGCTGGGGTGACCCCGCGTTGCCAGGAGCGTTAGTGCCAGAGGCCCAGGGCGAACCGAGCGGTGGTGCCCGGGAGTTGACGAGGAGTTGGTGGCCATCCCTTGCGGAGGCTGCAGCGGCGACCTGAGCCGACTGGCGCGGGGCACGCGCCGCCCACAATTCTGGCCTTGCGGCTCATAAATAACAGCATAAAGTTCGACGCCGGCACTTTCTTGAGTGCCGGCGTCGAACGTTATTGGATGGTTTATCCATGTCTTTTATCTGCATCCGATGCATCTCTCGCAGCGCCCGCAATCCGGCGTTTTTGGGAAACTGGCATAAAAAATATAAGTGTGTATGGTATCGGGTAGGCACACACGATAGAAAGGTGGGATTCCATTGTCGGGAAAATCGCCCAAGAGCGGCAGCGTCAAAAAAGCGGGAAAGTCAATTCTCGAAAAACGCGCCGAAAAAAGAGCCAAAAACGAGAGCAGTGAAATTAATTTCGTCAAGCCGCGCAAAAACCAGCGCTAAATCCATGAATTCCATCTACAACGCCCTGATCGTCCCTGCCGGGCTCACCCAACCGGTTCGCCTTGAAACCGTGGACGCGGACATGGCAACGCTGCAGAAACTCGTTGCCGGGAACATTGAATCGATCACCGGCAGGGACTGGCATGTCTACCTGAACGACGAGGGAACCCGGCTGCCGCAGAACGCGCGCGCCGAAGTGCTCATCCGCGAAGCCGGCATTGAACTTGATGACACCCTCAATGGAACCGCGGTGTTCCTGGGCCACGGAATCCGCGGACACGAGTCGGACGCTCCGCGGCACCTCATCCGGCTGGCCGAGCAGCTCTTCGACGCACCGCTGGCGGCGTAACTACTCCGGCGGAGCCTCGGGAGTGGCTTTGGCGGGGGAGGCTGCAACCGTGGCGGGCCGGTCCTGCGAGGATGCGACGCCGTCGTGCGTCTCGTCTGTAGCCGGGGCCGGCCTGGCGCGGCTCCGCGCCGGCAGGGTCAGGATGAACAGGCTGCCCGCGATCATCGCTGCCCCGGCCCAGCCGAGGGCTGGCAGCCGTTCGCCCACCACAACCACCGCCAGGGAGGCCGCCACCACCGTTTCCGCAAGGGACAGGGTGGTGGCCGTGCTGGCGCGGACGCGGGCCAGGCCCCAGCCAAACAGCACATAGCCGGCAAACATGGGAACCAAGGCCATGTATGCACCCACGGCAACGTTCTGCCAGGAGGCAACAAGGGGCGCTCCGGTGGCGGCCAGGACGGGCATGAGCAGCAGCCCGCCGGCGCCGAAGACCGCCCCCATCGCGGCCCGTGACGGCACGCCTGTGTTAATAAGGCGGTGCGCGGCCCAGGAATAGAGGGCGTAGGTCAGCCCGGCCACGAGTCCCAGCGCGATGCCGGCCGGAGTGGCCCATCCTTCACCCGCTGCGGATGCTGAACCGGTGTGGCCGGCGTCGGCGAGGCACAGCAGCGCGGCCCCGGCAACGCCAAGAACCGCGCCGGCAGCCCATCGGGCCGTGAACGGCCTTTTGTCCACGATCCGTTCAATCACAGCGGAGGCCAGGGGCGCCGATCCGATGGAGACCACCGTTCCCACGGCCACGCCGGCCAGGTGCATGGACGAGTAGAAGGCCAGGGGATAGGCGGCGACCGCTACGGCACCCACTGCCACCATGCGCCACTGTCTGAGCAGGGATGCGCCGAACGCCCGCATGGGCCGCGCCGCAATCGCCGCCTGCAGCAATCCACCGAAACCCATCGCCACCGCGCCAATGGCCAGCGGGCTCACGCCCGGCGCGAAAGCGGCCGCTGTGCCCGTGGTGCCCCACAGTACGGACGCGGCCAATACAAACAGGGCGCCCCACGTTGCTCCGTGGAAACGTGCCGGCTTCACGGCCGTGGTCACAGGGCGCCGATCATGCCGGCCGCAATGCCGCGGGCTTCCAGGACGCAGCGGTCGTTGCCCTCAAGGCCGGCCCGGACCATGGATCCTTCAAGGAGGAACGCCAGCTGCCGGGCCAGGGGTGCAGCTTGGGCCCGGTCGGGCAGGAATTCGGCCAGGTGTGAGGCCAGCAACTCCTCCACTTCCTCCTTGTGCCGCCGGACCACCGCGCGGCCGGGGTCCCCGGCCGGAAGCTCGGCTGCCGCGTTGAGCAGGCCGCAGCCCCGGAAGCCGTGCTCGTACGCCAGGTCGGCATGATCGGCGTAGGCATCAAAAACGGCCAGCACCCGCTCCTGGGGAGTGGCCGCCTTCGCCAGTCTGGCCCGGTACAGCCCGAGCCATTCCTCATGCCGCGCGTACAGGTAGGCGGTCACCAGATCGGCCTTCGAGGCGAAGTTGTTGTAGAGGCTCTTTTTGGCCACGCCGGCCTCGGCCGTGATGGAGTCGATGCCCGTCCCGGTCAGGCCGTGGGCGTAAAAGCGCCTGGCCGCCGCCTCAAGGAGAGCCTCCCGGGCAGGCCGGCGCGAGGTGTGGTTTTCCGCTGCTGCCTGCTTCGCCGTCATGAACGCTCCTGGATTTATAGAGTAGGTAGACTGGTCTACCTACTCTACCCACCCACCTGGGCGAATGCACGACGGCGACCTCCCGCCGTCGGTGGTTAAGGGCGGGACGGAAGCGGTTGGCATTGGAAGTCCGGGACCCTTGATTGTCTTTGGTATCACAATATACTAATATGACATTCATCACTTGGGGCGGCTCCGGGACTCATTGACGAGTCCGGGGCCGCTGTCAATGTCCGTGCAACACGTAATCCCTGCACCACACCGTCCCCGTAACACCCTCCTGAAGGAACACGAGATGATTCGCAATAAGGCCCCAATGGCGGGGCTCCGGGCGTCGTCCCAGAAACTTTTGACCCGCGTCGGCGCAGTGGCCGCGATGGGAGCGCTCCTGCTGACCACCGCCTGCGCAGCCCAGACCGGCGCCGCGCCTGCGGTAACGGCTGCCGGCACTGCCAAGCCTGCCTCACTCACCATCGCCGTCCCGTTTGCCGCCGGCGCTCCCGGCGGCATGCCGCTGTGGCTCGGCGAGAAGCTCGGCTACTTCAAGGAAGAAAATCTCACGGTTAAGTTCGTCAACTTCCCGGGCAAGCCCGCCGAAGCCGTGGGCCTCGTGGTCGCTGGCCAGGCCGACCTGACCATCACCGCGCCGGACACCATCATCGTGCCCACCGCCAAGGGCGATAACCAGGGACTCAAGTGGATCTTCACCCCGTACCAGCGTCCCAGCTTCGCCATTGCCGTGCCGGAGGACAGTGCCATCAAGTCGGCCAAGGACCTCGCCGGCAAGAACGTCGGAATGCCTTCCCAGGGCCCGCCGTTCGAGACCTTCATGGGCGCCAACATCAAGGCCGACGGCGGTGACGCGGCAGGCACCAAGGTCACCGTCTTGCCCGTTTCGCCTGCGATGGAGGCACTGCGCAAGGGCGACGTTGGCGCTTACATCGCCAACCGCGCCGAACTGAAGCTCGCCGCTGAGCTCACGGGTACGAAGGTCCGCGTCCTGGACATGCCCGGAACCGTTGAGAAAGGCCTTGCTGCAGGCGTCATGATGCGCGGGGATTCCACGGCGGACCAGCGTGACGCGTACACGCGCTTCCTGCGGGCGTTCCTCAAGTCGGGCATCTTCGCGCAGGAAAACCCTGAGGCCGCGGTCAAGCTCAACTGGGAGCTCTACCCGGCGAGCAAGCCGTCCGACCAGTCCGATGAGGCCGCCATGACCACGGCCAAGATCATCCTGGACACCACCGTGGACGAATACCGTCCCACCGCGGACGGAAAATGGGGGTACATCGCGCCGGAGCGTTGGACCGCCTACATCGCGGGCCTGGGCCTTGGCGGCAAGATCGCGGATGAGAGCGTCCTGTACGACAACTCCCTGCTGGAGAAAGTCAGCGACTTTGACCAGGATGCCGTCCGCGAAACCGCCCGCAAGTACACCAGCTGAGCCCTGAGAGTCAGCAAGGAGGCGTGATGGAAAACCAACAGCACACGGGCAGTCCCGTGGCCACGGCCGCGAAGGCCAAACCGGCGTTTATCGATGTCCGCAACGTCGGGCAGGTGTTCAGGACGCAATCGGGCGGCGAAGTGGTGGCCCTGCAGGACGTGAACCTGACCATCGGCGATGGCGAGTTCATCTCCGTGCTCGGCCCGTCGGGCTGCGGCAAGAGCACGCTGATGCCCATCCTTGCGGGACTTGCCTCGCCCACGTCGGGCGATGTGCTGATGGGCGGCGAGCCCATCACCGGACCGGGCAAGGACGTGGGCGTTGTGTTCCAGCAGCCTGCGCTGTTCCCGTGGCGGACGGTGCTCAGGAACGTGACGTTGAGCGCGGAGGTGCTCGGACTGCCGAAAGCGGCAGCGCGGCAACGGGCGCAGGAACTGCTCGACGTCGTCGGGCTCGGCCACGCAGGGGGAATGTACCCCTACGAACTCTCCGGCGGCATGCAGCAGCGGGTGGGCATTGCCCGCGCGCTGCTGCATGACCCGAAGCTGTTGCTGATGGACGAGCCGTTTGGTGCACTCGATGCGCTGACCCGCGAGAACATGGGCCTGGAACTCCTGCGCATCTGGGAGCTCAGCCGCAAGACGGTGGTGTTCGTAACCCACAGCGTCAGCGAGGCGCTGTTCCTGGCGGATCGCGTGGTGGTCATGGCAGCCCGGCCGGGCAGGGTTGCGGAGATCCACGAGGTCCAGGTGCCCCGGCCCCGCACCCTTGACCATATGTCCACGCCGGAGTTCGGTGAGGCAGCCGCGTACCTGCGGCACCTCCTCGGCGCGAAGACTGGAGACTGACCGTGAGCAACACCATTATCGCTACGGAACCGAAGCTGCCTCCCGCTGAAAAACCACAGCGGCCGACGACGGGTGGCTGGCTCCGGAAGTACCTTCCCGAGACGCTGGGAATCCCGGCAGTCGTGGTCATCATCATCGCCGGATGGGCGTGGGCGGTTCAGGCCTTTAACATCCGATCGGTGATCCTCCCCAGTCCGCTGGGAGTCTGGAAATCACTGCTGGCGGGGCTCGCTGCTGACCCCGCCAGCCCGGCCAGCTACTACTACCACGCCTGGGTCACCCTCAGCGAGATCCTCGGCGGGTTCTTCCTTGGCTCTGTCCTCGGGCTGGCGTTGGCCCTGGTGCTTTCGCAGGTCCGCATTTTGGAGCGCATCTTCAACCCGCTGATTGTTGCGTTCCAGAGTGTCCCCAAGATCGCCATCGCCCCGCTGTTCATCATCTGGTTTGGATTCGGTTCCGAATCGAAGATCGCCCTGGTCACGCTCATTGTGTTCTTTCCTGTGCTGGTGGCCGGTTTTGCGGGCTTCAAGTCGGTGGAGCGCGAACGGCGCGATGTGATGCACTCCCTGGGTGCGTCCAAGTGGCAGACGTTCACCATGCTGGTGCTTCCCGGGTCGCTTCCCTTCGTCTTTACCGGCCTTGAGATCTCACTGGTGCATGCCATGACGGCCACCGTCGTGGCGGAGTTCCTGGCCGGGCAGGCCGGAATCGGTGTGCTGATCGTGCAGATGGGCCAGGTGTTGGACACCGCCGGCATCTTCTCGCTGATGGTGGTCCTGGGTGTGATGGGCTTTGCCCTGGTGCAGATCCTTGCCTTCATCCGCAAGCGGCTGCTGTTCTGGTCCGCTGCCGTCCGCGGCGCCAAGGCCTGACCACTGGCCTGCGTCGGCGGACCGCGTCGCCTTTCATCGGGGTCCGTGACGATCCATCGCGGTTTGTCATAACGAAAGGCTAAAGTTGATGCTTATGACTTCTGCGACTCTCGATAGGACATCCGGGGTCCCCCTGTACCGCCAGATCAAGCAGATCCTGATCGACGAGATGCGTGCCGGGGCGGGCGCCGACGGCCTGGCCATGACCGAAGAAGCGCTGATCACGCGCTTCCACGTCAGCCGGGCGCCGGTCCGGCAGGCGCTCAAGGAACTCGTCGACGAGGGCTACGTTTACCGGGAACGGGCCAAAGGAACGTTCCCGGTCCAGGGCCTGAACGTCCAGCGGCCAGCCACTCTGCAACTCGGCGGCCTCATGGGATACCTGCGCGAGCAGGGACTCTCACCCGAGGCCAAGGTCTATGGCGTCAGCCGCTTTGTTCCGCCCGCCGAGGTGCGCAAGGGCCTGGGCCTGGCAGCCTCGGATAAGGTGCTCACCTTCACCCGCGTGATCACTGTGAAGGAGGAAAAGCTCGTCAGCTCACAGGTCTACCTGTGCAGCCCGCCGGAATTTGAACCCACCAGCAGAGAGCTTGAGGAAGCCGGCTCCGCGTTCGAACTCCTCCAGCAACGGCACGGCATCGACCTCACCCGCTCGGAGCACCACGTCTGGGCCTCCGCGGCAAAAGGCGACGACGCCGCTGCCCTGGACCTGGCCGAGGGCGAGCCGATCCTCGTGGTCGAGACGCTCCTGCTCACCCGCGACGGGCGGCCCGGCGGCTGGCGCCGGGCCATCCACCGCGCCGACGACTTCAAGTACGTCTTCGCGTCCAACCGCTGACGGGCGGTTCTTCAAACACTCAGCGAACGACGGCGGGAGGTCCCGCCGTCGTTCTTTGCTTAAGCTCTGCGTCTTCCCGGCTCCGTTGTCCGGTGGGACGATTTCCGTATGAACGAAGTCAACCCGGACACCTTCCATGATCACGGCCCGCATCAGCACGCCCACGCCGCCCCCACCACACAGCAAATCCGGACGGTAGGCCAGCGCCGCCGTGAGGCCGAGGAAAAATTGGAGCACCACCTCGAGGAGGCCCGCCACAAGGGCGATCCGAGCGGGGAGCACCCGGACGCCGGGGATGGGGCATCCGACGGGGAGGAATGACGCGGGACGCGGGCTAACCGCGGTACCGGTGGACCGGCACGTCTGACTTGCTCGACCTTCCGGCTCAACCTAAGGCAGGCGCGACGCCTTGAGGAGTGTGGCCTCGCCGGCGCGTTGCGGTTCGAGGGGCACGGGGCTGAGCAGGACAGCCATTCCCCGGTGCAGGACGCCGTCGGAAATCACCTGGCACCGCACGCCGCCGCGGCCGCGCATGGCCTTGTGCGCTCCGGGGGCGAGCATTTGGTCCATCCACGCGCACGGATTGGCGGGCCGTCCGGCTTTGAGCCGTACCTCCTGCCCGCCGGATTCCAGCGAGAACCCGTGACCGAGCAGGGGAGCGAGGTGGGCGCCCCGGAGGACCACATTGCGCCTTGTCAGGAGCGGGTCCAGGCGTGCCGTTCCCAGCTCCGCTGCAATAGCTTCGAGGGACTCAATGGCGAACAGGGTGACTGCGGCATCCATATGGGCGGCCTTGCCGAAAAACCTGTCGCCCACAATCCCCTTGCCGGCTACGAGCTCCGCCAGTTCCGCGTCCCTGGTGGGGACATTCGGCGCACCTTCGCGTGCACGGCCGAAGTAGGCATGGGCCGGTGATACCAACAGGTGCAGGATTTCGACGTCGTACCGGTAGCTTTCGGTCATGCATCCACGCTAGCGCCTGGCGTCTAATCCCGGTGGTTGGGCCTGTCGAAACCCGGTGGTTGGGCTTGTCGAAACTTGTCCCGGGTTAAATGTCAGTGCCTGGTTGGATGATGTGGGTATGGGGAAAGCGGCGGTGGCGAAGGCGTTTGAGGACATCAGGGCTGCTGTTGCTGTGCTCAACGCCGAGGCCGTGGGCCGCGGCACCGCGGAGGAGGTCCCCGGGTCCGGGCCGGGTGCTGGCCGGTTGGTGGACCCGATGGGCGGGCTGGCGGATGGTTGCCTGGATATCCTGGCCGGGGTTCCCGGGGTGGAGGGCATGGTCGCGGGGCTGAAGGCCAGGGCCGCGGCGGCCTACGCGGACACCGCCAGGGCTGTTGCGTCCCCGGGCACCCCGGCGCAGGCCATGGAGATGGCAATCACCGCGGAGATCGGCTGTGTGCTGACCGTGGGTGACCGGGCCGCGGGGGCGTTGCTGCACCAGGCACAGGTCCTCACCACGGTGTTGCCGCTGACCCTCGCGGCCCTGGATGCCGGCACGTTCTCCTGGCAGCACGCCCGGGTCATGGTGGAGGAAGCGGCCACCCTGGATGCGGCCGGTGCGGCCGCCCTGGAGGCCCACTTCCTGGATCCTGGCGCCCCGGGCGCCGCTACCGGGTGCCCTGTGGGGGAGATGCCGGCGTCGAGGTTCCGGCACAAGGCCCGGACCTGGCGTGAACGCCACCATGCCGAGAGCATCGAGGCCCGCCATGCCAAGGGTGTGGAGGACCGGCAGGTGCTTTATACCCCGGACCGGGACGGGATGGCCCGGGTCGAGGCGTACCTGCCCGGGGACCAGGCCCTGGCGATCTGGAACCGGATCACCGCGACCGCCCGCGGCCTGCAGGGCCCCGGCGAGGACCGCACCCTCACCCAACTCCGGGCCGACACCCTCGCCACCGCCCTCCTCACCCACCGAACCACCCGAGAAACCACCAGAACCCCAGTCACCAGCAACGACACCAACTTCCCAGCTGGCCGGGAACCGGGGCTCGCTGACGTGCCCACGCCGCGGGCCGAGGTACTGGTGACAGTCCCGGTGTTTTCCCTGCTCGGCCTCACGGACGAACCGGCGATGCTGGACGGGTACGGGCCGGTCCCGGCGTCGATGGCCAGGGACCTGGTGGCGAACGGGTCAGGGTCCTTCTACCGGGTCCTGGTGGACCCGAGGGACGGGGCACCCTTGGAGATCGGCCGGACCAGCTACCGGCTGACCAAAGCAATGCGGCAATGGCTGCGGCTCCGCGACGGCACATGCCCCTTCCCAGGATGTTCCAACCAGTCCCTGGACAACGAAGCGGACCACCTCCTGGCCTGGGCCAACGGCGGAACCACCGGCATCTCCAACCTCGGGAATCCGTGCCGTGCGCATCACCGCCTGCGGCACACCACCGCGTGGAAACCCACCCCCGCAACCCGGACCGAACCACCCGGCTGGATCTCACCCACCGGCCGCCACTACACCAGCGAACACCAGGACTGGGAACCACCCCACCTGCCACACCAGCTGAGGTCCAGTGAAGGATTGAGGGGAGGATCATCAAGAGGTCAGCCAGACTTCATCTACACCGAACGATCCCTGGGTGAAGACGGCCTTGAATGGCTCCTCCGTGCCCCGGCATAGGCAACGGGTGCACCCTGCGGGTGTCGAAACCGGGGGGCGTCGAAGGATTACTTTGGCTGCGCCATGGTTGCTGTGGGCCGGAACAGGTACAACTGAGTCATGACGTCATCCCTGGTGCTCGGTCCCATGATGCGGTACGTGGATGAGACATCCGCCAGCATTTGGGTGGAAACCCGGGCTGCTTCCCGCGTCACCGTCCGCGCAGGTGACAGGCAATGGGAGACGCGTTCCTTCACCGTGCACGGCCACCACTACGCGCTGGTGGAGGCTGATGGACTCGAGCCCGGATCAGTGCTGCCTTACGCGCTGGAAATCGACGGCATACAGTGCTGGCCCGAGGCTGACTCTGAATTTCCGCCGCCGGTGATCGCTGCGCTGAAGCCGGGCAAGCCGCTTCGTCTCGCCTACGGCTCTTGCCGCACGAGTGTCCCGCACGACTCGACCGGCAACCGGACGCACGGCGTTGATGCGCTCCGGGCCTACGCGCTGGCGATGGCCTCAGATACGGACCTTCCGTGGCCGGACCTCGTGGCCTTCCTAGGGGACCAGGTGTACGCCGACCTGACCAGCGAGCAGATGCAGCAGTTCATTCGGGCCCGCCGCAACATCGAGGAACCTCCCGGCGAGGAGCTCAAGGACTACGAGGAATACGCCCATCTGTACAACCTCGCGTGGTCGGACCCGGCGAACAGGTGGCTGCTGTCCACGCTGCCCAGCGCCATGATCTTCGACGACCACGATGTCCGCGATGACTGGAACTCCTCACTGAGCTGGAAGAGGGAGATGGAAGCCACCACATGGTGGCACGAGAGGATCGTGTCAGGGCTGGCGTCCTACTGGGTCTACCAGCACCTGGGTAACCTGTCTCCGCAGGCGCGGCTGGAAGATCCCATCTGGCAGCGCATCACCGGACACCAAGGCGGGGACGAAATTGACGTCAGCACAGCTCTCGACGAGTTGGCGGACCGGGCAGACCAGGAACCGGAGTCCTACAGGTGGAGCTTCTGCCGGGACTTTGGTAACACACGGCTGATCGTGGTGGACTCGCGCGCCGCCAGGGATCTGACACCGGACGACCGGGCACTGGTGGACAAAGTGGAAATGGCCTGGCTCGACAGCAAAATGCGCGGTGGATTCCGCAACCTGCTGGTGGCCACGTCGCTGCCGTTCCTCCTGCCGATGGGCCTGCACCACGTTGAGTCGTGGAATGAGGCCGTGTCGGAAGGCGCATGGGGGAAGCTCCCTGCCCGGGTCGGCGAGAAGCTGCGCCAGGCGGTCGACCTGGAACACTGGGCAGCCTTTCAAAAGAGCTTCCGGCAAGTGGCGGACATGGCCGCGGAGGTCGCCGACGGCAAACGCGGCCCATCGCCGGAGGCCATCGCGTTCCTGTCCGGTGATGTGCATTTCTCCTACGTTGCAGAGGTGGACCGGTCCTCGGGCAGCCGGATCATCCAGGCAGTCTGCTCTCCGATCCGCAACCCGCTGCCCCGCCTGATGAGATACTTCGGGGCCGTCATGGCGTGGGGTCTCGCGTCACCGGTTGGTGCCCTGGTGGCCCGCTCGGCGCACGTGCCGAACCCGCCTTTCCGCTGGACATGCGTCGAGGGCCCCTGGTTCAACAACAACCTCGCCAGCCTCGAGGTCACCCCGGGAGGCCTGAAACTGTGGTGGCAAACGGGCGTTGTGGAAGATGGCAAAGAGCTGCACCCCCAGCTCCAGCAGGTGACCGCCCTGACCGTTGCTCCCCGCTGAGTTTCCCATAGTGAAACCGCGACGGCGGGGCAGGACTGGCGCCCCTGCCCACCGCTGGCCGGTTGCACCGGCTCATTCGACGCTCAATGGTGGCCAAAGTCCCCGGAGCAGGCCACGGCCTCCACCTCGACGCGCCGGAACCACCGCATGCGTGGTCCGGCGGTCATAACCGCGGGACGCATGCCCCGGTTCCGAGCAGGGCGAGGCCAGCAAGGTCGCCGTCCGCGAAGTCGAACTGCCCGCTGTTCTCCGCATGCATCAGCTGTGTGGGGTCGTCCACATGGTCCAGCCCCAGGACGTGCCCCAGCTCATGCATGATGATGGCACGGACCAGGGCGGGGCCATCGTCGCGGACCAGCACGTCCGCGAGGGCCGGTGCATCAAGTGCCACCTGGCCGGCCACGAAAACGTATGGCTCACCCGGAATATGGGCATAGGCACTGCCGCCGGTGCCCGCAACCTCCCCGGCCAGGACAGGCGTCTCTTCGGGCGTGGACCACGCGATGAGCACCGGCGCCCACTGCCTGCCGTAGCGGTCAGGCTGGTAGGTTTGGCGGGTTTTCGACGGCGCCTCCGCAGTGGTTCCGTCGTAGACAAACTGCAGGCCGGACGCGGCCGAGACTGCGGACACGGCCTCCTCGATGAGCTGGAGGGTTCCTGGTGGCGCATTGTCCGGCCGGACAACATAGTGCACCGGGCGGCAGGGGTCGTAGGCGACAAAGGCCTGACTCGGGTCCGGTGACTTCTGCAGCAGGTACGCTGTGGATCCGTTCGATTCCGGCGGCATGCCGAGGGGGGACGAAGCCGCCTCAAATCCCGGCGGCGGCGCTTTGGCACCCGGCAGGAAAGGGAGGGCTGCGGGCAGCACGTACCGGTCGAGCAGCGCAGGCGTGAAATACAGGCCCACCACCAAGGCGACGCCCAGGACCGTGGCCGACCGCTTGCGCCGATTGCGCCCGCTGGGCGATAGGGGGATCCGCGGAAGATCCCTGTCGCCAGAATCCCGTCCCAACATTTGACCTCAAGCCCTGTCCATCTCCGGTGATGGTCAGCCCAGCATAGTGCCCGGCGCTGGATCGGTCGACGGCGGTGCCCCTGCGCCGTCGTCCGCGCCCGTCGTCGTGCGCTCACCGGGAATGAATTTTGAAACTTGAATGTTCAAGCACATATGGACTTTGGCATCTTTACCTTCGGCGAACTTTCCCGCAGTGTCACCACCGGCAGCGCACTCTCCCCGCATCAGCGGCTCAAGGAGATTGTGGAACTGGCGAAGCTGGCGGACCAGGCAGGCCTGGGCTTTATGGGCCTCGGCGAGCACCACCGGCACGACTTTGCCCTCTCGGCCCCGGAAATCGTGTTGGCAGCCATCGCCCGCGAAACCACCAACCTGCGGCTCAGCACCGCAGTGACAGTGCTGTCCACGCAGGACCCGGTACGGCTCTTTGAGCAGTTCGCCACCCTGGATCTCATCTCCGACGGCCGTGCCGAGATCATTGCGGGCCGCGGCGCCTTCATCGAGTCCTATCCGCTGTTCGGCCATGACACCGCCGACTATGACGGACTGTTCGACGAGAAGCTGCGCATGCTCCTGGAACTCCGCGACAACGCGGTCCTGGACTGGAAGGGCAACCTGACCCAAAGCATCCCGGGCATGGACATCGCACCCCGGCCCCTGCAGGAAAAACTCCCCGTCTGGGTGGGCGTGGGCGGGACACCTGCCAGCTTCGCCCGCGCCGGCAGGCTCGGACTCCCGCTGTTCATCGCCCTGTTGTCCGGCCCCGAGCGCTTCCGCCGCCTCGCCGAGCTGTACCGCCACAGCGCCGACGAAGCCGGCCACGCCGCCTCCGCCCTGCCGATCGGAGTGGGCGGCCACTTCTACGCCGCCGCCACATCACAGCAGGCACGCGATACCTTCTACCCGCATTACCGGGCCTACTTCGAGCAGAACATGCCGCGGAACGTGGACCACTTCCCCCGCTCCACCTTCGATGACTGGAGCGATCCGGGTGGCGGGCTGCTGGTGGGCAGCCCGCAGCAGGTCATAGAGAAGCTGCTGGTCATCCATGAAGCGTTGGGCAATAGCCGCTACATGGCGCAGATCGGCCTCGGCGGCCTGCCGTTCGCCGAAACCGCCCGCTCCATTGAGCTGCTCGCCACCGAAATCATGCCCGCCGTCAACCGCGAACTGGCCGTGCGGCCGTAAAGGAAAGCGGACGACGGCGGGACGTCCCGCCGTCGGGCAGTACCCGGCCGTGAAGATTCTCTGTATCGTTTTGACATGGTGCGTGACCTGGCTGACATCGGGGCGGAAGGCGTTCTGCTCGCGGGAGCCGGCCGCGCCATTTTGCTGCAGCTCGCCAACCCGGCGGTGGGCCATGGCGTCGCAGAGCACAGCAACTTCGTGGCCCGGCCGCTTGACCGGTTTCGCGCCACCCTCACCTATGTCTACGCGGTGAGATACGGCACCGATGCCCAGGTGGCGGCGGTCCGCCGCAACGTGAACCGGGCACACGCCCCCGTCCGGCGCCAGCCCGGAGGCGCGTCCCATGGCTACAGCGCCTTCGACGCGCAGGCCCAGCTGTGGGTGGTGGCAACCCTGTACGACACCGCGGTGATCATCTACGAGAAAATCTACGGCCCGCTGGATGATGAGGACGCCGAACGGATGTACCGGGACTACGCCAGGCTCGGCACGGTCCTGCAGCTGCCGGCGGACCTCTGGCCCCCCGACCGGGCGGCGTTCAGGGAGTACTGGGACGCCCGGCTGCAGTCGCTGGAACCGGACGCCGTGGCCGTCAGCGTCGGCCGTGACCTGCTCTACCCGCCAACCGGGCCGCTCTGGCTCCGGATCAGCATGCCGTTCATCAGGTTCATCACCGCAGGCCTCCTGCCGGATCACCTCCGGCGCGGGTATGGGCTGCCCTGGAGCGAGCGCCACAGCCGCCTCTTCGACCGCACCACCCGCTGGTCGGCGGTGGTGTATCCGCGGCTGCCGCAGGCCGTCCGGCACTTCGTCAAGAACTACTGCCTCAGCCAGCTCCGCACAGCGTAGCCAGGTGCCTGGCTGACAGGCGCCCCGCCGTCAGATGCCCAGCTCTGCCTTGAGCGCTGCGACGTGGCCCTGGGCCTGGATCTGGTACCGGGCGAGCGTGACCCTGCCTTCGGCGTCGAGCACCACCGTGGAACGGACCAGGCCCTCCACCACGTGGCCGTCCACGATCCTTTCGCCCCAGGCGCCGTAGGCCAGCGCCACGGCATGGTCTTCGTCGGAGAGCAGCGGGTACGTCAGTGCGAACTCGCCCGTGAAAGCTTCCAGCTTCTTAGGGCTGTCAGGGGAGATGCCCAGGACTTCGTACCCGGAGGACTGCAGGCTGGCAAGGTTGTCGCGGAAGTCGCAGGCCTCCGTGGTGCACCCGGGGGTGGCCGCTTTCGGGTAGAAGTACACAATGACGTTGCGTCCGAGGTAATCGGAGAGGGAGACCTTGTGGCCGTCGGCGTTCAGCAGTGCGAAATGGGGGGCCTGGGTTCCGGGGAGGAGTTTCTGGGTCATGAAGCGATCCTTGAGTTGGGGCACTGGCAGTGCGGCGAACATGAGATAGAGGCCATGCAGAGGGACGTGGCTTGGGAGACGCGCCCTAGATGCAGTACTCAGCTGGCCCGCGGACAGTGCTGCCCGGTCCGGGAGCGAACTGGTAGCCGCCCCCGCGTACGGTGGCGATGGCGTGGCGGGCCGAGCCCAGTTTGCGCCGGATGCGGCCAACGTAGACGTCAATCGAGCGGAACGCCGCGCCGGGGCATTCCAGGGACTCCAAAAAGCGCTGCAGTTCTTCGCGCCGGATGGGGCGGGACAGGTTCTCCACGAGGTACCGCAGGAGGCTGTATTCCATGGCGGTGAAGCTGACCGGGACACCGTCCAGCAGCACGGTGTCCTTGGCCAGATCCACTGCCATGGTGCTGCGCCGCCCGGCCAGGGAAACCGGCGGACTGACAGCGCCTGGACCCCCAGAAGTGGCGGCGTTGGACCATAGGTGAACTTCGGCTTCCGGCGCAAGCTGGCGGGCCCGTGCCAGGACCGCCCGCGCGGCCTGTGCCCACACCTCGGGGTCAATGTCCTCACCGTCACACGGTTGCACCCACACCGCCAGGCCACGCGGCTGCGGCCGCCGCCGAGGGGAGGGGGCATGAACGTTCACGGCCATGGCCCTGCGTCTCATACGCCGCCGCGGCGGATCAGTCTGCCGCCGGGCGTTCGGCCATCCACCGCAGTGCCGCGCAGGTAAGTTGCGCGGATGACGCCGGAGAGCGCCTTGCCGTTGTAGGGCGAGATGGGGTTTTTGTGCTTGAGTTTGGAAACGTCCACCACAAACGCCTCATCCGGTGCGAAGACGGCGAAGTCCGCGTCGTAGCCAAGCGCCAGCTGGCCCTTGGTGGACAGGCGGGCCAGGGCCGCGGGCTTCTCTGCCATCCAGGACACCACCTGTTCCAGCGGGATGCCGCGGTGCCGGGCTTCGGTCCAGATCACGGAGAGCCCCAGCTGCAGCGAGGATACGCCGCCCCAGGCCACGGCGAAGTCGCCGTTTTCCAGGTCCTTCAGGTCCAGCGTTGAGGGGGAGTGGTCCGAGACGATGCAGTCGATGGTGCCGTCCTGCAGCCCCCGCCACAGCAGCTCGCGGTTGGAGGCTTCGCGGATGGGCGGGCAGCACTTGTAGGCCGTGGCGCCGTCCGGGATTTCCTCTGCCGTGAGCGTGAGGTAGTGCGGGCACGTCTCCACGGTGAGGTGGACGCCGTCGCGCTTTGCGCTCGCGATCATGGGCAGCGCGTCCGACGACGACAGGTGCAGGATGTGCGCACGCGCACCGGTCCAGCGCGCCCGTTCGATGACCTCGGCAATAGCCTTGTTCTCGGCGCCGCGGGGGCGGGAGGCCAGGAACGTTTCGTAGTGGTCGCCGCCTGGATGCGGGGCGCGGTCAATCGCGTGGGAGTCCTCGGCGTGCACGATCATGAGGGAGTCGAAGGACTTGAGCTCTGCCATGTCCTCCTCCATCTCGTCCGCTTCGAGGTGCGGGAATTCGTCCACGCCGGAGTGCAGCAGGAAGCACTTGAAGCCGAAGACGCCTTCGTCGTGCAGCGGACGCAGGTCCTCCTTGTTGCCCGGGATGGCGCCGCCCCAGAACCCGACGTCAATGAAGGCCTGGTCCTCTGCCACCTCGCGCTTGAGCTTGAGGTTTGCCACGGTGGTGGTGGGCGGGATGGAGTTCAGGGGCATGTCGATGATGGTGGTGACGCCGCCGGCCGCGGCTGCCCGGGTGGCGGAGGCGAAGCCTTCCCATTCGGTGCGGCCGGGCTCGTTGACGTGGACGTGGGTGTCCACCAGGCCCGGGAGCAGGGTTTCGTCGTCGGCCAGTTCGATGACTTCGGTACCGGCCAGGCCGTTCCCGAGCGGTTCGATGGCCACGATCTTGCCGCCCCGGACGCCTACTTCGCGCGGGGCGATACCGGCGGTGGTGAGGATGCGCTGGCCCCGGATCACCAGGTCAAAGCGTTCTTCAGACATTCAGGGGCTCCTTAGTGCCGGTGCCATCCGCCGGGGCCGGGTTGGCCAGCTCCCGGAGGATGTACTTTCCCAATTGTTCAAGCAGGGACCCTGCTTCAGTTATACACACTTCTACCTTGGGCTCCAGTGCGGTCAGCGGGTAGACCTGCCGGAATCCGGAAGCCCGCTGCTGTTCCGGAGTCAGGGTGGTACGGCCGCAGACGGCCACCACGGGGATTCCTGCCGCTGCTGCCGCCCGGGCCACTCCCATGGGTGTTTTGCCCAGCAGGCTTTGTTCGTCCAGGCTTCCTTCTCCGGTGATCACCAGATCGGCCCCGGCCAGGCGGTGTGCCAGATCGGTGAATTCAAGCACGACGTCGATCCCTGGCCGCCGCGTCGCGGCCAGGACCGCGATCGCGGCGTAGCCCACCCCGCCGGCTGCTCCGGCTCCGGGAGCCTCGGCAGCCTTGACGGCGCGGGCTCCGATTTCCCTGGCCAGGACTTCGACAAACCTGGCCAGGGCGGCGTCGAGCATGCCGATGTCCTGTGGTGTGGCACCCTTTTGTGGGCCGAAAACCGCCGCGGCGCCCTCGGGGCCAAGCAGGGGGTTGTCGACGTCGGACGCCAGCACAAAGCGGGTGTCCACCATGCGGGGTTCAAACCCGGTGAAATCGATGCGGTCCAAGGTGGCCAGCGCGGCACCGCCGGCCGGCAGTTCGTTGCCCGCGGCGTCCAGGAACCGCGCGCCGAGTCCCTGCAGGAGCCCGGCCCCGCCGTCGGTATTGGCGCTGCCGCCCACGCCCAGGATGATCCTGCGGCAGCCGGCGTCCAGTGCGGCCCGGATGAGCTGCCCAGTGCCCAGGCTCGTGGCCGTGGTGGCATCCGCCGAGGCGGGCCGGCCGCCTTCCTGAGCCTGGCGAACCAGCGCCAGGCCCGAGGCCGCCGCCATTTCGATGACGGCCTCGTGGCCGCGGACGGCAAAGTCCGCCTGGACCGGCTGGCCGGTGGGGCCGCTGACGGTGGCGCTCCGGCGGGTGAAACCGGAGCCGACGGCGGCATCCAGTGTGCCTTCGCCGCCGTCAGCCACCGGAATCCGGACGATGTCCAGGTTGCTGAGGTGTGCAGTTCCGGCCGCCGCCTGCAGGCCCTTCGCTAAGTGGCTGCAGACCTCCGGGGCGGACAGGGATCCCTTGAACTTGTCCGGCGCGATCACGATCCGCATGTCAGGCCTGCAGTGCCAGGATGGCGGTGGGGGCGTCGGCGGCCGTCCCGGCCAGTTCCTCGAACTCGTTCACGGCGTTGATCTCCACACCCATGGAGATGTTGGTGACTTTCTCCAGGATCACCTCCACCACCACGGGAACCTGGAACTCGCCCATGAGGGCCTTGGCCTTGTCGAACGCGGCGGCCAGGTCGTTGGGGTCCTCCACGCGCACGGCCTTGCAGCCCAGGCCCTCGGCCACCTTCAGGTGGTCCACGCCGTAGCCGCGGGTTTCCTCGGACAGGTGCGTGCTGTTGATGTTCTCGAATGCCAGGGACACGTTCTGCTCCATGCTGAAGCCGCGCTGGGACTGGCGGATCAGGCCCAGGTAGGAGTTGTTCACCACCACGTGGATGTACGGCAGGTTGAACTGCGCGCCCACGGCCAGTTCCTCGATCATGAACTGGAAGTCGTAGTCACCGGAGAGTGCCACCACGGTCTGGTCCGGGTTGGAGCGGACGACGCCGAGGGCTGCCGGGGCGGTCCAGCCCAGGGGTCCTGCCTGGCCGGCGTTGATCCACTTGCGCGGCCCGAACACGTGCAGCATCTGCGCGCCGGCGATCTGGGACAGGCCGATGGTGGACACGTAGGTGGTGTCGCGGCCGAAGGACTTGTTCATCTCTTCGTACACACGCTGCGGCTTGATGGGGATGTTCTCGAAGTGCGTCTTGCGGTGCAGGGAGGCCTTGCGGTCCTGGCATTCGGCGACCCAGGCGCTGTAGTCCGGCAGGGACCCTGCAGCAGCCCGCTCCTTGGCGAGCTCAACCAGCCCTGCCAGCGCCGCGCCGGCGTCGGACGCGATGCCCAGCTCCGGCGAGAACACGCGGCCGATCTGCGTGGGCTCAATGTCGATGTGAACGAACGTGCGTCCTGCGGTGTAGGTGTCCAGGCCGCCGGTGTGGCGGTTGGCCCAGCGGTTGCCGATGCCGATCACGAAGTCGCTCTGCAGGTAGTTCTCGTTGCCGTAGCGGTGGCTGGTCTGCAGGCCCACCATGCCGGCCATCAGCTGGTGGTCGTCCGGGATGGCGCCCCAGCCCATCAGGGTGGGGATGACGGGAACATTGAGGGTCTCGGCCAGTTCCACCAGCTGTGCCGAGGCCCCGGCGTTGATGATGCCGCCGCCGGCCACGATCAGCGGGTGCTTCGCGGCCAGGAGCATGTCCAGGGCCTTCTCCAGCTGCTTGCGGGAGGCCTTGGGCTTCTCGACGGGCAGGGGCTCGTAGGTGTCGATGTCGAATTCGATCTCGGCCAGCTGCACGTCGACGGGCAGGTCCAGCAGCACGGGTCCGGGGCGGCCGGAGCGCATCAGCTGGAAGGCCTTCTGGAAGGCGCCGGGCACCTGTCCGGGCTCCAGGATGGTCATGGCCATCTTGGTCACGGGCTTGGCGATGGACTCGATGTCCACGGCCTGGAAGTCTTCCTTGTGCAGCTTGGCCACCGGCGCCTGGCCGGTGATGCAGAGCATCGGGACGGAGTCTGCCCAGGCGGCGTACAGGCCGGTGATCATGTCCGTGCCGGCGGGGCCGGAGGTGCCGACGCAGATGCCGATGTTGCCGTCCTTGGCGCGGCTGAAACCGTCGGCCATGTGGCTGGCGCATTCAACGTGGCGGGCCAGCGTGTGGCGGATGCCGCCGTGGGCGCGCATAGCGGAATAGAAGGGGTTGATGGCGGCGCCTGGCAGGCCGAACGCCTCGATGGCGCCTTCCTTTTCCAGGATGGCCACCGCTGCATCAACGGTACGCATCTTGCTCATGGGGTGCTCCTTGTTGTGCCCCTTGGGGGCGAAGTCTGGGTGTTTTTGGGTGTGGTGAGGGGACCGCCGTCGGTTTGATGTCCGACGGCGGGTGGCCTGCTCGTGTTTCTTGAGCGCCTCTGGCGCTGGTGCTTATTTCCTGCCGCTGAGCTGGAGGACCTGCTTGAAGAGTCCGGAGTGGTCCAGTGCGCCGTCGCCCTGGTTGACGGTGGCGGCGACGAGCTGTGCGACGACGGCGCCGAGGGGGATGGCGACGTTGGCTTCGCGGGCGGCGGAGGTGACGATGCCGAGGTCCTTGTGGTGGAGGGCCAAGCGGAAGCCGGGGTCGAAGTTGCGGTCCAGCATCTTCTGGCCCTTCTGGTCCAGGACCTTGGAGCCGGCCAGACCGCCGCCGAGGACCTTGAGGGCGGCGTCGGTGTCCACGCCGTAAGCCTCGAGGAAGGCGATAGCCTCGGCAAGGACCTCGATGTTGACCGCGACGATCAGCTGGTTTGCAGCTTTGACGGTCTGGCCGGAGCCGGAGGGGCCCACGTGGACGATGGTTTTGCCGACGGCGTTCAGGACATCCTGTGCTGCCTCGAAGTCTGCCTTTTCGCCGCCGACCATGATGGACAGTGCGGCGTCGATGGCACCCTGTTCGCCGCCACTCACCGGCGCGTCGAGGGGGCGGATGCCAGCCGCGCGGGCGTCGTCGGAGAGGCGCTTGGCGACGTCTGGGCGGATGCTGGAGGCGTCAATCCACAGGGTGCCCTTCGTGGCGTTGGCGAAGACACCGTCCGGGCCGCTGACGACGCCTTCGACGTCGGGGGAGTCCGGCACCATGGTGATGACGACGTCGGCATCCTTGACGGCGTCAGCGATGCTCGCGGCGCCCTTGCCCCCTTCGGTGACGAGCTTGTCGATCTTGTCCTGGCTGCGGTTGAAGCCGGTGACGGTGTGGCCGGCCTTGACCAGGTTGATGGCCATGGGCAGGCCCATGATTCCGAGGCCGATGACTGCAACGTTGCTCATGATGGTTCTCTCTTCTGACGTCTGGGGTGGTGCCGGGGGTTGAGCCTGTCGAGACTGCGGCTAGCGGGCGGAGCGCTGGCGGATGGCCCAGCTGAACGCGGTTTCTTGCGGTTCCTTGTATTCGAGGCCGATGTAGCCCTCGTAGCCGAGTTCGCGGCTGCGGGCGATCCATTCGCCGAGGGGAAGCTGCCCGGTTCCGGGAGCCCCGCGGCCGGGGTTGTCGGCAATCTGGATGTGGCCGAAGTCTTTGGCGTGCTTTTCGATGACGGCTCCGACGTCGTCCCCGTTGACCGCCAGGTGGTAGAAGTCGGCGAGGAGCTTGACGTTCCCGGCGCCGGCCTCCGCCTTGACGCGGGCGATGACCTTGAGTGCGTCGTCAGCGGTGAGGAGCGGGTACCGGGGTGCGCCGCTGACCGGTTCGAGGAGGACGGTGCCGCCGATACGGGCCACGCCGGCTGCCGCCATCGCCAGGTTTTCGGCGCCGAGGGCGTCCTGCTTCTCGGCCGATTCGCCGTCGATCCGGTTGCCGTAAAGGGCGTTGAACGCCTTGCAGCCGAGCCGCTCGCCGATGCCGGCCACGACGTCAATGTTGTCCTGGAATTCGCTGGAGCGTGCGGGCCAGGAGACCAGGCCGCGGTCACCGCCGGGCATGTTGCCGGCGTTGAAGTTCAGGCCCGTGAGCTGGACGCCGGCGTCCTTGATGGCGTTCTCGAATCCGGTGACCTGGGCGTCGGTGGGGACGGAAGTTTCGAAGGGCCACCAGAACTCCACGGCGTCAAAGCCGGCAGCCTTGGCGGCCGCGGGGCGCTCAAGCAGGGGGAGTTCCGTCAGGAGGATCGAGCAGTTCACTGTGTACGTCATCGTAGGTCCTTCCGGGGAGGGGCTTTGATCTATCTTCCGCTGGCCTGACTCATTTTCAAGTTTCCGCTTTATGGAATTTAGATTCTGCTTTATGAAAAGTTTAGGGAAGGCCGGGAGAGGAGTCAAGGACGGTAGCCTGAATGCTGAACCCCGCCGCACCACGGAATGAGGCCTTCCCCTTGATCACACGCGCCGACGTCGACGAAGCCGCTGCCCGGATCGCCGGGAGGATTCGGGTCACGCCCGTGCTGAAGGCTGACGGCGGCTCATTCCCTGGTGAGGTCTGGCTCAAGTGTGAGTTCATGCAGCACACCGGCACGTTCAAGGCGCGGGGCGCGTTCAACCGGGTCCTGGCCTGCCGGGAACGGGGCGAGCTGAAGGACGATATTGGCATCGTGGTGGCGTCCGGCGGCAACGCAGGACTCGCCAACGCCTACGCCGCCACGGAAGTGGGTGTCCCCGCCACGGTGTTTGTGCCCGAGGCCGCGCCCGCCGTGAAGGTCGGAAAGCTGCGGGCCATCGGCGCCACCGTGGTCCAGGGCGGGGCCGAGTATTCCGAAGCCTACGACGCAGCCATGGCCTACGCCGCCGAGGCCGGTGCGGTCTACTGCCACGCCTACGACCAGCCCGAGATCGCTGCCGGCGCCGGCACCATCGGAACCGAACTGCTGGAGCAACTGGGGCAGGTGGACACCGTTGTGGTGGCCGTGGGCGGCGGCGGGCTCATGGCAGGTGTGGCGGCCGCCATCGAGGGGCGGGCCAACGTGGTGGGCGTCGAATCCGCCACCACGCCCACCCTGCACGCCGCACTCGACGCCGGGGCGCCGGTGGATGTGGCCGTCTCCGGCGTCGCTGCCGACTCCCTGGGCGCCCGCCGGATCGGCCGGATCGGCTTCGACGTGGCGGTCCGCACCGGCGTAGGTTCAGTTCTGGTTTCGGACCAGGACATCGTGGCTGCCCGGTCCCAGTTGTGGCACCAGTACCGCATCGTAGTGGAGCACGGCGCCGCAGCGGCCTTCGCTGCCCTGCACTCCGGCGCCTACGTCCCCGCGGACGGGGAACGCGTGGCCGTGATCCTCTGCGGTGCCAACACGGACCCCGCCACGCTCTGAACGAGCGCTGAACGCGCCCTAAGCACGCCCAAGAGCGAGGCCGACGGCGGAACCTGGGTTCCGCCGTCGGCCGCTCTTCACTGGTCCTCCGCGTCCGTGCTCTTAGGTGAGGCGGATCTGCCGGTTCATGTCCTTGTACAGCAGGTAGCGGAATTCGCCCGGGCCGCCGGCGTAGCAGGCCTGCGGGCAGAACGCGCGCAGCCACATAAAGTCGCCCGCCTCCACCTCAACCCAGTCGTTGTTGAGCAGGTACATGGCCTTGCCCTCCAGGACGTACAGGCCGTGCTCCATCACGTGGGTCTCCGGGAACGGGATGACCCCGCCCGGCTGGAACGTCACGATGTTCACCTGCATGTCGTGCGCCAGGTCGGACGAATCCGTGAAGCGGGTGGTCTTCCAGGCGCCGTTGGTGTCCGGCATCGCCGTGGGTTCCACCTCGGCATCACTGGTGACGAAGGACTTTGCCTCGTAGCCTTCCAGCCGCTCGTAGGCCTTGCGGATCCACTGGAACGAGACAATGTCATCCGAGACGTTCTCCAGGCCCCATGCGGAACCGGCGGCCAGGTAGGCGTAGCCGCCCTCCTCCAGCTGGTGCAGTTCGCCGTCGAGGGTCAGGTTGACCTTGCCCTTGGTCACGAAGACCACGCCTTCAACGCCGGCCTCGAACTCGGCCTTGGGGGCGCCGCCGCCGGGTGCGATCTCCACGATCAGCTGCGAGAACGTGGTGGCAAACCCGGAGATTGGGCGGGCCAGGATCCAGGAGCGGGTGTTGGAGAAACCCGGCAGTGTGCTGGTGACGATGTCCGTCATAACACCCTTGGGGATGACCGTGTAGGCCTCCGTGACGATGGCCCGTTCCGTGGTGAGGTGGGTCTGCGGCGGCAGGCCGCCCTGGGGGTAGTAGTACTTGCCCATCATGGGATCCTTACTTCGAAGTGGAGGGGGCCAGCCGCGGGTGCGCGAGTGCGGTCAGCCGGGAAAGTTCGACGCCGGCCAGCACCTGGACCTCGTCGGTCCCCACAGCGCCGCACTGGACGCCGCGCAGGACAAAGGCCGCCAGCGCCCGGGCCGTGGCGGGTTCGTCCATGACGCCGCCTTCGGTGCGTTCCACATAGTTGCGCAGCCGCGCGGCGGCGGGCGGCAGGCCCTCGCGGTAGAAGGCGTACGTGGCGGCGAACCGGCTGGGCAGCTGGGCGGCGTGCAGGTCCCAGCCCTGGTAGTAGCCGCGCTCCAGGGAACGCCGGACCAGCCGGCCGTGCAGCTTCCAGGCGTCCTCGACGGCGTCGCCCACCGGGATGATGTTGGTGGAACCGTCGGAGAGACGGATGCCCGTTCCCGCGACCGCCAGCTGCATCACTTCCTTGGCGAAGTCCGCCACGGGGTGCTCCATGGACTGGTATTCGGCGGAGATCTGCAGCGACGCGGAGTAGTCGTACGTGCCGTAGTGCAGGGCACTGATGCGTCCCGGAACCACATGCGGAAGCTGCGCCACGGGGGACGAACCTTCCGGTCCGAGGATCAGCTGGGGTGTTTCCACCTGCACCTCGAAGCGCAGCCGTCCGGCGGGCAGCGAGTGGACTTCCTCCAGCCGGGACACGGCAAAGTCCATGGCCTGGACCTGCGCCACGGTGGTGACCTTGGGCAGCGTCAGGACCAGTCCGGCCGGAAGCTCCCCGGCGGCAGCAAGCGTGGAGACGAACAGGTCCAGCGTCTTCAGGCCGCGGGCCCGGGTGGCCGCCTCGAAGCACTTGAAGCGGATGCCGATGAACGGCGGGGCCGTACCGGCGGCAACTGCAGCGGCCACCGTGGTGGCGGCAGCAACGGCGTCGGCGTCCTCTGCCTCATCGCCGCGGTCGCCGTAGCCATCCTCGAAGTCCAGGCGCAGGTCCTCGATGGGTTCGCTTTCGAGCTTGGCCCGGACCCGTGACGCGACCGCCCCGGCGAGTTCGGCGTCCTGGCCCAGCAGGGCACCGAGCTTCTCCAGGCCGCCGTGCGCCTCCGCCGTCGCGAGCGCCTCGGCGCCCCAGTCCGCAGCCAGCTGCGGCGTGAAGCGGTCCGCCGGCACATAGACGGTGTGGACGGGCTGGCGGCTGCCGTCGTCGCCCGGGTAACTGCGTTCCAGCAGCTGGTCGGTGGCAGCCAGTTGCTCCTCGATCCGGGCAAGGTCTGAGCTGCTGAAGGAGGATTCGGCCATCTCAGTCCACCAGTTCGTAAGCCGGGGTGGTGAGGAAGTCCGTGTAGTCCTCGGACAGGCAGATGTCCGCGATCAGGTCGCTGGCCGGCTTGTAGTAGCGGCGGAACGCTTCGTCGCCGAACTCCGTGCGGAGACGTTCCGTCTCCTCGCCCAGGATCCGCTCCACCAGGTCCCGGGTGACGGTGTTGCCGGTATCGGCCAGGACCGACTTGTTCCGGATCTGCTGCCACACCTGCGAACGGGAGATTTCAGCAGTTGCCGCATCCTCCATCAGGTTGTGGATGGCCACCGCACCGTTGCCGGACAGCCACACCGCGGTGTAGGCGACGGCCACGTACAGGTTCAGGCGCAGCCCGGCTTCGGTGACCTGGCCATCAGCGGAAGCGATATCCATGAGCTGGTCGGCTGTGACGGAAACCTCGGGACGCTGCCTGTCCAGCTGGTTGGGGCGGCCGCCCTGTGACGGGTCGCCGAGCACGGCGTCGAACACCTCGCGGCAGGTGGGGACCAGGTCCGGGTGGGCCACCCAGGAGCCGTCGAAGCCGTCGTTGGCCTCACGGGTTTTGTCCGCGCGGACCTTGGCGAAGGCGGCCTCGGTGACCTCGGGGTGGCGGCGGTTGGGGATGACGGCAGCCATGCCGCCCATGGCGAAGGCGCCGCGCTTGTGGCACGTCTTCACCAGCAGCTCGGTGTAGGCGCGCATAAACGGCGCTGTCATCACCACGGAAGCGCGGTCCGGCAGGACGAACTCCTCGCCGGCGTCGCGGAAGTACTTGATGATGCTGAACAGGTAGTCCCAGCGGCCGGCGTTCAGGCCGGAGGCGTGGTCCCGCAGCTCGTAGAGGATCTCGTCCATTTCGAACGCGGCCGGAATGGTCTCGATCAGCACGGTGGCGCGGACGGTGCCCTGTTCCAGGCCCAGGAAATCCTGGGCGAAGACGAACACCTCGTTCCACAGCCGGGCCTCGAGGTAGGACTCCATCTTGGGCAGGTAGTAGTACGGGCCCTGGCCGTTCGAGACCAGCAGCTTGGCCACGTGGAAGAAGTGCAGGCCGAAGTCCACCAGCGCACCCACGGCGGGTTCGCCGTCGATCAGCAGGTGCTTTTCCGGAAGGTGCCAGCCGCGCGGACGGGCCACCACCACGGCGAGCGGGGCGTCGGTGCGGAGCGTGTATTCCTTGCCTTCGGGCGAGGTGTAGCTCAGCGTGCCCTGCGCCGCGTCCCGCAGGTTCAGGATGGAGTCGATGACGTTTGACCAGGTGGGGGTGCTGGCGTCCTCAAGGTCGGCGAGCCATACCTTGGCGCCGGAGTTCAGGGCGTTGATGGCCATCTTGGCCGGGCTGGCGGGGCCGGTCATTTCCACCCGGCGGTCCTGCAAAGGTGCCGGTGCCGGCGCAACCTTCCAGTCGCCGTCGCGCACGTCCTGGGTCTCCGGCAGGAAGTCCAGCTTGCCGGTGTCGGCGACGCGCCGGCGCTTGGCGCCGCGGGCCTTCAGGAGCTCACTCCGGGTGCTGGCGAAGCGTGTGTGAAGCTCCGCCACGAACGCCAGGGCCTCGGGGGTGAGGATCTCCTCCGCACGGTGGATCGGCCGGGGGTCTGTCACGGTGATGGCCATTTCTGGTCCTTTCCTAGGCTGCGAATCAGGCGTGGGCGGAAGCGGTTGCTGCCTGGCCGGCACCAACCGCTGCCTGGGCCACCGCGGCGGCGACGTCGGCGGCAACATGGGGATCGAAGACACTGGGGACAATGTAGCTGGCATTGAGCTCGTCGTCAGCTACCCGGTTGGCGATCGCCTCGGCGGCGGCCACCAGCATCTCCGGCGTGATGTCGCTTGCGCCGGCGTCCAGCAGGCCACGGAAGAAGCCGGGGAAGGCCAGCACGTTGTTGATCTGGTTGGGGAAATCGCTGCGGCCCGTGGCCACCACGGCGGCGTGCCGGGAGGCGGCAATCGGGTCGATTTCCGGCGTCGGGTTGGCCATGGCGAACACGATCGCGTTCTCTGCCATGGCGGCCACCTGCTCTTCGCCGATCACATGCGGGGCGCTGACGCCGATGAAGACGTCGGCGCCGGCCATGGCCTCGTGCAGGGTGCCGGAGAAGCCTTCCTGGTTGGTGTTCGCGGCAATCCAGGCACGGTGCTCGTCGTTGTACTGCTCACCGGAGTGGATGGCGCCGGACCGGCCGGCGGCAATGATGTGCTGCGCGCCCTGGGCCTTGAGGAGCTGGATGATGGCCGAACCTGCAGCGCCGACGCCGGAGACCACAATGCGGACCTGGGACAGCTTCTTGTCCACCACGCGCAGGGCGTTGACCAGGGCTGCGAGGGTGACAATCGCCGTGCCGTGCTGGTCATCGTGGAACACGGGGATGTCCAGTTCCTCGCGGAGGCGGTTCTCGATCTCGAAGCAGCGCGGGGCGGCGATGTCCTCAAGGTTGATGCCGCCGTAGACGGGGGCCATGGCCTTGGCGATCATGATGATTTCCTCGGTGTCCTGCGTGTCCAGGCAGACCGGCCAGGCGTCCACGTTGGCGAACTGCTTGAACAGGGCGGCCTTGCCCTCCATCACGGGCAGGGCCGCGGCGGGGCCGATGTTGCCCAGGCCCAGGACGGCCGAACCGTCCGTGAGGACGGCGATGGTGTTGCGTTTGACGGTCAGGTTGCGGGCTGCCGCCGGGTCCTCGGCGATGGCGAGGCAGACGCGGGCGACGCCGGGAGTGTAGGCGCGGGAGAGGTCGTCGCGGTTGCGCAGGGCCACCTTGGGGACCACCTCAAGCTTGCCGCCGAGGTGCATCAGGAAGGTGCGGTCCGAGACGTGCTGGACCGTGACGCCGTCGAGCGCGTTCAGCGCACCCTTGATGCGCTCCGCGTGCGCTTCGTCGGTGGTGTTGCAGGTGACATCCACAACCAGGGTGTCGTGATGGGACTCGGTCACATCCAGGGCGGTCACGGCGGCACCGGCCGCGGCGACGGCGGCCGCCAGTTCACTGGTGGCGGTAAAGCTCGACGGCGCGGCGACGCGCAGGGTGATCGAATTTCCGGGACTCGGGTTCGCCATTGAATTCCTCCTCGTTCAGGCCCTCACGCGGGCCGTACTCACATCAAATGTTTTCGTATTATGGATATTATTGTCTGCAAAGTGGAAAATCAACCCTTGATGGGTCATGTTTGGTGCCATCGCCCGCTGCCCCGGGGTGCTGTATCTTGAGAGTTCTAAGCAATTCTTTTCACGATGCGGATAAGAGTTGTCAGAATCCGAGCCACTAGGAGACAACGGAATGGCCGAAAAAGCCTCCGGAGGCGTGCAGTCGGTGGAGCGCGTCTTCGAACTGCTGGAACTCATCACGGACGCCGGCGGGGACGTGACGCTCAGCGAGCTCTCCTCCTCCACCGACCTGCCGCTTCCCACCATCCACCGGCTGCTGCGCACCCTGGTCACGCTGGGGTACATCCGCCAGCTGCCCAACCGCCGGTATGCCCTGGGGCCCCGGCTGATCCGGCTCGGCGAGGGTGCCAACAAGCAGCTGGGGGCCGTGGCCCGGCCGCAGCTCAAGTCCCTGGTGGACCAGCTGGGGGAGACCTCCAACATGGCAGTGCTCGATTCGGACATGGTCATCTACGTTGCCCAGGTGCCGTCTCTGCACTCCATGCGCATGTTCACCGAGGTGGGCCGCCGGGCCCACACGCATGCCACCGGCGTCGGAAAAGCCATCCTGGCCCAGCTGGACGACGACGTGGTCCGGGGCATTGTGGCCCGCGCCGGGATGCCCACCCCCACCGCCAGGAGCATCGGCGACGTGGATGACCTCCTGGCCGATCTGAAGCTCATCCGGGAACGGGGCTACTCCATCGACGAGGAGGAGCAGGAGATCGGCGTGCGCTGCTTCGCCATGGCCGTGCCCAACGCTCCCACCCCCGCCGCCATTTCCGTTTCCGGGCCGGTGTCCCGCGTGGACCAGTCCTTCGGCGACCGCGCGGTGCCCATCCTGCGCAAGGCGGCCCAGGCCATCTCGGACGAGCTCAACCGCGCCTGACCCTCGCAGGCCTGGCGCCGCCGTCGTACGTTTCGACACCGCACCTGGCCGGCACCACCAGGGCGAACCGGCAGCAGCTGCGGCCGGTTCGCCCTGTTGCTGGGAGCCTTTAGTGCTCAGATTTCGACGACGACTCCACCGGGACTTCCTTGCCCTCGCAGTCGATCAGCCTGCCGCCTTCGTAGCGGTCGCCGTCGGCAAGGCACTGGAGGTCCTCCTCGCGGACAACACGACCGGTGCCGGCCACAAACACTGACTGGTTTTCCGAGTTCCCGGCCTTGAGGTGGTTGAAGAGCAGGTTCAGCACGATGGCCATGACCGCGGCCGAGCTGATGCCGGAGTGGAAGATGGTGCCGAACCAGGTGGGGAACTTGTCGTAGAACGTGGGGGCGGCGATGGGAATCATGCCGAACCCAATCGACGCGGCAACGATGATCAGGTTCATGTTGTTCCGGTACTCCACCTTGGCCAGGGTCCTGATGCCGCTGGCGGCCACGGTGCCGAACAGGACAATGCCGGCGCCGCCCAGGACGGCAGTGGGGACGGCCGCCACCACGCGGCCCAGGACCGGCAGCAGCCCGAGCAGGACCAGGATCACGCCGCCGGCCGCCACCACGTAGCGGCTCTTGATCCTGGTGACAGCCACCAGGCCCACGTTCTGCGCGAACGCGCTTTGGGTGAAGGAGCCGAATACCGGGGCGATCAGGCTGGAACCCATGTCGGCGCGCAGGCCCGCCGCGATCCGCTTGGAGTCCGTGCGGGTGCCGACAATCTCGCCGACAGCCAGGATGTCCGCCATGGTCTCGGTCAGGATCACCAGGACAACGATCACCATGGAGATGATGGCTGCGATCTCGAACGTGGGGGCGCCCAGGTGGAACGGGGCGGGGAAGGCGACGATGGGGCCGTCGCCCACCTTGGAGAAGTCCGCCATGCCGGTGACGACGGCGACGACGGTGCCCGCCACCATGGCCAGCAGGATGGACAGCCGGGAAATGGTGGCACTGCCCACTTTGCTCAGGAGCAGCACGAGTGCCAGGGTGACGGCGGCCAGGCCGATATTGGCCATGCTGCCGTAGTCCTCCGCCTTGCGGTTTCCGCCCATGGCCCAGTTTGCGGCAACGGGCATCAGGGTCAGGCCGATGGTGGTGATGACCGTGCCGGTCACCACCGGCGGGAAAAACCTGACGATCTTGGAGAAGACCGGTGCAATCAGCAGGCCGATGGCCGCCGACACCGTGACTGCTCCGAAGACTGCCGGAAGGCCGCCGCCGCCACTGACAATCGCCACCATGGTGGCGACGCTGGCGAACGAAACGCCCTGGACCAGGGGCAGCTGCGAACCGAAGAAAGGAATTCCGATGGTTTGCAGCAGGGTGGCCAGGCCGCCCATGAAGAGGGCGGCGGCGATCAGGATGCCGATGTCTGCGGGCGCGAGGCCGGCGGCCTGGCCAACAATGAGCGGGACGGCGATGATCCCGCCGTACATGGTGAGGACGTGCTGGAAACCGTAGGCGAAGCTGCTGCCCAGGGACAGGCGCTGGTCTTCGGGGCGGTCAGAGGGTTGGCGGCCAGTCTTTGCGGCCGGGCTGGGGGATTTTTTCTTGAGGTTCACGGCAGACTTTCTGGTTCATGGCAGACGTCTTTGTCTGGCTAACGTGGTCTGGCTAAGACTTGGTTGGTGGGGTTTCGGCAGGCTCAATCACCGGGTGGGTGAGCCTGCCGAAACCCGGAGCAAATCAGCAGAAGCCGGCGATTCCGGACCAGGCGAGCTCTGCCGGGGCGGCATCCTCGCGCTGGACGGTGGCCTCGATCAGGCCGTAGGGGCGGTCCGCGGCGAAGAAGACCTCGTTGGGGTTGTCGAGGCCGAAGGGCGAGAGATCCACCAGGAAGTGGTGCTTGTTGGGCATGGAGAACTTGATCTCGTCGATCTCGCCGTGTGCTTCGAGGACTTTGGTGCCCATGTCGAACAGGGTCTGCTGGAGGGCGTGGGAGTAATTTTCCGTGAAGCCTTCGAGCAGGAGGCCCTTGACGTCCTCATAGCTCTTGTTGAAGTCCAGGGTGCTGAAGTCGGTCCCGGTCTTGAAACGCCAGCGGGCGGAAACGTCGGTGGCCAGGATGCGGTCGGTGGTTTCCGGGAGGGTGGTGTATTTGTCCCGGGGGTAGCCCACAAAGCCGGACTGGGTGGATTTCAGGACGGTAAGGTCCTTGAGCCCGGAGATCAGGTGGGCGGTGGCGCCGTCGCGGACCAGGACGGCGGTGCGCACTTCCTGGCCGTTGCGGACGAACGAATGGTTGTGTTCGCTGCCGTGGGCCTTGATCCGGTCCCAGCTGTAGGATTCGGCTTCCCAGCGGCCGCCGGTGACCCAGCCGAAGCTGGACGTGAAGTGCTCGCCCAGCCGCAGCAGGAAGGCCTCGGGGGAGCCGACGCCCTCCCGGGCAAAGGCGTAGATGGTGTTCTTCTGCGTGTCGGTGGCCACTACGTGGGAGTTGTCGCCCTCGAGGTGGGCGGCCGCAAAGTCGCCCCGCAGCTGCGAGGTAACGTTCAGGTCTTCGATTTCATGGCGGTCGGTGTCGCGGGTGATTTTGACGACCCGGACTTCGGCTTTGCCGTACTGGTTGTGGCCGAGAATGATGTTGCTGCTCATGGTCAGATTCCCAACTTCAGGTATGTGGGACCAAGGTTCCACATAGAAATTAAGCGCGCATTTCCCGCGCGTTTCTAGTACCGTCGGCTCCACAAAAAATGAGCCGACATCGATTGATGTCAGCTCATTACAACCCTGCCTGCTGCTCCCAGGTCACGTGACCTGGGCCACGAAGTGACATCCAGCGTAGCCCAGGACTGCGGTGGTGTACATCACAAGGCGAAAATTCCGATTGTGACCGAAGCGGGACTCCCTGGCCCGTGGCGGACCCGCGGCCTATCAGGCTGGCTGCGCGCGCCCCCGCTGTTCGGCGGCCGGCGCATCGGCTGACGGGAGGGTGCGGAGCAGGTCCGCGGCGGCGCTCACCGCGATGACCGCCGGCGCTTTTCCTGTGACGTCCGGCAGCCCAATGGGGCACTGGATCCGGCTGATCTCGGCATCGGCGAACCCTTCCGCAGCCAGTTTCTGCCGGAACCTGAGCCACTTGGCACGCGAGCCGATCAGGCCCACTCGCCCCAGGTCGCCGCGGCCCAGGGCTGCGGCACAGAGCAGGAAGTCCTCCGAATGGTCGTGGCTCATGATGAACACGTGGGCGCCCGGCGGAAGATCGCGGAGGAAAGTGTCCGGAACCGGTGTGTGCACGGCATGGACGTCCGCCACCCCGGACGTCACGTCGGCCAGCCGGGCGGCATCGAGCTGCTTTCCGCGGCTGTCCACCAGGTACAGGGTCATGGGCATCCGCGAAAGGATGCGGCCGAGTTCGTAGCCAACATGCCCGACGCCGAAGACCGCCACCGTGGGCAGGGACAGGAAAGGCTCGAGCAGCACGCGCACCTTCCCGCCGCAGCACTGGCGCCCGTGCTGGGTGGTGGCGTGCTCGTTCAGCGCGAATTCGGCGTTGGCGGGTACTGAGATGCCGTGCGCCATCATGTCCCGTGCCTGGTCCACCACGGTGGCCTCGAGATTGCCGCCGCCGATGCTGCCCCACGTGGATTCTGCCCCAACCACCATCTTGGCGCCGGCCTCCCGCGGGGCATGGCCGCGCACTTCGGCCACGGTGGCCAGGACAGCGGGCAAACCCGCGGACCGCAGCTGCTGCAGGGCGTCGAGCCAGTCCATGTCAGGGCCCTGAGGTGGTGGTTGACGGGCGGGAGTTTTTCGCGGATTGCGGCGTGAGTTTTTCAATCGCCCAGAACACGGCTTCCGGCGTGGCCGGGCTGGCGAGTTCCACGGAACGGCCGCCGGGGCCGAAGGCCGCAACAGCCTCCCGGAGCGCCTCGCGGACGCTGATGGCCAGCATCAGCGGTGGCTCGCCCACGGCCTTTGAGCCGTACACCACGCCGCTTTCGGTGGCCCGTTCGAACAGGTGGACGTTGAATTCCTCGGGCATCTCCGAGAAGCTCGGCAGTTTGTAGGTGCTGGCCGACTGCGTGGCCACGCGCCCCCGGCCGTCCCCGTCCGAGACATCCCACCGGAGGTCCTCCAGGGTCAGCCACCCCGCGCCCTGCACGAAGCCGCCTTCAATCTGCCCCACGTCGATCAACGGCGAGAGGCTGTCGCCGACGTCGTGCACGATGTCTGCCCGCAACTGGCGGTAGGTACCCGTAAAGCGGTCCACCTCCACCTCGCTGACGGCCGCGCCGTAGCTGAAGTACTTGAACGGCTCGCCCTGCATCCGGGAACTGTCCCAGTGCAGCCCCTCGGTCCGGTAGTACCCGGCCGCCCAGAGCGGGACCCGCTGGAAGTAGGCGTCATGGACTACCTCGGCGAAGGTGAGGTGGCGGTCGTGGAAGCCGATCCCGGTGACCTTGCCGTCGTCGAACCTCACATCGTCCGGGTGGATGTTCAGCTTCCGCGCTGCCACGTCGGCCAGCCGGGAACTGATCTGCTCACAGGCGTTCTTGACGGCCCCGCCGTTGAGGTCGGCGCCCGAGCTGGCCGCGGTGGCGGACGTGTTGGGCACCTTGTCAGTGCGGGTGGGCGCCAGCCGGATGAAGGCCAGCGGCACGCCCAGGGCCGTGGCAGCCACCTGGCGCATCTTGGTGTGCAGGCCCTGGCCCATCTCGGTGCCGCCGTGGTTGATGAGCACGGACCCGTCCTTGTAGACATGGACCAGTGCACCGGCCTGGTTGAACGCGGTGAGGTTGAAGGAAATGCCGAACTTCACCGGCGTGATCCCCAGGGCCCGCTTGAGGTGCGGGTGTGCCGCGTTGAAATCGGCAATGTGCCCGCGCCGCCGCGCCACGTCCGCGCGTTCCAGCAGCAGCTGCCAGATGGCCGTGAGCCGTTCCGCGTGCCGCACCGGCTGCCCGTACGGCGTGCTCTGGCCGGACGCGTAGAAATTACGGCGGCGGAGCTCGCTCGGCTCGATGCCCAACAAGGGAGCACAACGGCCCAGGATGTCCTCCACCACCAGCATTCCCTGCGGGCCGCCGAAACCGCGGAACGCCGTCTGCGACGTTTTGTTGGTTTTGGCGATCCGGCCGTGCACCTCGAGGTGGGGGATGAAGTACGCGTTGTCCACGTGGCACATGGCCCTCGCCAGGACAGGTTCTGAGAGGTCAAGGCTCCAGCCGCCGTCGCTGGTGAGGGTGGCCTTGAGCGCCTGGAGGCGGCCGTCGTCGTCGAACCCTGCCTCCCAGCGCGCGTGGAACGGGTGGCGCTTGCCGGTCAGGGTGATGTCCTGCGTCCGGTTGAGGCGGAGGCGGACCGGCCGCCCGGTCAGGCTTGCGCCGAGCGCCGCGACGGCCGCGAAACCGTGAGGCTGCATCTCCTTTCCGCCGAAGCCCCCGCCCATCCGGAGGCACTGCACCGTGACCTGGTGGCTGGAGAGCCCCAGCACATGCGCCACGATTTCCTGGGTCTCGGACGGGTGCTGGGTGCTGCACTGCACAAAAACCTGCCCGGCGTCGTCAATAACGGCAAGGGAAGCGTGAGTCTCGAGGTAGAAGTGTTCCTGGCCGCCGAACTCGAACACGCCGCTGAACCGGTGGGCCGCGGTCTCCAGCGCCTGGTCCGGCTCGCCGCGGGTAAGGGTTGGCTGGTGGCCCTGGAAGCTCCCGGCCGCCATGGCTTCGGTGAGCGTCAGGAGCGAGGGCAGCGGCTCGTAGTCCACCCCCACGGCCTCGGCGCCCAGCCGGGCCGCCTCCAGTGTTTCGCCGAGGATCCAGCACACGGCCTGGCCGTAGAACATCACCTCGCTGGGGAAGAGCGGTTCGTCGTGTTTGGTGCCGGAATCGTTGATGCCCGGAACGTCCGACGCCGTCAGCACCTTCACCACGCCCGGCACCTCGAGCGCTGGTTGGGTCCGCATCGCGAGGATCCGTGCGTGGGCGTGCGGCGCCTGGACGGGCCAGGCGTGCAGGACATTCCGGGAACGGACCACCAGGTCGTCGGTGTAAAGGGCTGTGCCAGTCACGTGCGCCTGTGCGCTCTCGTGCGAAACAGGGACGCCCACCACGGGATTGACGGGCCGGTCTGCGAGGGATTTCATCTGGCCACCTCCGCGGCTGGAGCCTTATCGGCGTGGAACTTCAGCAGCGCCTGCCTGAGCATGGCCGAACGGTAAAGCGCACTCGCGCGCATGTCGTCGATCGGTGTGCCCTCGCCCGCCATTACGCCGGCCGCCTCGGATATGGTGCCCGCAGCCCACGGCCGGCCCGCCAGGGTCTCTTCAGTGGCGGTTGCCCGGATGGGCGTGGCCGCCACGCCGCCGAGCCCTATCCGGACAGACGCCACCAGGCCGTCGGTCACCTGCAGGGCAATAGCCACCGACACGCTGGAGATATCGTCGAAGCGCCGCTTGGCGACCTTGTAGAAGGCAGCTTTTTCGGCCAGCGGAGCCGGAATCCGCACCGCACGGAGCACTTCATGGGGCTTCCTGACGCTTTGCCGGTACCCGGTGTAGTACTCCGATAGGGGGACCTCGCGCTCGCCGTCTGCGGAGGCCAAGACCACCTGTGCGTCCAGGGCCAGGAACACCGGTGCGGAGTCGCCGATGGGGGATCCGGTGGCGAGGTTCCCGCCGAAGGTGGCCGCGTTCCGGATCAGGCGTGACGCGAACTGGGGGAAGAGCTGGTCCAGGACGGGCACCCGGCCGTCGAGGCCGCGTTCAACGTCGGACAGGGTGAGGGCCGCCCCGATCTCGATCAGGCCGTCGTCGAACTTGAGGGACCGCAGCTCCTCCAGCCGGTCAATGGCAAGGACCAGCGGCGGGCGGTAGTGCCGGAGGTTCACTTCCACGCCGAGGTCGGTTGCCCCTGCCACGAGCTTTGTGTCCGGGTACTCCTGCAGGATGGTGAGGACCTCGCCGAGCGTTTCCGGGCGAAGGAAGCGTGCGCCGCCTGCCCCGGTCCGGGTTGGTTGTGCTGCGGGGGCTGGCCGGGTTTGCCTCTCGAGGATGGGATCTGTGGCAGGCGGGGTACCGAGTGCATAGGCTGCGTCCCGGATGGGCCGGTACCCCGTGCACCGGCAGAGGTTCCCGCTGAGGGCGTGGAGGTCGAACCCGTTCGGGCCGCATTCGTGGTCGGCGGCGTGCTCTTCGCCCACGGCCCCGGTCCCGGTTTCCTTCTGTGCCTGGGCAGGGTTCCGGTCCGGGCGGTAGTACTCGGCCGCCATCGAGCAAATGAACCCCGGCGTGCAGTAGCCGCACTGGGACCCGCCCCGGTCCGCCATCTCCCGCTGGACAGGATGGAGGTCCTCCTCGGCACAGGGTCCGGCCACGCTGCCCAGGCCTTCTGCCGTGATGATTTCCTGGCCGTCGAAGGCCAAAGCCGGAGGCAGGCAGGCATTCACGGAGGTCCAGCGGCTGCGGCCGGGGCCGTCCGGGCGGGCCACCAGGACGGCACACGCCCCGCATTCGCCCTCCGCGCAGCCTTCCTTGGCCCCGGTGAGGCCCGCACCCCGCAGCCAGTCCAGAAGCCGGGTGTGCGAGCCCGTGCCGCCGAGGTCGCAGGCCTGCCCGTTGACCACTACCTTGATTCGGTCCATGCTCTATCCTTGCCGCGCAGGCAACGGAAAGCCAGAGCACCCGGGCCCGCGTGTTGCTCCCTGTTCCGGGGCTGGTCAGGCGTCCCCGCCTGCTCCGCCGGTAGTCCCGGCGTTGACGTCCAGGAGCTTGTAGCGGTCCATGGCGTACGACGGCGCGCCCTCCTCCACGTCGCCCCTCGCCGCCAGCATCTGCAGGGTTTTCACCACGGTGGAGTGGGTGTCGTTCTTGAAGAAGCGGCGGGCTGCTGCGCGGGTGTCGGAGAAGCCGAAGCCGTCGGCGCCGAGGGTGGCGAATTCGTTGGGCACGAACTGGCGGATCTGGTCCGGGACGGCTTTCA
>JAHFUZ010000067.1 GCA_023264815.1 Arthrobacter sp. | reverse complement strand
AGGTTTCTGTAATCAAGAGGATGACGCAAAATGTGAGGTTCGTCAACCCCTCTCGATTCCGTGAAGAAGCATCGTCGGAATCAATGGCCGTTTTCAGGCAGATCAGAGTCGCGTGCGGCCCCCTCGCCCTTGTCCAATTGCCGAATCGCGGCCATCTCGGTGGCGCTGAGCGAGAAATCGAACACGGACAGGTTCTCGGTGAGCCAGAGTGGGTCTGAAGCCTGCGGGATAGGCACAATGTCCTGTTGGACATGCCATCGCAGCAGGATCTGGGCTGGTGACTTATTCAGGCGCTGAGCGATCTCGATGATGATGGGGTTCGCCCGCAGGCCGGAGGACCGACCGATAGGACTCCAGGCTTCAGTGACAGTTCCCAATAGCCGGTGAACGGCGCGCGGCTCTGTCCGCGCAATATCGGGGCTCAGTTGGATTTGGTTTACGTCCGGAACCACTCCGGTTGCATCGATGATTTCTTTCAAGTGGGAAGGTTTGAAGTTTGAAACACCGATGGCTTTCACGCGGCCTTCCTCCAATAACTTCACGAGTCCCTTCCACGCGTCCACGTACTTGCCCAGGGCAGGCACGGGCCAGTGGCACATAAACATGTCCAAATGGTCGAGGCCGAGTTTTCGCAGGCTCTCGTCGTAGGCCCGCTGCACTCCATCAATGCTGTGGGACTCCTTGTTGAACTTGCTGGATATGAACAACTCGGACCGTGGGACGCCCGCAGTGCGGATCCCCCGGCCGACCGCTTCTTCGTTCCTGTACTGGAACGCTGTGTCAACCAGCCGGTAGCCGCTCTGCACTGCGACACGTACCGCAGCTTCGCACTCGTCCTCCAGCATCGGCCAGGTACCCAGGCCTAAGCGTGGGATGGAGTGCCCATGCAGCAACCTCAGCCGGGGAGTCTCCGAAGCAGTCGTATCAATCGTTTCAGTTGTCATCGGATACCTCTTTCTGTGGAGCTTCCAGCTGAGCTTGTTGGCGTGGCTCGCCCGGAGCGGATTGCGGTGGCCGGGATTGCTTGGGGAGATCTTTTCTGGGGTTACCCCTCGCTGCCGGAAGGGTGATAAGGACACCGGCCGTGACCAGCGCTGCGGCAACCGGGATCACGCTGACCAGCAGAGCCATCACACACGGTGTAAGAAGGAGCGCCGCCGCCCGCACGGTGCCGGTCAGCGCAAGTGCATCCCCGCGATCTTCGGGATGGACTTCATCGGCAGCTATCGCCGGCCCAACAGTCTGAAGGATCCCAGCACCCACGCCAGATACAGTAAGCGCGACGGCGGCGGCAACCGCCACGCCGGCCAGTGGCCCCGCCGCAGCCAAACCAACCCCCGCGGCCAGGAGGCCGGTGAGAAGGGAGATCCTGTTTCCACGTTTGCGCAGCCAGCTTCCGCACAGACTTCCGGCCAGAACGGCCGAGTTGGCTAGGGACACCAAAATGCCGATGACAGTGACCGATTGTCCCGCGAAGGAAAGCACGATGGGAACGTAGGAGTCCAGGAGGCTCTTCCAGGCACCCGCTCCAACGTTCATCCAGCAGGCGGCATCAACCCCCGGCCTCCGCCAAAGCCCTCCAGCGAAAATTCCGCCGTTGGAATGGTCCGGAGCAAATACCGGAAGTTTTTTTAGAAGGACTACAGGAATGACGGCCGCCGTTCCTGCCACTGACGCCACTATCAGCGGCAGCGGGGCAGAAACTTCCCATAGATAGCCGGCAAGTGCGGGCCCCATCAGCGATCCCAACCCCGCGGCGAGATTGACATCAGTCAATCCCTTAACGGACGAGCTGGACGTGCGGACAGCGTGCGTCTGGCTGCTGGTCCAGAACAAGGCACGAGCCGAACCCTGGACCAGCTGTGACACAGCGAAAACCGCCAGCGCATGCGACGCCGCGATAAGGGCGCAGGAGACCGCGATCATGAGCGCCGCATACGCCAGGAGCGTTTTATCTGGAACCCTGCGCATCAGCGCGCCCAGAAATATGCGCGTCACCAACTGCGAAACAGCCGCCACTGCAACAATCATTCCGACCTCGACCGCGCCGTACCCTGCAGCGATAGCCAGTATCGGTACGACCACTGCCAAGGTTCCTAGGGCGAACGAGAACAATACCGTTGCGATAATGCTTAGGATTCTGTCAGCCCTTGACGATCCCAGGATTTGGCCTTCGCTGGGCGATGGCATGCCGCTATTGCGTCCGCGTGCGGTTAGAGCGCTGGCATGCCGGCCTCTTCGGCGCCTTGTTCCTAACCGCGCACATGCTCGAGATAGGTGTTTGCCTCGTCCAGGCCAACAACATCGCCGTATTTATTATCGATGTCGAAAAGGCTGGCGAGGTGCGGCAGTTCGGCTCGGTCACCGACCCCCTCTTCGACAACAACGGTGTGGAAGCCGTAGGAACAGGAATCCACGGCCGTGGCCCGGACGCATCCGCTGGTGGTACAGCCAACAATGAGCAACGTGTCGATACCCCTGGACACAAGTCGCGCGGCAAGGTCAGTACCAAAAAAGCAGGATGCGTACTTCTTCACGAGCAGCATCTCATTGCTTTGACGGTCGAGTCTATCGTCAAGCTCCACCCATTCGCTTCCTTCAATCAGCCAGCTATTGGACGGAATTTTTTGGATCCACTTGCCGGCTTCCTGCAGGTCCGCATCGTAAGCAACTGTCGAAAAGATCACCGGGACGGTCGCGGCCCGAGCCCTGGCGAGAAGTTCCTGAGTCGCTTCAAGCTGTTCGTCAAGATCCCCGGCCAATGGGGATCTCGAATCCGTGAATCCACGGATCATGTCAATCACCAAGAGCGCCGGCCGGCTTCCGAAGCCGATCCTCCCGCCCAGTCCTTTTTCTTTGAACTGGGACCTTAACTTCTGGTATTCCTCTCGGGCGGCAGTCGCGGACATGCTTTCCTCTTTCTTAGACCGTTCAGTAGTCAGACGCCCGCATGTGCGGGCGTACAGGCCCCCTGGGCGAAGGGCTAAAGCTTGTTGCCCAACCGTCGTTCGATTGCCCACAGCACCAGGTTCCCGGCCAGGGCGATTGCAGCGAGGAGCACGATGATGCCGTACATTGTCGGCAGGTCCAGCATGCCGTAGGCGCGCAGCGCCAAGAGTCCAAGTCCGGCACGAGCAGCGAAGAATTCCGCGATGATCACGTTGATGAACGCGATGCTGAAGCCGATACGGATGCCCACCATGAGCGAGGGTGCCATGGCCGGGATGTATATCTTGGTCACGGTCTGCAGCGGGGACAGGCTAAGCGAACGTGCCAGCTTAGGCAGAAGCGGGTTGATGGCACGGACGCCTGCGGTTGTCGAAACCATGATTGGAAATACCGCGGCCAGTGCCGCCATTGCAGACTGCGCTCCGACGCCCACTCCAAAAATCTGCAGAAGAATGGGAAAGAAGATTACGCGCGGGATGGCGAAGGCGCCTGCGACGAGGGGGTCGAATACAGCACCAAGAAACTTGCTCCGCCCGATGGCGTAGCCCAACGGAAAGCCTACGGCAGCGGCAATAAGGAACCCGATAACCACTGCCTGCAGAGTGGCGTTGAGGTGCCGGTAGATGGAGCCATCGGCGAAACGTTCCGCCAGCGCGTTAAGCGAGTCAGCGGGTGAAGCGACGAGATCACTCATGGTAGACAGCAACGCCCAGAGGAGTACCAAAGCCACCAACACGGCAGCGCGCCATACGTTGTCCCGGATGACCCTGGCTCTGTCCGCGCTCTGCTGAGTGATAATTCCCGAGGGAATCGTTACATCGGTACTCACAGCATGTCCCTTCTAATGCGTTTCTCCAGCCAAGTAAGCACGCCGTTCACCAAAACACTCAGAACGATGACGACAGCGATATAGGCCCACATGTCAGCGGTATTAAGTTCCCGGTAATAGAAGCCCGCCCGGAAACCAACTCCTTGGGACGCGAGGATAAACTCCATGGCCACGGTGCCGATCACGGCGTAGATAAACCCGAGCTTCACGCCCGGAAAAATAAGCGGTGTCGCCGCCGGAAAAAGAACCTTCAAGTAATACTGCCGCGGGGAGGCACTGACAGAATTTGCGAGCTTATGAAGAATCGGTTTGATTGCATTCAAGGCAACCATCGTGGTCAGCGCAATCGGAATCAGGGACATTGACGCAGCTATAACAATGATTGGTCCCGCATTGAGTCCCATCACGGCCAGAAGAACCGGATAAAACAACAAAGTGGGCATTGCATAACCGGTCACGATAAATGGCTCAAGGATGCGCCCCGCAGCCGGTACCCGCCACAAGAAGATCCCAAGCGGGACTCCCAGCACAAGTCCGATGGTGAACGACACCAGGATCGTAGTCAGAGTCCGGGCAACATCCTGGCCAAACCTGTCCGTTGGGACGATCTCGGCCAACCGAATCAGGATCTCTGATGGCGGCACCATCAGCGACTGGCTCACCATGCCTGTTCTGGTGGTGAATTCAAGAACGGCAACAATCGCCACAATAATCGCCCAGCGCACTAGTGATGCACGCGGTACGAGAGCTGCTTTGCGCCTCTCCTGCACAGTCGGGGACTTTTCAATAACTTTCACGCCAACCGCGCCCCTGGTCCCAGCGTCTTCTCAGCCTCAACCTTCACCAGCTCCCACAGATGGTCTTCCAATTCACGGAACCTGGGCAGCGTGTGTGTTCCTTCTGGTCGTGGCCGCGGAAGATCGATGGTTACCACTTCCTTGACGACGGAGGGCCTTGCTGACATGACCCAGACCTCATCGGAGAGGTAAACGGCTTCCTGGATATCGTGGGTGATAAACAGTACGCGATTGCGTGTTTTCTCCCAGATGCGCAGCAATTCACGGCCGATGAATTGCCTGGTCTGCTGGTCCAGAGCGCCGAAGGGCTCATCCATAAGAAGGACGCGCGGCTCCATCGCCAAAGCCCGGGCAATAGCAACACGCTGCTTCATTCCACCGGAAAGCTGGCCCGGCCGGTGGTCCTCGAAACCGCTGAGCCCAACAAGTTCAATCATTCGGCGTGCACTCTCGTAGCGGTCAGCTTTCGGGACGCCTTTGACCTCAAGGCCGAAAGCGACATTGTCCAGTACCGTGCGCCAGTGCAGGGTGGAGTCCTCCTGAAACACCATCGCAGTGTCCCGCCGGGGACCTGTCACAGTCTCACCGTTGATGCTGACCGTGCCCTTGGTGGGCTTGAGCAGGCCTCCGACCATGTCAAGCAACGTACTTTTCCCGCAGCCACTGGGACCGATGACGGAAACAAACTTCCCCTCCGGTATAACTCCCGAAACATTAGCGACTGCCTGGGTAACTCCCGTCTTGGTACCGAAAGTCATCCCAATATTGTCGAAAACGACGTCACTGTCATGCCCCACTGTATCGATCGGAAATATTTGGCTCATGAAAGGAAGTTCCTCATAACGATGGCATCCATGTCGGGTTCTTTCGTGATCTGACCTTGATCTTTACCGGCGGCGACCACAGCGGCCAACTGGGCATCAGTAAAGTCCAGGCTGTAAAAATTCTGCGAGTTCTTAAGCGCCTCGAGCGCAACCTCGGTCTTGTAACCGATAGCCTTTCCGTAGACCTCGGCCGCCTTTTCCAGGTCGTTCGTGATCAGGTCCATCGCCTTCTTGAGAGCCCGGCCCCAACCCTTCAGCGCATCAGTATTTTCATCGATGAACGATCCCGTAGCCACGAGACAGGTGTCCGACCAATCCGTTACATAGTCGCGGGAACGCCAGATCACCTTTGCTCCGCTTTCCGACGCGATTTTCTCAGAGAGTGGCGACGCCGTCCACGCCACGTCAACAACATTCTGGGAGACGGCAGTCCAGGAATCACTCGCTGAGCCGACGCTAATAAGTTCCACGTCCTTACCGGGAATTATGCCGGCCGCCCGCAACGTGCGGTCTGCAAAATACGAGGAGTTCGATCCCGGCGTGCTTACTGCTACTTTCTTGCCCCTCACGTCCTCAATGGAAGTGATTGGAGAGCCCGGCAACGCAATGAAGTCGACAGAAGCCGCCGTATAGACGTTACCGAAGATTCTTACGTCCATACCCTTCTCGGCCGCGATGAAGACCGGAATAGTGGACGACGTACCGAAACCAATCCCCGACTCGATCCCTCGAACAGTGTCAAGCCCCCGGGGAACTGAATATGTTCGAGGGTCAGCCCTTCCTCCTCGTAATAACCCTCAGACTGGGCTATGAAGAAGGGGGCGGAGTGGATAAGACTGGCTAGACCGGTAATTGCGACGTCGCCCGAATATCCCGCCTTATTCCCACCGCTGCCGCCCCCGTCCTGGCTGCAGGCCGTCAACCCTCCGAGAAATAAAGTCCCACCAGCAGCGGCCGTAATCTTGATGAATCCGCGACGGCCTATTTGTTCAAAACTCATTCGGTTCTCCCTCGTCCTTGTGTCAGATCCGTGGTCTTAGTGAAACACATCACCTTCCCGCTGTCCAGATGTTTGTTCTGCTTAGCAGAGCTTGATGGTGGCGCCCTCCTACGCAGTAGCCCCGCCTCGCCCTACTGGCACATCAGAACACTCAGGCGGAACTCCGCCCCATACCCCATCGGCGGGGCCACGGCGCTCGAGAGCACTCGGTGGCTAGGTGAAGGAGTCAACAACTCGGGCAGTTCCCAGTCTCAGGCAGTAGGACAAAATCACCGACTTGACCGAGAAGGAACCTAGGGCGAGACCGGTAAGCGGCCGGGCCATCCTTGTACTGAACACATCCGATACCAAGCACCGCAGGCAGTCCCTTGCTTCCATATCGCGCAGACCACAGTTGACGACTCCCGTCTCGCGAACCAATTCCGCATTTCGGCAGGACAGGTGGTTTTTGCGGCGGTGACTGCGTTCAGACGCTGGAGCCTGGATTTTGTTGTTGGATTGTTTGATCCCGCAGGTTTCCTACTCGATCCCCTTGCCATTCAAACCACCACCGCCCACGGGTAGCCTTGAGCCATGACCCCATCCACGCCCACCCTCGCGACGCGCTGGGAACCCTTGCCACCTCGAGTGGTGGCGGAGCTGCTCGGGCCGTCATCGGCGCGTTGGTGGTTGTCCGGAGGGGTGGCGCTGGACCACTGGCTCGGCACTAACACTCGCGAGCACGCCAATATCGATGTCAGCACGACGATCGCCGACCTGCCCCAAGTGGTGCAGGACTTGCCGGCGCCGTTTAGCGCCTGGGCTCCTTCAGGCGACGGCGTTGTCCCTTGGGCAGAGGCTGATATGGATGCCGATCTGCAGCCGATCCGTATCCATGATGACGCAACGGGCGCATGGGTAATGCAGGTCGACGTCGAGGACGGCACGGACAGCATCTGGGTTTATCGACGAGATCCCCGACTGCAACTGCCGTGGGATCGTGCAGTGATCGACGTCGACGGCATTCCGACCGGGGCGCCCGAGGTGCAGCTGGTCTGGAAGGCGCTGCGTCCCCGTCCGGAGGACGACGCTGACAAGGATGCGGTGCTACCGGGGCTCTCAAACGAAGCCCGCGCCTGGTGGGAACACGCGATTTTGACGATCCACCCGCACTCGTCATGGTCGATCCATGTGCGTAGCCCGTTCGCTCCGGGTAAGGCCAGCTGGAACAGGACGAAACGCTAGCGCCCGCGCCGGCGACGGGAAGCCTGACTGCCTTGCCTGTGTCGCGTCGATGAGGTGGCCTACGATCCGGCCGATTCTCAAGAGTGAGTAGTAGCACCCTGCAGGACGTGGTCGGTCATTCTCCCAGTGCCGTGAATGACTGCTGCCTTCATGAGAAGAACCTCGTCATGCTGCCAGCCAATCTCGAGGTCGACTGGCGACACCGGGTCCCACCGACCTCTTCAGCGCGCCGATGCGGCGTGAGCGGCCTGTCCGATTTTGAGACGCCCGCAGACGCTTATGACTATGACTTGTATTCATCCGCCGCAACCGCATCAAGCACCAGCGAGCGGAACCATCGCTGCGCCTGCGAGAGGCTGGCCTCGCGCCGCGTGTACAATTCCACCGGCGTGCTCTGCCCGGACCAGGGCAGCTCGGCGATGCGAAGGCGGGGGAACCAGCCGCAGAACACCCCCGCTACATGTCGAGGCAGCAGGACGACCAGATCCGTCGCCTCGAGCACGGCGGGCACGGTGCCGTATTCCTCCATGGTCAGCACGACCTGGGACATCAAGTCGTGTTCGGTCAGCGCCTGCACAGGATAGACGTGCCCGCCACGGGCGGAGACCCGTACAAAGCGCCTCCCCTCGAACATGTCAGGCCCGGTCGCGGGCAGTGGATGCGCCCCGGACGACAGAGCCACGTATTCGACCGAACGCACGTGCGTCCTCCACAGCCGCGGTGTGGCGATCCGCGACACGGTCAGTGCCAGATCGATGGTGCCGCGGATTAGCCCGCCCTCGACCTCGTCCGAATCGAGCCGTTCTACCTGAATTCGCGGATCGGCGCCGACCCGCCCGAGGGCGGTCATGATCGGTGGGAGGAACGTCTGCTCGCCGATCGAGGTGAGTCCGAGGACGAGTTCGCCGCTGAATCCGGTCGGTTCGAACGCGTTCGATCCCATGACGGTCGCGTCTATTTGTGCCAAGGCGTTGTGTAGGGGCCCAAACAGTTGCGTCGCCTTCGCGGTCGGCACCATGTCGTTCCCTTCGCGACGGAACAGCTCGTCGCCGAACCGCTCCCTGAGCCGCTTCAGGGAATAGCTGACCGTGGGCTGTGTC
>JAHFUZ010000001.1 GCA_023264815.1 Arthrobacter sp. | reverse complement strand
ACTTTCCCCACCTCTCACAGCCCATTCCCGGGTAATTTCTGACCGGACGGACTACCTGCAGGCGCTTTCCTCAAGATTATCTCCTCGCTCAAGCCCATAGCCTGGACGAACTGCTGTTGCGCTTTGGTAAAAGGGGCTGTCAGGAACCATTCCTCGCCGATCCTGGCCACCAGAAGCCCCTTAAACTTGGTGGTCATCATGAAGGTGGTGGGCTTGCGGGTCATCTTCTTGTCCCAGCCGATGATGTCGGAATCGGTCCGATTCAGGTAGGCGCGCATCACGTGCTCCATCAGGCTCCAGGCGAGGAGGGAGACGAGCAGGATGAACCCCAGGGCCTCGATGCGGTCGGGGCGCTTCAGAAAGAGGTCGTTCACGATCAGGGGGTCCTTTAAGAACCCGAAGTTCCGCTCGATTCCGTGCTGCTCCTTGTAGGCGGCGAGCACTTCAGCCCCGGTATGCGCCATCTCGCCGGTGCTGGGCACGTTGGTCAGAAGGACGAAGCAGCCGGCGGCGGCCCTGGCCCGGCAGACGGCATCCTTTCTCTCCATCACCTCTCCTTTAAGCACGTACATCATCTTCGCCACCTTGCGCCCCCCGCTTCTGGGCGGCCTGCCCCTCGTGTAGGTGGGCTTCCCGGCGACCACACATGCGCAGAAGTGGTAGGGAGATCCTTCGCAAGCCAGTCTCGCGGCCGCGGCCTCCGCGTCTTCTCTGCAGAAGTACTCCACCTTCTCCTCGGAGCGCAGCATGCCCAGGGCCGCCTCCCTGGATTCAGCGAGCATGCGGTCGAGCTTTGTCTGCCGGCGCTTGTCGCCCGCGTCGGAATGAACCACCACGGCCCGGTAGATGCGCCCATAGAGGTCTAGCGCTGTCTCCGAGACGCGGTAGGAGGCGGCCCTGCGCTTTCCCGAGGAGGGAGCCCTGGCCTCCACATCTGTCCACATCCCTCCCTCCACTGCCTCGGAAACCACCCTCTCGGTCTCGGTGTAGGTGAAGGGGAGGCGGGTTACGAAGAGGTTGTCCCCGATGGCTTCGAGGTTGGCGGGAGTGACCATGGCCGAATCGGAGATGTAGACGAAGGCGCCCTCCCTGATGCCGTGCCTGGCCATATGCTTGGAGAGGGCGGTGAGCAGGGCGTTGTTCAGGGTCTTGTCCGAGGCGTTGCCGTCCGCGCATCCTCCCAGGATGGGGATGTTGCGGTGAACGCAGAGCATCTTCAGAAGGAACTGCTTGAGATCGGGGCGCCTGTCCTTGGAGTAGCCATAGGTTATCCTGAGTCCGGCCCCGCCCTCCTTCTCCGCCCCGCCCCCCTCATCCTCACCCTCCCCGGCTTCCTCATCCTCGCACATGGCGTAATCCCCCCACACGGATACGGAGGTGGTGTCGAAGTGCACGTGGCGCACATCCACGTCCGAGGGAAAGGCGGAGGCGGCCCCCAGGGCCACTTGGGAGAAGAGCTGCTCGGTACCGGCCGCGTAGATGGCGTCCAGCGCCCGGCCCAGCGTGGTGTCGTTGAAGGCGCTCGGCTCAACATCCACACCCAGAAGCAGCCCGGTGTCCACCGAGGATGCGAACTCCTCCAGGCGGTAGAGCGGGCTCCTCCCCGAGAGCGTGTCCAGCACCATCAGCTTGATGACGCTGCCCAGGTCCACGGCCATCTCGGTGGGCACGGCCGCATTGATGACGGGTGCCACCCCCATGCGGTCGAGGAACGCCGCCAGAAGGGGCAGGTGGTCCGCCTGGCTGATCTTCATCTGGTCGAGCGCCGCCACTAGGTCACTCATGCATCGCTCCTTCCGCTAGATGGGCCTGCCAGCTACATCCACATATCCGCTTATCGGTCAGAATTTCTCCCCCAGCCTGCCCGCCCGCGCGAGCTCCAGGTTGATCACCGAGATGCGGTCCGCGATCTCGAGCATGCGGCGGTACTGCTCGATGCCCTCCCGCACCGCTGCTGCCTGGCCCTTCCTTACGTAATACTGCCGGGGCTTGCCGCCCGCCCGCCCCGCCACGTAAGCCCGGGGCCCGTGACGCTCTCCCTCATGACACGTACATCCCGGGCGGCTGCAGGTGGAGTAGCGCTCGAAGTAGGAGCCGTGAATGAGGAGCGAGAGCCGGCCCAATTCGGCGAGCAGCTTCTGCCGTTCCCTCAGGAGAGCCCTTTCCTCTTTTACCGATAGTGTTGACATATCGTTAGTATAGCATATACTAAGCATGCTATACAGAAGAATTCGGGAGATCTCCTGAAGATCACGTGCTAACGGCGCCGTTTCGAGTGAGCGGTTTACTTAAGTCTCGGCGTAGGCAAGGCTGGCCGAAGCGAAATTGCTAGAAAAGCTATCCGGGAGGGTGGGGAAAGTAA
>JAHFUZ010000066.1 GCA_023264815.1 Arthrobacter sp. | reverse complement strand
CGGTGGCCATGAGATCTGCCCACTTCCTTACTGAACCTGCCGCGTCTTAAGCGGCAGGGGCCTCTCCCCGGGATTTGATGACGGTGTCTAGTCGCACCAAATGTCGTCCCAGGAAGAGGCCCTGTATGAAGCATGACGGAGAAATCATGGAAATTCTTGCTGCCTACGATCTGACCGGATCGTTGCGCGCCACCGCGGAGCTCACAGGCTGCTCGCACCACACTGTTGCCAGACACGTCGCAGCCCGTGACGCCGGCCGGCCAATCGCAGAACCAGCGCCCCGGCCCAGGGTCACGGACGCCTACCTGCCCAAGATCGAGGAATGGATCGAGGCGTCCAAGGGCCGGATTCGCGCCGACAAGGCCCACGAGAAGCTCCTCGCCCTGGGCTATGAAGGGTCGGAGCGGTCCACCCGCCGCGCGATCGCTCAGGTCAAAGCCGCCTGGCGGCTCGGACACACCCGCGTCCACCGGCCGTGGATCACCGAGCCCGGGATGTGGCTGCAGTACGACTTCGGCGACGGGCCACGAATCGGCGGCGTGAACACCATCCTGTTCGTTGCGTGGCTGGCGTTCTCCCGCTTCCGGATCGTGATACCGCTCAGGGACCGCACCGCGCCGAGCGTGTTCGCAGCCCTCGACCGGTGCTTCCGGATCCTGGGCGGAGCACCGACGTATGTTCTGACCGATAACGAGAAGACCGTCACCACCGCCCACGTCGCAGGGGTCCCGGTGCGGAACCAGCAGACCCTAGACTTCGCCCGCCACTACGGGGTCACCGTGCTGACCTGCCAACCCGCAGACCCCGCCACCAAAGGCGGAGTCGAAGCGTCGGTGAAACTGGCCAAAGCCGACCTCGTGCCCACAGACACTAACCTGAGGCCCAGCTACGCCTCCTTCGCCGAGCTCGAGGCCGCCTGCCAGGTCTTCATGGACGAGGTCAACAACCGGGAACATCGGGCGACCCGCCGCAAACCCGCAGTAGTTTTGGCGGAGGAAGCGCCCCGGCTGCACCGGGTCCCGGAGACCGCGCATACGGTCGCGTTCGGGCTGGCCCGTATAGTCCCGGAGAACACCCCGATGGTCTCCTTCGAGAACGCCCAATACTCCGTGCCGTCTCATCTGCTCGGCGCGAGGGTGTTCGTCCGCTCCCACGGCACCGGGCCTGATGAACAGGTCATCATCGTCCACCACGGCCCGACCGGCCCGGTCGAAGTCGCCCGCCATGGCCGGGCAAGGCCCGGCAGCCCCGCGATCATCGATGAGCACTTCCCCGAAACCAGGACCAGGATCCCGGGCGACTACGCCGTGAAAGCACGCACCGCCGGAGAAGCCGAGTTCCTTGCCATCGGCGCAGGCGCCAAGACCTGGCTCGTGGAAGCCGCCGCGGCAGGAACAGGCCGGATCAACGTGAAAATGGCCGAGGCCGTGACCCTGGCCAAAATCGCCGGGACCGAGTCCGTGGACCGTGCCCTGGGTGATGCTGCGCTCCATGGCCGCTTCGCCCACGGCGACCTGCCGTCCATCCTGAACGCGAACATCCGCCGCACCACCACCCACATTGCGGACGAAACCAGGTCCCTCACCCAAGGCACCAGCGCCTGGGCAGGCCTCGGCGCCGGTCCGTCCAGCACCCCAGCGAAGGAGCAGAGCCGATGACCCCAGTCACAACCACGAACACCACCGCCGCGGCCCTGCCAGCCGAGCTGGAAGCGCTAATGCGGCAACTGAAGATGCCCCACGCCCGGGCACTGGCCCCGGAGCTGATCGCTACCGCACGAGCCCAGCGCTGGGAACCGACCGAGATCATCAAGGCCCTGTTCACCGAGGAAGCCGCAGGACGGGCGCGGTCGATGCTCGCCACCCGGCGCAAAGCGGCCGGCTTCCCGACCGGAAAGACCTTCGACGTCTGGGACCCGGCCGTCTCCTCGATTCCGGCGCCGACCCAGCAGGCCCTGCGCACCCTGGAATGGATCACCCGCAGGGAGAACCTGGTCGTCTGTGGGCCCTCCGGCACCGGGAAAACGTTCTTCCTCGAAGCCCTCGGCCAGCAAGCCGTCGAAGCCGGGATGCGCGTTGCCTGGTTCAGACTCGAGGACCTCGGCGCGCTCATCCGCGCGCATCGCACCGACGACAGCGTCACCAAGGCGGTCGCCAGAATCCTCCGCGCCGAACTCGTCGTGATCGATGACATCGGCCTGCTGCCCGTGGCGACCGACGCCGCCGAAGGACTCTACAGAGTCGTGGACGCCGCCTACGAAAAACGCTCCGTCGCGATCTCCTCGAACCTGCACCCAGCCGGCTTCGACGAACTCATGCCCAAAACCCTGGCCACAGCCACAGTTGACCGGCTCCTACATCACGCCCACGTCTGCCAAACCAGCGGCGATTCCATCCGACTCACCCAAGCCCTCGCGGGAAAAGGAGTCACCCAACTGAAATAACAGACCCACGATGGCCAACCCCACCGACAACCCTCAGTGGGCAGATCTGTTGGCCATCACCGGGCAGTTTTACTGGCCACCAGCGGGCCGATTAACTGGCCGCCCGTGGGCAGAAACAAATGGCCATTGACATCCTGCTGCAGTTTCGGAGGCCAGCACATTCACTGGTACATCGACCACCTCCTCGACCTCCGCCATTTGAGGCTTCCATACAAAGCTTGGTGTGATCCCCTGCAGTTGGACTACGAAAGGTGAAACTCGATAGCGGGTTACGTGGGTATCAATTGGTTCGAGTTGAGAGAGTAAAACAATTTGCTTGGTGCTCAATCCCAGCTCTTCGATAGTTTCACGAAGGGCAGTGTCCCAAGCACCTTCGTCCTGTGGTTCCCGATTGCCTCCAGGCAGCGAAATCTGGCTTCCATGTTGTCCATAGTTTGATCGTTTGATCAGTACCAAGCGAAGATTCCCCTTCTCGTCCCTGTAGAAAGGTATAGCGACTGAAGCCTGCCGCAGTTCCTGCATCCGTTTCTCCAAGCTGACTGACTGTAATCAGAAATGTCAGTGCGAGTGATGATATTGGTTTTTTTGGAGTGAAGTGTCGCGCTCAGTTCACTCCGGCCGTGGCTGGGGCCACTGATGCCGGGGGCCGACAACGAGAAAGGGATCCCTTCGCGGTGCGCCGCTGATTGGCTTACGTTTACAGCAACCAACTACGACCGCCCTGCGACATCTGTAGCATCTCAAGGGCAAGGCATCAGGGTCACCTTGGCAGAGGATCAAAGATCAACGGGCTACTGGAGTAACAAGCGGGACCGACCGCATTGTGGGTTGCAGCCGGCTAAAGCAGCAGGCCTTGCAAATTTTCAGCGGCGACGCGGATCATTCCCCCAAGTTCCGCGCGCAACTTGTCCGACATCCGGTGAGCCGGCACCGAAACGTTAATCCCGAAAAGCGCCCCGGACGGGCCCGTAATAGCCACGGCGACCGACGTAACTCCGTCTTCACTTTCCTCTCTGCTCGTGGCGTATCCCGCTCGGCGGATCTCATCAAGCTCGGCTTCGAGGTTTGTTCTTGTCTTGATTGAGTTTTCCGTCAGCACGGGGAGTTCCTTATTCGGGTACAGGGCCCGTAGCTGCTCCTGAGTGAGCCGGCTCAGCATCGCTTTTCCTGTCGCAGTGCAGTTGGCTGGCAGCGTGATGCCTTGGCGGGAGCCCACCCGCACTGCCCTTGAGCTTTCAATGGCATCAAGGAATCGGGCGTCTGTCCTCTCGAGCGTGGCGAAGTGGACTGTTTCCCCGGTTTGTTGGAACAGCTGTTCAAGTACGGGACGAGCGAGGGCCCTGATGTCTACCTGGCGTCTGATGGCGAAGGCGATGGAACTGAGCGCCTGGCCTGGTTCATATGCGCGAGTAGCCGGGTTTTGTCGCACGAAGCCTCGGTAGAGCAACATCCCCATAAGCCTGTGCGCTGTCGACGATGCAACACCAAGATAGTTGCTCGCATCTGTTAACCGGATGCTGGGCTGGGTTTCGAATAGCAGGAGCAGTCGCAATGCATTGTCAACAGATTCGATGGGGTACTGCGGTGGCGGGCCGTGTTTGGATGTGCCGTTCATAGGGTCAGAAGACATGTCAGATGTCCCCTCCGTCCCCGGGATGAGAGTCTGTACGCTCCTGTCGGCTAGCTTCACCATGCAGCGTTAATCCGAGCGAGTTCGTGTCTCCAAGCCGTTTGCGTGTTGAACGACCCACCGAGGTCTGGCAGTTCAGCCATGTCCGAGTCTGGGAGGTCTTTGAGCGCTCCCCCAGCTGAAGTCACCTGAAGCGACAACCCTGCAAGGGTATCTACGCTGATTGCCTGGAGTACTGCTTGCTCCACGCTCCCTGCGGCGCTGGTCAGCCCGTGTCCGCGGAGCAGCACGACAGGACGATCACCCATGGCGTGGAGCATTTCCGCAGCCAACTGGCGGTTCCTGACCAGTACTCCCCGCGGATACACGGGTACCCCGCCTGCTGCCAGGCGGGTGCCTGGAATATCGAAGGCTCCGACGATCGGGCGGATGCCAAGCCCGGCGAGGTCAGCTGCGACGACCCGAGGCGGGTGCGCGTGGACGACCGCGTTGATGTCGGGGCGTTGGCGTAACAGTTCCGTGTGCAGGGGGAGTTCGTTAGGGGCGGAGTATCCCCCCTCCAACTCGCCTTCAGCAGCGGGGTTGCCGTCAAGGTCGACCAAACGGATGTCGCTGGCTTCGGTGAATGCCAGCCCGCGCTCCTGGGGACCCCTACATCGGACCAGCAGGCTGTTCTCGCCGATTCGAAGGCTGATATGGCCGAGGATGCCGTCTGCCAGGCCACGGTGTGCCAGCACACGGCAGGCCAAAGCAATCGCTTCCCTCGCCCCTGCATGTGTCAGGGGTGACCAAGTCTGTCCCATCAGGATGCCGCCAAGGGTTGGGGGTCTAGCATTGGTTCGAGTTTCTCCCGCAGTTCTTGAACTGTTATTCCCGTACCCATGCCGCGGCGGCAGGCCAGGAGCGCCTTAGGCCAGTTCACGATGGCGGCACCACTCAGGCTGGTGCCGTCAACCGTATATAGCGCGGCGAAGCGCCCGTGAACTTCCGGATGTCCGATAACGACGTGTTCAGCCTTTCCGCCCACCCGGCCTACCACCTGGATCTTCCAATCGTGTTGGTCGCTCCAGACGTACTCGACGGGAGTGTAGGCGCGGGGAGTCTCCGGATGCGTGATGTTGTAAGCCACGCACGCGGCCTGCTCGACGGCGTTGGTCCAGTGCTCGATCCGGATATCTTCGCCATGTTTTTGGTGCCGCCATCGTGCAACGTCGCCGACGCCATATATGTGTGGGGCATCCACGGTGCGGCAGTATTCGTCGAGCACCAGGCCGTTGTCCACGAGCAGACCGGAAGATGCGAGCCAGGCGTCGTTGGGAACGGCGCCAATGCCGACCAGAATTGTGGCGGCCTCCAGGTTCTGACCGTTGGTAAGCCGCAGGGCGAAAGAGCCCTGTTCGCCGTCGATGGACTCGACTCCGGTACCAAAGATTGTCTTCACGCCATTGCTACTGTGAAGGTCTCCGAACCACTGTCCGACTTCCGCGTTGAAGATGCGGCTCATAGGGATCGGGAGTGGGTCGATAACTGTCACTTCCAGACCAAGCGCCCGCGCTGTCGCCGCGGCTTCGGCGCCGATGAAACCTGCGCCGACAACAGCCAGATGTCCACCCTTCGCGAGGTCCGCACGGAGGCTGCGGCCGTCGTCGAGGGTGCGAAGAACATGGATGCCAGGCCGCTGCCCCCACGGCGATGGGCGGGCGGAGGCGCCTGTGGCTATGACCAGGTTGTCGAAGTGCAGAGCTTCCTGACCTTGCAGATTCAGCAGGTTTCCTGCGATGTCGATCCCGGTTGCTGCACGTCCAAGTTGCAGCTCTATTCCTAATTCCTGGGCTTGGTCGCGGTCCAGTAGGCAGATGGAGGCTTCAGTTGCTGTACCTGCCAGGACAGTTTTGGACAACGGCGGCTTGTCGTAGGGCAGTTCCGTTTCTTCACCGACGAGAACGATACGTCCTTCGTATCCCTCCAGGCGTAGGGACTGTGCGGTCCGTACACCCCCGATGGAGGAGCCCACGATGACAGTTACTGTATTCAATTAGTCCTCCACTATCAGGGCGGAAACGGGGCAGCTGCGGGCTGCCTCCACGACCCGGGCCCGGTCAGCCTCGGGTACTTCAGTCTTGAGGAGGACTACGATCCCGTCGTCATCCAGATCAAAATAATCGGTCGCCCCGACAACGCAGTTGGCGTACCCCTGGCAGGCTGCTAGGTCTGCTTTTACGACTGGCATGCTCAAACTCCTTGGCCTAAGTGTTGCTGTTCTTCTTGAATTGGGGCGGTCGTTCATCCTCGGCGATGAGCGGACCGAATGGATTTCCGATCATGGCCGAAAACGTTGCCGGCGCCTGCCATGTCAGCGCCTCGAGTTCCAGCGGGCACAATGAAACCCACTGCGCGGAGCGCGGGGATTTGATCATCAGCCGGGAGCCATTGCGGGTCTCCACCCTTGTGATGTGCACCTCGGAAAACTCATTGGCAATCACGATCGGAGCGCCAGTGGCATGCGCTTCCAGCCGGACGCGTTCCTCTGCCGCGCGAATGGCGGCAAGGCGGTCTTCTTCCTCGCCTTCCCAACCAATTTTCATAGGAATATGGCCAGATTCTGCATGCGGATAACCGACTCATCCACCATGATGGTCCGACGCGCCAGTTCCCATCCGGTACCGGTGCGGCGCAGAAGGTCCTCACGTCCGGCGGACACCGTAGCGGCCTCCCGTACATCGCCCCTGCTGCGGAAGAGCAGCACCGCCGAATCAACGATGATTTCGTTCGGGTTGTCTGTGCGGAACGTCCGAACGTTCGTGATGTAGTGGCGCAACCGTGAGGGAGGGTCTTCGGTCCAGGCATGCTCTGTGGCAAACCGGGCTACCCGTCGGCTGAGCGAGTACCTGTTTTCATCAAGATGGGCCATACCGGGGGACGTGCTGTAGCCGGCACCCAGGGCGGTCGTCACCCGCACGGGCATCAGATAATGCACGTCCTCAGCAATCCGTGCCATCCATGCGTCATAGTCCTGGGCGTCCAGGAGGTAGGCTTCGTCAACCAGCCAACGGTGCGCCTGAAGGTGGAGCGCATCATCGAACGGGAGGGATTCCCCTATCCTCTGGGTGCGTGGGGCATGGCCACCGAGAACAGACTGCTCCGAAAGGGTCTTGCCGTTGCGATCGGTTTCAACGCTCATGGCCTAGGCCTCCTTTGTGAGGATCGGGTCGGCTGGGATGGCAGTGCTCCCGACGGCGGCCCGTGAAGGATCCGCCTCGGTGGCCGCGGGTGCCTGAATAGGATCGGTTCCGACGTGCAGCTGGGCCGCTTTCTCCATCGGTCGTTCGAGGTGATCAGCCCACCGCAGCAGGAGTTCACGCTGGTTGTATTCGCTGTAGCCGATTCGTGTGGAACCTGGTCCTGAATACTCATCTGAGGTCAGGGGTTCTACGACGTTCTGCCCGTTTTCCAGCATGCCCATCCGGCTGTTGAGCAGGAGGCGGCGGGCCATAGGGCCGCCCGCCGTGCTCGTCAGCGAGACCCAGTTTTCAACGTCGTCTTGTTCAAACATGCCGCCGCTGCCAAAGCACATGAGATATGCCTTGTACGAAAGGGCTTTGAACTCCTCTGACGCGTTCTTGTCCACGGCAAACCACGAAACGATTTCGGTCTCGTCCTCGCTGATGGGCTGCCATTGGCGGATGGAGATAAACGGCAGGACTTCGTCGGAGTCCTCTTCTACGCGGGGCCAGTTGTGGACGAAGCTCATGTTTGGGAAGACCGATGCGGCCGAGACCATGAATCCGTCCTTGCCGACTACATCAAGCTGCTCCTGGCTCCATTGCTCCTTCATCCGCGCGATCATGTCGTCGGGGTAGCCGACATAGCGAAGCCGTTCCTCCAAGGTGCCCTCGGGGAGCTTGTAGGTGGTACCGCCGCCGTTGCCGGCCCAGTAGGTTGTTCCGTCCTTGCGCTTCTCAGCCTTGGGTTCGCGGAAGAGACCGATTTCAACAACTGACGTGTGCGTTTGGGGAGTGTGGTACATGTCGCCGGCGAAGTTTTCGGCGCCGATCTTCCAGTTCGCTTTGACACGCCAGCGCTGGGGGCCCCGGAGTTCGATGCCGTCAGCGCTTTGCTTGGTGTAGTAATCCATGTAGAACTTGAAGTCGCCCAGGAAGTCCTCAAGGGGTTCCGCGTCAGGGTCAAGGCTGATGAAAATCAGACCGTTGTATACCCCCAGAGAAGGAGCGGGGAGCAGAGTCTGACCTTTTTTCTTGAAGCCTTCTTCCCCACCGTAGGCCTCTTTGTGGAACGGCAGACCCACGATGCGACCATCGTTGCGGTAGGACCAGCCGTGGTAGGGGCAGCGGAAATGCGAGGCGTTTCCCATCTCGGCCCGGCAGACCTGCATTCCCCGGTGGAGGCACATGTTAAAGAGAGCACGGATCTCGCCCTTTTCGTCTCGGGAAATGATGAATGAATCTTCGAGTACACGGCGCACTACGTAGTCGCCGGCTTCGGGCACTTCGGACTCGTGGGCAACGAAGAGCCAACTCCGTCCGAATAGGCGCTCCTTTTCGAGCTCGAAGATCTCCTTATCGTTGTAAATGTGTGCAGGAATCATGCCGCGCTGCACGTCCTGGATAACGCTGGTCTGGTCTGTCATGAGAGGTCTCCTTCGTTGGGCCCGCATGTCTTCTCTGTGTTGTAGAGAAGGTTTCTGTAATCAAGAGGATGACGCAAAATGTGAGGTTCGTCAACCCCTCTCGATTCCGTGAAGAAGCATCGTCGGAATCAATGGCCGTTTTCAGGCAGATCAGAGTCGCGTGCGGCC
>JAHFUZ010000065.1:4161-8947 GCA_023264815.1 Arthrobacter sp. | reverse complement strand
GTCATTCTCTTTCTAAAAGAAACTATCTCTGATTACCAGAGATGACTGGCGTCTTGCCGGCCCGGACAAGGAGATCCATCAATGACTGACCACAGCGGCGTGATTCAGGATGTACGGCAGGGCATGATCCCTGCACACATTTACAACGACAAAGAGATCTTCGAGCTTGAAAAGGAGCGGGTCTTTGGTCGCAGCTGGCTTTTCGTCGCCCACGAATCCGAGGTGCCCGAAGCTGGCGACTACGTGGTGCGCCGCGTCCTGGAAGACTCATTCATCATTTCCCGTGATGAACATGGAGAAATCCGGGCACTGTTCAACATGTGCCTTCACCGCGGCATGCAGGTCTGCCGCACGGAGATGGGAAACGCTTCCCACTTCCGTTGCCCGTACCACGGGTGGTCCTACCGTAACGACGGCCGCATAGTCGGACTGCCCTTCCACAAAGAGGCATACGGCGGCGAAGAGGGCTTCAAGAAGCAGGGGCAGACGTTGCTGCCTGCTCCTTCCCTGGGCATCTACAACGGCCTTATCTTCGTCAGCCTGGATCCTGACGCAGAGCCGTTGGAGGACTTCCTGGGTGACTTCAAGTTCTACATGGACTACTACACGAAGCAAAGCTCCGGCGGGATTGAACTGCGCGGGCCGCAGCGGTGGCGGGTCAAGGCCAACTGGAAAATCGGAGCCGAAAACTTCGCCGGCGACATGTATCACACCCCCCAGACCCACACCTCCGTCGTCGAAATTGGTTTGTTCCGCGAACCAAAGGCGGAAAAGCGCAAGGACGGGACAACCTATTGGGCCGGCAACGGCGGCGGAACTACCTACAAGCTTCCCGAAGGAAGCCTGGAAGACCGCCTCCGCTACGTGGGCTACCCGGACGAGATGATCGCCCGCATGAAAGAGCAGTGGAGCCAGGAGCAGCTCGACGTCGTGGGCAAGGACGGGTTCATGGTGTCGGCGGCGTCGGTGTTCCCGAACATGAGCTTCGTGCACAACTGGCCACGGGTCGAAGAAGACTCCGATGAAGTGCTCCCGTTCATCTCCATCCGGCAGTGGCAGCCAATCAGTGAAGACGAGACCGAGATCGTATCGTGGTTCGCCGTCGACAAGAACGCGCCCGAAGAGTTTAAGGCACTTTCCTACAAGGCCTATCTCATGTGCTTTGGCAGCGGCGGCATGTTCGAGCAGGACGACGTGGAAAACTGGGTTTCCTTGACCAGCACCGCCGGCGGCCCGATGGCACGGCGCCTGCTGCTGAACAGCCGCATGGGCATGCTGGAAAACGGACAGAACGTCGTCGAACCCCTGACCCCCGAGCAGTACTCCGGCCCCGGCTCGACCCGCGTCGGATACAGCGAATACAACCAGCGTGAACTGCTCCTGCGATGGGCCAACCATCTTGAACGACCGATGGAAAAAGCGGCCCAGGTGCACGTCGGCAGCAATCCGGTGCAGGACTGTCCGTCTGACACCCCGGATTCTTTCCCGGCTCCCGCTGAGCACAACGGGCACGCCCCGGCAATGACCGTTTCGAAGGAGGGCTAGCCGTGGGTATTGAAGCCGTAACCGAACGCAGCAACAAATCTCTCTCGGAGCAGTCGGTGCTGGGAGGGCACGCCCCCCGTACTCAGAGGACGGGTGACTCCCTGCCGTTCAATGATGAACTTCATCTGCAAGCCCACAAGTGGCTTGTCGATGAATCCTATTTGCTCGACGCACAGGAGTACGACGAGTGGCTGAGCCGCCTCACGGACGACGTGCACTATCTCATGCCGGTGAGGGTGACCACTGCCCTCGGGGCCGGTTACAGCACGTCTCCCGGGATGGCGCACATGGATGAAAACAAGTACTCGCTGAGCCGCAGGGCGGCGCGCTTCGCCACGGAACACGCCTGGACCGAAGACCCTCCGTCGCGGCTGCGCCACTACGTCACCAACGTCCGGACGTTCCGTACCGGTAACCCGGATGAGATCATCGTGGATTCGGCGGTCCTGCTGTTCCGCAGCCGGGGCGACGTCCGCGAGGCCGCGACCGTGTCGGCAGGCAGGGAGGATCTGCTGCGCCGCACCGGCTCCGGCTGGCAGCTCGCCCGCCGCACCATCATGGTCGACGAGGCGGTCATCCGGATGCAGAATCTGGCCATATTCCTATGAAACTCGAATGGGAAGGCGAAGAGGAGGACCGCCTTGCCGCCATTCGAGCGGCGGAGGAGCGCGACCGGCTGGAAGCACGGGTCAACGGCGCTCCGATCGTGATCGCCAACGAATTCTCCGAAGTCCAGGTAAGCCGCGTCGAGACGCGGAACGGCTCGCGGCTGATGATCAAGTCCCCGCGCTCCGGCCAGTGGGTGTCCCTGTGCCCCCTGGAGCTGGAAGCCCTCACCTGGCAGGCGCCGGCAACCTTCTCGGCCATGATCGGGCATCCGTTCGGGCCGCTTGTCACCGAGGACGAGCAGCCGCCCCAGAACAAAAACAACATCTAGAGGCCAAGGAGATTGACAATGCCTACCGTAAAAGCAGATCTGCAAGCCTGCCAGGGCTACGCCAACTGCGTCGTTGGGGCAACCGACTACTTTGATCTGGATGACGACGGAATCGTTGTTCTCCTCAGGACCAAAGTTCCCGAGGCCGAGCGTTCCCGTGTCACCGAGGCTGCCCGCAGCTGCCCGGTGTCCGCCCTAGTAGTGGAGGACTGATGAACACGACCACAGTTATCGTCGGCTCCTCAACCGGCGGCGTGCGTGCTGCCCAGTCCCTGCGCCTGGAGGGGTATGAAGGCGACATCGTCCTCGTCGGTGCTGAGACGGAACTCCCGTACGACAAGCCGCCGTTGTCCAAATCCGTCCTCTCCGGCAAAGCAGAGGAGTCGTCCATCCGCCTCCTTACCCGCGAGCAGGCGGAGGAAGCCAGCATCCGGCTGCTGCTCGGGCACGCCGCCACAGGCATCGATGTCGCCGGAAACCTGTTGTACCTCCAGGACCACGAACCCCTACACTTCGACAACCTTGTGATCGCCACGGGCGCATCTGCCCGACCCTCACCCTGGGGCCAACGGCCCGGGATCCACGTGCTCCGTTCCCTGGACGATGCCCGGAAACTGCGCGCCGACCTCCTCAAAGGCGGGGAACTGGCAGTGATCGGCGCCGGTTTCATCGGTGCCGAAGCAGCCGCGACGGCACGTACGCTCGGTCTGGAAGTGACAGTCATCGACCCGATGCCCATACCAATGAGCCGCATCTTCAACGCCGAAATCGGACAGCTGTTTGGAGAACTCCACCGCAACAACGGCGTCACCACGATCTTTGGCACCGGAGTCGAGGCCATTGAGGGCGAGCACGGGTCCTTCAGCGTCAGGCTTACCAACGGCCAGACAGTACAAGCCGCCACCGTTCTCATCGGGATCGGCGCGGTTCCCAACGACGCCTGGCTGGCCTCCTCGGGACTGCTGGTGGACAACGGCGTCGTGCTGGACGAGTTCTGCAGGGCTGTGGACGCCCCGAACGTGTATGGCGTCGGCGACGTGGCGCGCTGGCGGCATCAGAAGCACGGTGCGGACATCCGGATCGAGCACTGGACAAACGCGGTTGAGCAAGCCTCATGCGTCGCCCACAACATCACCCATCCGGACAGTCCCCGCGAGTACACACCGGTTGAATACGTCTGGAGCGACCAGCACGACTGGAAAATCCAGGTCGTCGGTCGCGTGGGAGGCAACGCCGACCATGTCCTCATCGGAGACCCTGAGCTGCACGGTCGGTTCGCAGCGCTCTACACCACCGACGGAGTGGAACTGTACGGTGCCGCGATCGTGAACTGGCCGAAGGCCCTGCTTGCCTGCCGCCGCGGCATGGGATCAGGGATCGGCGTGCAGGAACTGCGCGACAAACTCGAGCTCCTGCTCGAGCCCCGGCCGACGGCGGCACTCTGATGCGGGGAAGTCAGCCGCCGGTGGTCCACGAAGAGCAACGGCAGGCCATCGCAATGGCCTGCCGGGTCCTGGCCGGCCGCGGCCTCGCCGACGGAATCCTCGGCCACATCAGTGCGCGAACGGGGGAGAACGAGCTCTTGGTCCGTTGCAGGGGTCCCAAGGAGCGTGGCCTCGCGCACACCGAAGCCAACGACATCCGGCTGGTCGACCTCGACGGCAATCCCGCCGCCGAAGGCGAGCTCGACAGCGGCTACACGGTCCCCAACGAGCTGCCTCTGCACACCGAGCTGCTGCGGCGGCGCCCGGATATCAACTCCGTTGTGCATGCCCACCCCCCGCAGGTCGTGGCCGCCGACTTGGCAGGGCTCGCTATCCGGCCGATCGTCGGGGCGTTCGACATCCCGGGCACCCGCCTGGCGGCAGACGGAATACCCGTCTACCCCAGAGGAGTGCTCGTGCGAAACCGCGAGCTCGCAGCGGAAATGCTCGACGCCATGGGCGATCGGCCCGTGGTGCTGCTGCGCGGACACGGCCTCACCAGCGCGGCGCCGACGATGGAGCAGGCGGTCCTCCAAGCCATCAGCGTAAACACCTTGGCAGGCCTGTCGCTTCAGATCACAGCAGCCGGAGGGCAGCTGCACGACCTTCCCGGTCCCGACATGGCGGAGCTGCCAGATCTCGGAGGGCCGTTCAACATCGCGACCGCCTGGCGACACGAGCTCGCCCGGCTGAGCGTCAGCCCATGAAGCCGGCCAGCGCGGCAGTGCCGACAGTCCCGCCGACGCTGGGTACGATACAAGGCATGCGATCGACAGAGACAGAAGACGGATCCAAATACGGTCCGCCGCCGCAATACCCC
>JAHFUZ010000065.1:0-4061 GCA_023264815.1 Arthrobacter sp. | reverse complement strand
GCCCATGAAGCCGGCCAGCGCGGCAGTGCCGACAGTCCCGCCGACGCTGGGTACGATACAAGGCATGCGATCGACAGAGACAGAAGACGGATCCAAATACGGTCCGCCGCCGCAATACCCCCCCCGCAGGTCGTGGCCGCCGACTTGGCAGGGCTCGCTATCCGGCCGATCGTCGGGGCGTTCGACATCCCGGGCACCCGCCTGGCGGCAGACGGAATACCCGTCTACCCCAGAGGAGTGCTCGTGCGAAACCGCGAGCTCGCAGCGGAAATGCTCGACGCCATGGGCGATCGGCCCGTGGTGCTGCTGCGCGGACACGGCCTCACCAGCGCGGCGCCGACGATGGAGCAGGCGGTCCTCCAAGCCATCAGCGTAAACACCTTGGCAGGCCTGTCGCTTCAGATCACAGCAGCCGGAGGGCAGCTGCACGACCTTCCCGGTCCCGACATGGCGGAGCTGCCAGATCTCGGAGGGCCGTTCAACATCGCGACCGCCTGGCGACACGAGCTCGCCCGGCTGAGCGTCAGCCCATGAAGCCGGCCAGCGCGGCAGTGCCGACAGTCCCGCCGACGCTGGGTACGATACAAGGCATGCGATCGACAGAGACAGAAGACGGATCCAAATACGGTCCGCCGCCGCAATACCCCATCGAGTCTGTTGATAACGCCCTGCGGCTGCTCCTGCTGTTCGAAACCCAGCCCAGCATCAGGCTGACCGATGCCAGCACTTACTTGGGCGTGGCGTCGTCGACGGCGCACCGGCTTATGGGCATGCTTCTCTACCGTGGCTTCGTTCGGCAGAACCCGGCGACCCGGGCCTACGAACCTGGGCAGGCGCTGAGCTCGATTGCCTTTGCGATCAGACGGCAGGTGGACATCCGGACACTGGCCCGGCCGGTCCTCGAGCGGATCTTCGAACAAACGGGAGAAACCGTCCACTTCGCCAGGCTTGAGAGGACTGACGTCCAATTCATCGACGCCATCGAAAGCAGGCGAGCGGTCCGCGTCGGTTCCCGCCAGGGCCTCACCTTGCCAGCAAACTGCACTGCGACTGGTAAAGCGATGCTGAGCCTCCTCGGTGAGAAGCAGCTGCGGAATCTGTACCCAGGGCAGGAACTCCCCAAGCTGACTACCAACTCAATTACCTCCAGGTCGGACCTTGAAAGGGAGCTCGACGAAATCCGGCACAGGGGTTACGCAAATAGCCGCGAAGAGAGCGAAGACGGGGTGACATCGGTCGCCGCCGCGGTTGCCGGCCCAAGCGGCACTGTCTACGGAATCAACGTATCTGTGCCGGCCCACCGCATGTCGGAGGAGCTTCGCAGCGACCTCGGGGGCATGCTCCGGGCAGCCGCAGAAGAACTCCAGGGGCGCCTGGTCTAGAAGACTTAAAGCGGCTTCGCGTTTAGGCATGGTTGGTCTGTTTGTTCCGGTAGGGGCGGTGGCCGCCGGCGGCCAGTAGGCATCTGAGTCTGTAGTTGGTGAAGTTGCGGAAGCCGCGGGCGATTCGGCGGGTGGTTTCGATGACGCCATTGAATCGCTTCGGTGGGTCCGTTGGAAGCGCCGTGGGTGTCGAAGTAGGCTAGGATCGCTGTCTTCCATTGAGTGTCCGCCCGAGTCGGGCGACTTCCGGGATGGGGAGGTCGGGAATGATGTGATTACTTCGTTGACGAGTTCCCGGCCCCGCTCCGGGCGGGCGTGGTAGATGTTGCGGAGCTTCTGGTAGCACTGCCAGGCCAGGGTGACTTCGTGGCCGTGATCCCCGGCGCTGAGCTTAGCATCGAGCCGGGCGGCTTGTTTGTCGGTGAGGTGTTCGGCGCCGATCTGCAGGGTTCGACGGATTCCGTAGAGCGGGTCGCCCTTGCGGCCGCGGTGTCCCAGGGTGTCCTGCTGGACCCGGCGGCGGACCTCGTCGATCATGGCCGAGCCGAGCTTCACGACATGGAACGCGTTCAGAACGGCGATGGCTTCGGGCAGCTCGTCACGGATCGCGTTCGCGTAGCCGCGGAACGGATCCAGCGCGGCGGTCTTGATCCCGGCAGTGAACCCTGCGCCGCGTTCTTTGAGCCAGTCCGCATAGGCCTTCCCCGACCGGCCCGGAACCAGGTCAAGCAACCTGGCGTGCACCACCCCCGCGGGGTCGCGGGTGTGGTCCACGATCCCGGTGACCATGCCGGTTCCGGGCGGGCCGGTGTGGGACCAGACATGCTCATCGACCCCGAGCGCATCTACCCCGGTCAGCCGGCCGGTCGATGCGATCCGCCGGGTGGCTTCGATCCTGACCGCGTCCCAGACGGTGTGCCAGGAGACGCCGAGCTGATGGGCCAAGGCGGAGACCGAGGTGTCGAAATGCTGGAGCGCATCGGTCGCCCACCCGGCGGCCCTGGCGGTGAGCTTCGCCCGTGGTCCTGCCAGCGGGTGCTCCTCTGTGAACGTCGTTCTCGGGCAGTCCGGGTCCGGGCACCGCCAGACACGTTTGGCCCACAGCAGCCGCACCGGGCGGCCGAAACAGGGAATGTCATGGAGACGGACCTGGCGGCGTCCATGCCCGACCGCGATGACGCCGCAGTCGGCGCAGCCGGTGACGTTCTCCCCGGTTTCGACGCCCAGAAGCAGGCCGGTACCGGTTGCCGTGACGGAGCTGACGCGGACGCCCTCGACACCGAGCAGCGCATCCGCGCGCGTGCACCAGCGGCCACCGGAACACGACATAGAGTTATTCATGTCAGGGTCTCTTTTGGGTATTGGTTGCTTGGTCGCGACCAATTCAAAGAGGCCCTGACCTCTTTCCTGCCGCACCACGCCGCAGCTGCATGCGGCCACGCCCTGCCCCCGGCGTCAGACGGCCCTCACCCTGCTCATCGTCGAAGGCCCAAGGCGACCGGCTTCCCGGCGAACGCGGCCGCAGGCGCCGGACTCCTCCGGCCGCCAGATTGTGTGCACGCCAACGTCGAGCAACTTCCGCTCACCGACGTCCGTGATGACCCAGACAAATCCGTGTTCCGGAAACGTCATGTCAACCCGCCCGTACCACAATGCCCCGGTTTCATGATCCCTCACAGCGATGCGGTGCCCGCGGGCCAGGGACAGGAAGACTTCGATTTCGCATTCTGTCAGCGACTCTTTCAACCCATTCCTCCCCGGCGCTGCGCCGAGAGCCGCCGTACGCAGGGAACAGCCGGCCTGGCGGGCGGCGGGGCAGACCATGCTAAAAACGCTGCCAGCCGGCGCGCCGGAGAGATCGCTCTGCTGTCCGTTCATCGCAGCCCGCTCCCCCACCTTTCGAGTGTCACACCGCGTGGAACGTCGCTGTCCAGGCGCGCTTCATAGCGGCCCGGGGCGAGGCGGGCCACCGAGATGCCGACGTGTTCAGCCATCGCCGCCGGCTTCAGCAGATCCACCGCTTCATCCAGGGCGGCGTCCAGTTCTTTTCGGGTGTGAACGGCGACGACGAGACAACCGGGTGCTGCGTGCATGGTCAAATCCTTAATCTGAGGGCGGTGATCAGTACTTTGGGACACGCCAAATGTCCCTGGGACGGAACGGAGGAGCGGCAGCCCGCCGGCATGATCAAGCCAGGGCCCAAATCCCGGCGGCCCCGGCGGAACCTAGGGGACCAAGGCTTCCGGCAGAAGAAGGGGCAGGACCGTGGAACGCTGCAGAACGGCGGCGGTTTACCTCCGACAGTCCCATGATGGTGGCTTCAACATCTTCCAGGGATTGCTGAATCCAGGCGAGGGCGGCCAGGTCATCGGAACTGTGGGCCGCGTCGATTGATGACGCCTCTAGGAGCGCAGCCCGGCGGCTGATCCTGCCGGAAAGTTCGAGGATCAACGGCGGAATCATGGCCAGGGATTCACCCCGCGTTAGGTGCGCGAAGGCTTCTTTTCCAGCGCCACGGTGGGTGACGGCGACCGTGAGGGCCAGATCTGAGGAGTTTGTGGTCATGGGTCTGTCCTTCAGGTTGTTCAAAGTCCTGGTCTTTTCGGAGTGCTTCCGGTACGACGGAAGGGGAGTCTCGGGTGGTTCGTCCCGCCGCAGATCGTCCGCGCCGCAGGCACA
>JAHFUZ010000008.1 GCA_023264815.1 Arthrobacter sp. | reverse complement strand
GCAGCCTGACCCCTACCCATCTTCATACCAACACCAACACCCCGCCAGACCATGGACGGGACACAACCGCGCGCACCCACCACAGTCACGCCCCTCCATTTTCGGACTAGTGAGAGAGCGTCAGACGGTGCGGACGACGTCCTCGTAGGCGAACTTGGGCTTGGCTGCGCCCCAGGCGTCTTCACCGGGCTGGCCGATGTTGACCACCAGGAAGCTCTTCTGCTCGCCGTTCGGGAACAGCTGGGCGTCGATGGCGCCGAAGTCGGCACCGGTCATGGGGCCTGCGGCAAGGCCGAGGGAGCGGACAGCGAGGATGAAGTAGCCGGCCTGCAGGTGGGCGTTGTTGTTGCCGGTGGCTGCAGCCAGGTCCGGGGCGGCGTCGTACATGGCCTTGGGGGCGCCGTACTCGGGCAGGAAGGTGTCCCACTGCTCGGCCCAGGAGGTGTCGTAGCTGAGCACGGCAACCAGGGGCGCGGAGGCAGTCTTGGCCTTGTTCCCGTTGGCCAGGGCGTCAACCAGCTTGGCGCGGGCCTCGTCCGAGCGGACGTAGGTGACGCGGAGGGGCTGGGAGTTGAAGGCCGTGGGGCCGAACTTGGTGAGCTCGTAGATGGCGCGGGCCTGGTCCTCGGTCACCTCGCCGGTGAAGGAGTTGGCGGTGCGGGCTTCGGCAAAGATGGCGTCGACGGCGGCTGAGTCGATGACTGCTTCTTCGTGGGCGATAGTCATATGCGTACCTTTCGCTGTGCCCGCTCATCCGTTTGATGGGCCGGCGGTCTGCTTTCCATAGTTGCAACTTCAAGTGTTCCTGTCTTCTTCCCGTGACGGCACGTGACGTTCGGCACAGTCCGCACCAGGGCCGGGCCGCGCGGTAGTCTTGCACCGGAAGATCCCCGGCCCCCAATGGGCCACCCCCTGAAAGGCCCGGCCCATGAGCATGCTCGGAATCAAATGGAAGCTCCACGGCAACGGCAAGTCGATCAAGCCCGGCCATGTGGTTGCCCCGGATGAGCGGCTGGCCTGGCCGCTGACCATCGGCGTGGGCATGCAGCACGTGGTGGCGATGTTCGGAGCTACGTTCCTGGTCCCCATCATCACCGGGATGCCGCCGGCCACCACCCTGTTCTTCTCCGGCATCGGCACGCTGCTGTTCCTGGTGATCACCCAGGGCCGCGTACCCAGCTACCTCGGGTCCAGCTTTGCTTTCATCGCGCCCATCATGGCGTCCCAGCAGCAGTTCGGCGTGCCCGGCGCTCTGGGCGGAGTGCTGCTCGCCGGCGTCGTCCTGGCCCTGATCGGTGCGGTCGTGCAGAAGTTCGGCGCTGGCTGGATCAACCGGCTGATGCCGCCCATCGTCACCGGCGCCATTGTTGCCCTCATCGGCCTGAACCTGGCCCCCGCGGCAAAAATGAACTTCGATGCGGCCCCGGTCACCGCGGTGATCACGCTCGCCACCATTATCCTGGTCAGCGTTCTCTTCAAGGGGATCATCGGCCGGCTCAGCATCCTGGTGGGTGTTGTGGTGGGCTACCTGGTGGCCATGCTGCGCGGCGAGGTGAACTACGAAAAAATGGACGCCGCCGCCTGGATCGGCCTCCCCCACTTCCAGACGCCGGAATTCCACCTCGGCGTATTGGGCCTCTTTGTGCCGGTGGTACTGGTGCTGGTGGCCGAGAACATCGGGCACGTGAAGTCGGTGGCGGCCATGACCGGGCAGAACCTCGACGGCGTCTCCGGCCGCGCGTTGATGGCCGACGGCGTCGCCACCGTCCTCGCCGGCGCCGGCGGCGGGTCCGGCACCACCACCTACGCGGAAAACATCGGCGTGATGGCGGCCACCAAGGTGTATTCGACGGCGGCGTACTGGGTTGCCGGCGTCTTCGCCATCGTCCTGAGCTTCTCACCGAAGTTCGGCGAACTGATTGCCACCGTCCCCCCGGGGGTGCTGGGCGGCGCCGCCACCATGCTGTACGGCATGATCGGCATCCTGGGCGTGAAAATCTGGGTCCAGAACAAGGTGAACTTCTCCAACCCGGTCAACCTCACCACCGCCGCCGTCGCCCTGATCATCGGCATCGCGGACTACACCTGGACCATCGGGGAACTGAAGTTCACCGGCATCGCGCTGGGCTCGGCCGCCGCCCTGGTGATCTACCACGGCATGAAGGCCATCGCGAAGGCCAGGGGCACCGTGGCGGAACCGGAAACCGAGACGGCCGGCCTGCCGCCGGCAGCGAAGGCCGCCCTCAACGCGGCCGCGAAGCGCGCACCCAGGAAGCGCTGAGTCAGGCCGCGGTCCCCCCACCGATGAAGGGTCCTGCGGGCCCACCGCCGCCAAAGACCGGACCGGGCTCGGGCCGTTTGGCGGTCAGCTCAACTTCTGCCGGGTGCCTGAGCTGCCTGATCACCCACGGCACGAGGTATTCCCGCGCCCAGATCAGGTCCTCGGACCTGGCGGCCTTCCAGCTGCGGGGCAGCGGCGGCTTCGGCTGCAGGGGAAGCAGCGTGTGCGGGACTCCAAGAGCCTTCAGGACGGCGGCCGCGATGGTGTGGTGGCCCAGTGGCGAGAAATGCAGCCTGTCCGGATCCCACATGCCAGGGCTTGAAAGTTCGCGCAGGAACCACAGGTCAACCATCACGGCGTCGTGGTGGGCGGCCACGGTGTGCAGGTTCTCATTGAGGATGGCCACCTTGCCTCGGATCTGGCTGAAAACCGGGGTGGCACCCCAGTCAGGTCCGGCGAAGAGGACCACAGTGGCGCCGGACCGGGTCAGCTGCTCCACCCCGGCCTCGATCTTTTCCGCCAGCCGGTCCGGATCGCTGCGCCGGAAAACAATATCGTTTCCGCCGGCGGAGAGCGTCACCAGGTCAGGCTTCAGCGCCAGCGCAGGCTCGATCTGCTGGTCGAGGATCTGCTGCACCAGCAGGCCCCGGACGGCAAGGTTGGCGTAGGCAAAGCCGGGCTTGTTGGTACTGAGTTCCTCGGCCACACGGTCGGCCCAGCCGCGCAGGCCGCCTTTGGTCCGCGGGTCCGGGTCACCGATCCCCTCGGTAAACGAATCACCCAGCGCCACCAAACGGCGCCACGGGTGGGGTGCCGGCTCCGCGGGGACGCGCCGGTCTGCCTTATCGTGTTTCCAGGCGTTCATGTCGTACTCCCTGTTGTGTAGGGTCCCTCGTTTCGGCCGGGGGTTTGGCCGAGATGAGTCCAACGAAACCGGCACCGTTCTGGTCCGGTTCCGCCATGCCCGGGCGCGACGCAGCCACAATGTTCAGGGCTGTTTCACGAAGTCCCTGGTTGGTGTGGCGCGCAACCGTCCGGAGGTACTGCAGTGCTGCTTCATGACCGAGTCCGTAATCGGACATAAGGACGTTGACCGCCAGGTCCATCAGCACCATGGAGCTCTGGGCCACTGCGAGCTGGGCTCCGGCCTCGGCCTGTTCAGCCACCCGCAGCACCATCTGCAGGGACCTGGCCACCTGACGCACATAACGGCGCGTCAGGGTGATGTCCTCGCTGGTGAAGGCGTGCGGGGTGGAGGCGTACAGGCTCAGCGCGGCACTGCAGCCGGCCACTGCCAGGATCGGGGTGGACAGCACCGACAGCACGCCGTGGTCCGCCGCAGCGCTGGCATAACCGGGCCATCTGCGGTCGCGGGCAATGTCCGCCAGATGCACAAATTCGTAGGTTCGCAGGGATTCCAGCACCGGTCCGTCCGCGAAGGAGCATTGTTCTTCATCGGCAGCACGGGCTGCGGCGCTTCCCGCGGCGACTGTCCGGACCGAGCCTGACCTGAAGAAGGTGACGGCCCAGCTGATGCCCCGCCGGTCGCCGTCGATATCGCGCATGAACTCGTGGGTGACCGCACCCAGGAAGTCTTCGACATCCGTACTGTCGAACACAAAATCCTGGGGGTCGGGGAGCGGTTCCCAGCCCGGTCCCACGGAGGTTACGGCGGCCATGGTCCACGCCTAGATTCGAAATGCGCGGCCCACTGCAAAACCTCTTACAAGGATACGTCCGGAGTTGGCTCTGCGGGTGGTGTCTGGGGCACAAAAACCCGGCGTACGGCCACAAAAAGTGCCGCCCGGTGCAGGACCGGACGGCACTTTCCTTCAGAGCCGGCGCGAGAACAAACCCACGGGGTACTTGCCGGGTCTGGCGGCACCCAGGGTCAGCCGGCGTCGAAACTTTCGCGGTCGTCGTCGTTCGGTGATTTCTCCCGGGGAAGGTCATTACCGCTGCCGTCCGGGAGGCCGGATGCGTCCTCGTCCGACTCCGACGAACGGTGCCGAGCCCTGCGAATCCGCGTTTGACTCATCGATGTCGGCTTCGGCGGATGGCACCTGCGCATCCCGCGGCACCGGCGGCTCGCCCGGTTCGAACCCGGGATCGTTCGAGTCGGCTTCGGCATGGCGCTGGTCATCAGTGCCGCCGAACCGGCCGGCACCGGGCATCTCCTGCTCGGCCGTCGGCGTGCCGTAGCCGCCCACTTCCTCTACCGGTTCGCTCTGCGGGTTCTCCTGATCCATGGTTCCTCCTGTTGTGGATGAATCTGACGGGCAATTATTCAGAGGCCTTTGCCGCCGGTCACCGGCAGCACCGCTCCGGAGATGTAGGACCCCTGGTCGGAGGCCAGCAGGACGTACGCTGCCGCGAGCTCTGCCGGCTGCCCGGCCCGCTGGAGCGGCGTGTCCTGGCCGAACGTGGGGAGTTTGTCCGGCCACTCGGTTGCGGGGATCAGCGGCGTCCAGATCGGGCCCGGCGCCACGGCGTTGACGCGGATCCCCTTGGGTCCGAGCTCGAGGGCCAGGGCCTTGGTGAACGCCACCTGCGCGGCCTTGGTCATGGCGTAGTCGATCAGGCCTGGCGACGGGTTGAAGGCCTGGATGGATGCAGTGGTGATGATCGAGGCGCCGGCTTTCAAGTAAGGTACCGCGGCCCGGGCGGTCCACAGCAGCGAGTACAGGTTGGTCCGGAACACCCTGTCGAACTCTTCGGTGGGGAGGCTCTCGAAGCTGTCCCGGTTCTTCTGGTAGGCAGCGTTGAGCACCACCACATCGAGACCCCCGAACTCCGCCACCGTGTCCGCCACGATCCGGGTGCTGAAGTCCTCCTCACGCCCGTCGCCGGCCAGCAACAGCGCGCGCTGGCCCGCTTTGCGGATCCACTCGGCGGTGTCCTGGGCGTCGTCCTCTTCTTCGGGAAGGTAGGAAATCGCGACGTCGGCCCCCTCGCGGGCGAACGCAATGGCGGCAGCCTTGCCGATCCCGGAATCTCCTCCCGTGATCAGCGCAGCCTTGCCCTGGAGTACGCCGTGCCCTTCGTAGCTGAGTTCGCCGTGGTCCGGCTTGGGGTCCATGGGGCCGGTGAGGCCCGGTTGCTGCTGCTCCTGCTTGGGAAAGCCGCCGGAATGGTAGCTGCCGCGGGGGTCTGCGGGCGGTTGTGTCTGCTTCTGCTGATCGCTCATCGTCCACCTCTTCACAGCATCGATTTCACTTAATCGGTTTCGAAGGTCCGTGCTGAACCGGCCCTTCGAAACTATCCCGCCCCGCAGGGCAAGTCCATGGTTCCGGAAAAATAATCAGCAAACTTAGCAGTTGTTGATCTTGCTGCAACTTCGGCCTAGCGTGGGAGGACGCGGTTTGGCGGCAATGCCGGAGCGAGGAGAAGCGATGTCGGATGTGGAGGACTTCACCGGCAGTACCGGACGGAAGGAAACCCGGGAGGAACAGCTTGACCGAAACTGGGCGGAACTGCTGCAGGAGCTCCGGGTCCTGCAGACCGGCGTGCAGATCCTGGCGGGCTTCCTCCTGACCCTCCCCTTCCAGCAGCGCTTCGAGGACCTGGACGATTTCCAGGTCAAGCTCTATCTGGCCAACGTGGTGATTGCCACGCTTACCACTGCCCTGATCCTGCTCCCGGTCAGTGTGCACCGCCGGCTGTTCCGCCAGCGGCTGAAGGAGATGCTGGTCTCGAGCGCCGATTCCATCACCAAGGTGGCCTTGGGCGGCGTGGGAATGCTCAGCGTCGGAACGGCGTCTTTGGTGTTTGACGTCACGGCCGGCCGCACCGCCGGCCTGACCACCGGCGCAATCCTGCTGGCGATCCTCCTGGTGCTGTTGGTCTTCGTCCCGTTTCGGCTGAACCGCCGCGCCCAGGGCCAATAGCGGCCCGGACGCTAAATCGCGGCGGTGGGGGCCCTGGAGAGAGGAAAGAGCATGCGCAAGTGGGCCAAGGAACACGGATTGCTGCTCGCGAATGCCGGGCTATTCCTGTGCTTTTTCGGCGGCATGATCCTCTCCGGCGCGGCCGCGTACAGCGAGGACCAGGCCGCTCACGGACAGCCGGGCGTGTCAGTTCTGGAGTACCTGTCCACGGGTGATTTCGTGGAGGCCACCTTCGAGAACTGGGAATCAGAGTTCCTGCAGATGGCCATGTACGTCATCCTGACGGTGTTCCTTTTCCAGAAAGGTTCCTCCGAGTCCAAGCCCATGGGAAAACCCGCACCGCAGGACCAGGATCCGCGGGATGCCGCCATCAAGGACGCCACACCGTGGCCCGTGAAGCGCGGCGGGGTGGTGCTCAAGCTCTACGAACATTCGCTGTCCATCCTCCTGCTCATCCTGTTTCTTGCTTCCTTCAGCCTGCATGCCGCGGGCGGAGCCTCGGCCTACAGCGATGAACAACAGAGCCATGGCCAGCCCGCTGTCACCGTGCTCCAGTACCTGGCCACGAGCCGTTTCTGGTTCGAGTCGTTCCAGAACTGGCAAAGTGAATTCCTGGCGGTGGCCGTGCTGGTTGGCGCTTCCGTCTATCTGCGCGAGAAAGGCTCTCCGGAGTCCAAGCCCGTGGCGGAGCCGCACTACGAGACCGGCGCCTGAACCGCCGTCAGGCGCCTTCCAGCACCTGGCTGGTGGCCCATGCGAGGTACTTTGCGGCGTTGGCGACGGCGTCTTCCGGGCTTGCCGCGACGTCAAGCAATTGGGCCGCGGCAACAACACCGTGCCCGGCCAGGTCCTCGGGTGTAACCAGGATCCGGCCAGCCACCACGATCACCGGAATGCCCCGGTCCCGGGCCGCGTCCGCCAGGGCCACAGGAGCCTTGCCCGTCAGCGACTGGGAGTCCAGGGACCCTTCGCCGGTGATGACCAGGTCGGCGCTGTCCAGTTGGCCCGCCAGTCCGGTAAGCCCCGCAACCAGCGCGAATCCGCCTTCCAGCCGGGCGCCGGTGAAGGCAAGGAACGACGCCGGGAACCCGCCGGCTGCCCCGGCGCCGGGGACGTTGACGTCCCGCCCTGTCGCTTCACGAAGCAGCGACGCCCAGTTGCGGAGGCCGGCGTCGAGCAGTTCCACGGCCTCGCCGTCGGCCCCCTTCTGCGGGCCGAAAACATGGGCGGCACCAGTGGACCCCACCAGGGGGTTCTGCACATCCACGGCGATCCGGAACGACACGGCGGACAGCCGCGGATCCAGTCCCGAGGCATCCAGGGCCACTACGTCAGCCAGCGATCCGCCTCCGAGCGGGACCACGTTTCCGGACCGGTCCAGCGGCTTAAGCCCCAGCGCACGCAGGGCGCCGCTGCCGCCGTCGGTCATGGCCGATCCGCCCAATCCCAGCACAATCTCGGTGGCCCCGGCATCAAGTGCCGCGGCAATCAGCTGCCCGCAGCCGTAGCTGTGGGCCCGCAGGGCGTTGTCCGGCGTGGGCTCCATCTGTGCCAAGCCGGAGGCCTGGGCGGTTTCGATGACGGCGGTAGCGCCGCCGTCGGCATTCTTCCGGATGGCCCACGCCGCGCCGACCGGCTTCAGGATGGGGCCAACCACAGCGTTGAGCCGCTCCTCATAGCCGGCGGACACGGCAGCTTCCAGGGTCCCTTCGCCGCCGTCGGCGATCGGAAACTGGTTCGCAACAGCGTCCGGATAGACGCGCAGCGCCCCCTCCGCGATGGCGGCGGCTGCCTCGGCGGCGGTAAGGGAGCCTTTGAACTTATCGGGTGCGATGAGAATGCGCATGGGGCTAATCATGCCAGCACCTCATTGGAAAGCGCTTACCCCATCCGTCAAGCGGACAACGTCATGCAGTGCCGGTATTGCCCTTGAGGACGGCAAAGTACCCGGGAACCCTGCTGTCGCCGTCCACGTCCATCAGCGGGTTGGTCTCGATGGTGGCCGGACCGTCCTCCACGAGTGTCCACCGGTCCGCCGGCATCACACGGGCTCGGAAATGGAGGCGGCGCGCGGCCACTTCAACTGGATGACCCCCTGCCATCCAGTATCAGGTCCGCTTTGACCTCCCCTGAAGGCTGGTTTGTCACGATTACCCTCCGCACAACGTTTATAAGGGCCAGTTATGCCCCGTCACCCTACAATGTAGTCAGTCATGACAGAACGGCGCTCACATCAGCATCGAGGGGGACAGGTTGCCAGCGGACACGCCACATGTAGCGACTGTGCCCTACCTTGCCGTCGTCGCTGACCCGGACACGGGTCGCAGGGAATTCTCCCAGGCAGCGCTGCAGGCGGCGGGGTTCACCGTCCGTACTGCCTCAGGGGCCGCCACGCTTTCGGACATCCTGGACCACACCGAGCCCTCCGTCCTGGTTCTTGACAGCTCGCTGTCCGACATCGATGTTGCCGCACCCGTCCTGGTGCTCGTGGATCTTGACAACCCTGCCGAGGTCAAGGCCGTGGAGCATGCAGGCGTGCGGGACTCCATTGCCAAGCCACCCGCCGCCAAGGAACTGGTCCACCGGGCCACGGCACTGATCAACCTGGTGTCCCGCCGGACAGAGGCACGGAATGAAGCGGAGACTCTGCGCGAAAGGCTGCGAATGGTCTCGGCGGCGCTCCGTGGCACCAACGACCCCCAACAGATTGCCGACTACGTGGTGGCGGGCTTCGGTGAGACCTTCGGCGCCGACCGGGTGTGGCTGACCACGTTCGACGACGGCCGCGTCCCCCTGATCAATGCCCAGTGGCACCGGCCCGGCCTGCCTGCACTGGCCGATTCCGTGTTTTCCCACCCTGAAGAGGCCCGCGCGGCCGCGGATCTCCTGTGGTCGCGGGCCGAACCCCTGACCGTGGACGGCGCATCCTGGCAGGACAACACCGACGATGCAGGGCTTCCGGCTGAGCTGGCGGCCCTCGGGGCCGCCGCCTCCGTTGCCGTGCCCATGGGTGAGGGCAGCTCCTCGCTGGGCATCATCTGGATAGCGCTGCTTGACTCCCCCAGGGAATGGTCGCGGGCCGAACTCGGCCTGATCCAGCACGTGGCCGGCAACGCGGCGCATGGCCTCATCCAGAGCCACCTGATCACCAGCCAGCAGCAGGTGGTCAGGCAACTCCGGCAGCTGGACAAGGCCAAGACGGATTTCCTGGCCACCGTCAACCATGAGCTCCGCACCCCGCTGACCTCGATCATGGCCTACCTGGACATGATCCAGGAGAACACCTCCGATCCGGTCTCCGCAGAGGTCCACCAGATGCTGGATATCGTGGTCCGGAACACGGAACGCCTGCGCCTGCTGATCGAGGACATGCTGAGCGTTTCACGCCACGGGCACGAGCTGAGTCCCCTGCAGCTGACACGTGTCCGGCTGGCGCGGACCCTGGAAATTGTCACTGCCGCACTGACGCCGCTCGCGAAACTGCAGAACGTCAGCATTGCGCTGGCCCCGGACGCAGACAACGCCGAACTCATGGCGGACGAAGTGCAACTCCAGCAGGTGTTTACCAATCTGGTCTCCAACGCCATCAAGTTCACCCCCAGCGGCGGCCGGATCGACGTCGCCAGCGTGTCTGAAACAGAAGCCGACGGCACCCGCTGGTCAACGGTCAGCGTCTCCGATACCGGGATGGGGATCTCCGAAGATGAGATCGCCCACGTCTTCACCCGCTTCTACCGGGCCTCCAACGCCATGTCCGGAGCGGTGCCGGGCACCGGTTTGGGACTGGCCATCACGCAGGACATCGTGGACCGCCACGGCGGCCGCATCGAGGTGGCCTCGGAGCTGGGGCTGGGGACCACAGTCACGGTGAAGCTTCCCCTCGATAACCACGCGCCACTAAGTTCCTGAAACCCGGAGAGAAGGCCCTGTTGTTCGCCGACGATGATCCCAGGCTTTCCCAGCTGTTGGAGGGTATTGTCCGGCTTGCCTCCGGAGACCTCCAGTCGCGGATTGAGGTTTCACCCGCCCGCGACGAACTCGACGCCATCATCATGGGCACCAACCTCCTGGCCGAGGACCTGCAGATCATCTACGAGGAACTCGAACAGCGCGTGGAGGACCGCACCCAGCTCCTCCACGAAGCCCACCGTGAAATGCAGAAAATGGCCATGCAGGATCCGCTCACCGGCCTCGCCAACCGGTCCGCCCTGCTGGCCGCGCTGAAGTCGGCCCAGGACGACGCCTCCGCCGGACCACCGGTCATCCTCCTCCTGGACCTTGACGCCTTCAAGTCCATCAACGACTCCCTGGGCCATGCCGCCGGGGACCAGGTGCTGAACACGGTGGCCAGGCGCATCCGCGGCGCCGTCCGCGGCACCGACGTTGTTGCCCGGCTGGGCGGGGACGAATTCGCCATTGTGATGCCTGCCACCGGCGCCGACCAGGCCGCCGTGATAGGTCAACGTATCCTGGCCGCACTGAAGGAACCCATTGAGCTGCCGGACCGGACCATCCGCTGCGGGGCGAGCATCGGGCTCAGCGTCGGGGGGCCGGACCGGACGCCGGATGACCTGCTGATGGAAGCCGACGTGGCCATGTACGCCTCCAAAGCCGAAGGCCAGAACCGGCTCCACGTTTTTGAACCCGGCCTCCTGCTGGTTCGCAGGCTGCGCAGCCAGCTCCTCGACGACCTCCGTGCAGCCGTCAAGGGCGACGGCCTGGTGCTCCATTACCAGCCCGTCGTTGCGCTGGACTCGGGGCGGATCGAAGGGGTGGAGGCCCTGGTCCGCTGGCAGCATCCGACGCGCGGCTTCATCATGCCGGACGAGTTCATCCCCCTCGCCGAGGACGCCGGCCTCATCTCCGAGATGGGCCTTTGGGTCCTTACGACGGCGGTACGCCAGTTGCGCCAATGGATTGACGACGCGGTGGTGGACAGCAGCTTCTCCGTCCGGATCAACATCTCCGCCACCGACCTCCAGAGCCTGCAGTTCCTTGAAGATGTCCGCGGAGTCCTCAAGGAAACAGGGGTGCGGCCGGAACAGGTGGTCCTGGAACTGACGGAAGTGGCCATCGTGAGGGGCAACGACCTGGACCGATACTCCCTGGGCGGGCTGCGGGGACTGGGCGTCGGAATCGAGATCGACGATTTTGGGACCGGATACTCGTCCATCAGCTACCTGCGCCGGCTGCCGGTGGACCGGGTGAAGGTGGACCGGTCGCTGATTGAAGGGCTGGGCACGGACCCCAGCCAGCCTGAACTGGTGGCCGCCGTCCTTCAGCTGGTGCGCGCCTGCGGCCTGGAGGCGGTCTGGGAAGGCGTGGAAACGGCCGAACAGGCTGAGCACCTGCGGAACCTGGGGTGCCTCAGCGCGCAGGGTTACTATTTCAGTAAACCGGTGCCGCCGGAACAGCTCCCCGGGCTTCTCGCGCGAAGCAAGGCGCAAAGCAATAGCGGATAATCGGCAAGGGGCTGCGCTTTTGACCAGTCCCGATATACGATCTAGTTGCTGGATGCGATTCTTCATGGGGATGAGGATCGACCTAAATCAGAAGTAGCGGAATTGAAGGCACAGGCAATTTGAAAATTAAACGGCCAACGGGCTATTACTTAGTCAACTGGGGGCGTTGAAAATGACCGTTCGCGTGCAAGCATGGGGAGTCATCGCCGCTGTCCTGGCGGACTCGGATCCTGCCGGCGCAGCCATCCGGCAACGCCTCAGCGACCGCCTGGGCGAGAACCCCGGCGTACCTGAGCGTGCCCTGTTGGAGTACCTCTTGGAGCGCCGGCGAATGGATGCCCAATTGGAGGGCGTGCCGGACACCGCGCGGGCCCCCCAGCCGGCCACTGCCATGCCGCCGCAGCTGGCGGAACGGCTGGATTCGCTGCGGAGCCTTTCACGGATCAGCACCCTGCTGGAAAACCAAATGCTGATGACCGCTTTCCAGCCCATTTATGGCCTCGATTCCAAGAACGTGGTGGGCGTTGAAGCGTTGTCACGCTTTGTGAGTGACGACGGCGCAGGGGCGGAACTCTGGTTCGCGGAAGCTGCTGCCGTTGGCCTCGGCGCCAACCTGGAATTCTCCGCCCTCGGTTCCGCCGCCTCGGCGGCTGCGAATCTCCCGGACCACCTTTATGTGGCCATGAACATCTCGCCCACCTCCTGCCTTGATCCGCGCCTGGCCGAATTGTTTGACCACATTGACCTGCCAATAGACCGCATTGTGCTCGAATTGACGGACGGAATTCACGACGAGGAATACTCGCATTTCATGTCCGCCATTACGCCGCTGAGGGAACGGGGCCTGAGAATTGCCATCGACGACTCACATTCCAGCGCCGGCACCCTGAGCCGGATGCTCCACCTGCGCCCGGACATCATCAAGATCGGCCGCAGCGTCATCAGTGGCGTAGACAGCGATCCCACCCAGCAGGCGGTAGCAGGTGCCATGGTGGCATTCGCCACCCAGCTCGGCAGCGTCCTGGTGGCCGAAGGCGTGGAGACGCCGGAGGAACTGGCAGCCCTGACCGAGTTGGGCTTCAGCGCGGGCCAGGGCTTCCTGCTTGGCAGGCCCTCCGTGCGACCGAAGGACTGGGCGGGGTGGAACGCGCCGCTCAACCCGGAGGAACTCCGGACCCTGGCGGCCGATTCCGATCATGTGTTCCCGGGCCACGGCGGCAACGACCGGCACTGACCCGGGTTATGACCCGCGTTCTGAGCGGCCACTGGCCATCAACTGGGCAGGTCAGTTGCCGGGCCACTCGCCCCGGTCAAGGAGTACCTGTTTAAGCAGGTCTGCCCGGTCGGTCACGATCCCGTCGACACCAAGTTCCAGCAGGCGGTGCATCTCGGCGGGATCGTTGATGGTCCAGACATGGACCAGAAGGCCAAGGGCGTGCGCGCGCCGGACAAAGCCCGGCGTCACCACCGGAATGGCCCCCTGACCTGACTTGGCTCATGGGCCGGGATATTTCGGGAGCGTATCGCGCTGACCTGCGGTGATGCGGGCTGCTTAATGGTTTTTCACGCACTAATGGGATTTGTTTTAGTGTCACGGTGTGGCATTCATCAGGAGGGTGCGGACGGCCTCGGGGGCGACCGGTGTGCAGATCGCGGAGTATGTGCGGGGCCGTCAGCGGATAGTGGAGCACGTCGGTTCGGCGCATACGGAAGCCGAACTCGGTGTCCTGCTGGAGCGTGCGCGCGAGTTGCTGGAGAATCCGGCGCAGGGCGTCCTTGAGCTTGGTGTCGAGCGCACGCCTCCAGTGAAGAATCTGGTTGCCGCTGCTGATGGTCCGGGCCTGTTCGATATTGCCCGCCCGGCAGCAATTCCTGGGCGCGAGGGCCCTGCCCGCGTGGTGGGCACCGACTCCCGGTTGCTGTTCAATGCGTTGGCCTGGGCGTTCACGTCGTTGAAGTTCGATGGCCTCGGTGACGAGGTGTTCCGGGATCTGGTGATCGCCCGGGTCGTGGAACCAACTTCACTTCTGGATGCCGGCAGAGTCCTGCGGGACCTCGGCCAGAGTCCTGCCAGCTACGCGACTATGAAGCGGACCCTTGCCCGGGCAGCTGCGGGTAACTACCGCGACCGGGTCGCGACCTGGTGCTTCGAGCACGCCAGGACCGACGGGGACGTCTCACTGGTGCTCTATGACGTGACCACCTTGTATTTCGAGGCGGAGAAGGAAGACGAGCTGCGGAAAGTCGGGTACTCCAAGGAACGCCGCGTTGATCCCCAGATCGTTGTCGGTCTGCTGGTGGATCGCGGTGGGTTTCCGTTGGAGATCGGCTGCTTCGAAGGCAACAAGGCCGAGACGGCAACCATGATCCCGATTATCAAGCAGTTCCAGGTCCGCCACGGTCTGGCTGACATGGTCGTCGTCGCCGACGCAGGCATGCTTTCAGCCGGCAATCTGCGCGAGCTGAACGAGGCGAACCTGCGGTTCATCGTCGGCTCCCGGATGACGAAAGCGCCGAATGACCTGGCCTCGCATTTCCGCTGGCACGGTGACGCGTTCAGCGACGGGCAGCTGATCGATACGCTCACCCCCAGGACCGGCCACACGAACGAGAACAACCCTGATCTGCGTGCCGAACCCGTCTGGGACCCTGCCGTGCACCCCGGCTCCTGGCGGGCGGTGTGGGCCTACTCCCGCAAGAGAGCTGTTCATGACAACACAACGCTCACGGCCCAAGAGAACCGGGCACGGGAGGTCATCGAGGGACAGAAATCGGCCCGGACCCCACGGTTCGTCAAGACCGCCGGCGGCAAACCGAGCCTCGACGAGGCCTCGATAGCGCGTGCCCGGCAACTCGTCGGACTGAAAGGCTACGTGACAAATATCCCTGCAAACATCATGCCCGCAGGGGAAGTCATCGGCTCCTACCACGACCTGTGGCATGTCGAGCAGTCGTTCCGGATGAGCAAAACTGACCTGCGCGCCAGGCCCATGTTTCACCGCACCCGTGACGCGATCGAGGCGCACCTGACCATCGTATTCACAGCGCTTGCGGTCTCCCGGACTGTCCAGAACAGGACAGGGCTGGCGGTGCGTAACGTAATCCGACAACTCCGGCCCTTGCGCTCAGCGACCATCGCCATCAACGGCACCACGCAGACATTCGCCCCCGATATTTCCACCGAGCAGCAGGCCATTCTCGACGCCATCCGCAACCCAAAACTCACGCACTAACGAAATGAGCCAAGTCAGGTGCCAATAGACCGCATTGTGCTCGAATTGACGGACGGAATTCACGACGAGGAATACTCGCATTTCATGTCCGCCATTACGCCGCTGAGGGAACGGGGTCTGAGAATTGCCATCGACGACTCACATTCCAGCGCCGGCACCCTGAGCCGGATGCTCCACCTGCGCCCGGACATCATCAAGATCGGCCGCAGCGTCATCAGTGGCGTAGACAGCAATCCCACCCAGCAGGCGGTAGCAGGTGCCATGGTGGCATTCGCCACCCAGCTCGGCAGCGTCCTGGTGGCCGAAGGCGTGGAGACGCCGGAGGAACTGGCAGCCCTGACCGAGTTGGGCTTCAGCGCGGGCCAGGGCTTCCTGCTTGGCAGGCCCTCCGTGCGGCCGAAGGACTGGGCGGGGTGGAACGCTCCGCTCAACCCGGAGGAACTCCGGACCCTGGCGGCCGATTCCGATCATGTGTTCCCGGGCCACGGCGGCAACGACCGGCACTGACCCGGGTTATGACCCGCGTTCTGAGCGACCACTGACCATCAGCTGGGCAGGTCAGTTGCCGGGCCACTCGCCCCGGTCAAGGAGTACCTGTTTAAGCAGGTCTGCCCGGTCGGTCACGATCCCGTCGACACCAAGATCCAGCAGGCGGTGCATCTCGGCGGGATCGTTGATGGTCCAGACATGGACCAGAAGGCCAAGGGCGTGCGCGCGCCGGACAAAGCCCGGCGTCACCACCCGAATGGCCCCCTGACGGACCGGGACCTGCAGCGCATGGACATCGCGCAGCGGGCGCCGGAGCGCAAACCGCAGCACAGGAACAGGCAGGACCGGGCCAAGCAGGACAAACAGCCCGTTCGTCACCACCCCGGCCGAGGACGCCACCGGCCGGCTCAGCAGCTTCAGCACCGCCCGGCGTCGGCGGTCCGAAAAACTGGCCACAAGCACCCGGTCATGCGCGCCGTGCCGTTCTATGCCGGCGGCCAGGGCTTCCACGGACCCCCAGTCCTTGACGTCCAGGTTCACCCGCACGTCCGGGAACGCCGCAAGCAGTTCATCGAACAGCGGCACGGGTTCACTTCCGCCGATCCGCGCGGCGGCCACCTCGGCGGCCGTCAGGTCGGCGATGCGGCCACGGCCGTCCGTCACCCGGTCCAGAGTCTCGTCATGGAAGAGCACCAGGACACCGTCTGCTGTGGCGTGGACATCGGTTTCGAGGTGCGTGCACCCGAGGTCGACGGCGGCGCGGAACGCGGCCATCGAGTTTTCCAGGCCCTCGCGGGAGTAGCCCCGGTGGGCCATGGCCACGCGGCCAGCAGCCGACGAAGCATCACCTGAGGTGTCAAAGTACGGCAGAGTCACGGTGTGAGCGTACCGGAACCGGCCAGCTATGCCTCCTGCGGCACGATCTCCACCCCGTCGCTGCAGTGCAGCAGCGTGCGGCCCCGGCCGTCGTCGAGGTCCACCCACACTGCTGTGTGGTCCAGGGTGATGGCGGCCACGAGCCCGCCGGCTTCATACCCGGGGCCAAGGAGGACGCGCACGCGGTCGCCCTCTTTGAGTGCCTTCCAATGCGCGGCCGGCACTGCCGGGCGCAGCGGCACTTCGGCCGCCCGTTGGTTGCCGTTCCTTGCCATGACTTCCCCTCAAGCTGCGGATGGTGTATGTCCACGGCCCACGTTAGGGGGCGAAAGTGAACGTCAGGTGAGCGGAAGCTGTGAATCCCGGGTCCATGTCCGGATCAGTAAAGCTTGACGCCCAGCGCCGCGAGCCTGGCCTCGAGGACCTGGGCCACGCCGTCGTCGTCGAAATGGGGCGCCTGCTGGCCCGCCGCGCTGATGGCATCCGGATGGCCACTGGCCATGGCGTAGCCGTGGCCTGCCCAGCGGAGCATCTCGACGTCGTTGGGCATGTCGCCGAACGCCACGACGTCGGCGGCATCAATGGCGAGGGACTTCGCGTACTCGGCCAGGGTGACGGCCTTGTTGACGCCGGGGAGGGACAGTTCCAGCATGGCCACGCTGGGAGCGGAGTGTGTTGCGTAGGCGAGGTGGGCGACGGCGGGACGGACGTCAGCGAGGAAGTCATCCGGGGTTCCCTCCCGGACGATCGCGAGGAACTTCACGACGGCGTCGTCCGCGGTGAGCGTCTCGGTCAGCGGCGCCGGGGTAAATTCGGCCAGCAGCTCACTGGAGCCGTTCTCGATGAAGCCCGGCTCCAGATGGAAGCCGGTCAGGGTTTCCGCGGCGAAGAGCGCGGCAGGACGCAGGCCCTTGATGATCCGGCGGATGTCCCGCACGGCATCGATGCCCAGTGTCTGCGCGGAGACCAGCCGGTCCGCTTCCAGGTCCCACACCACGGCACCGTTGGAACAGATGACCGTGCCGGTGTGGCCCAACTGCTCCTCCAGGGGGTGCAGCCAGCGCGGCGGGCGGCCGGTGACAAAAACGAGCTCGATGCCGGCGTCCCGGCAGGCGTGGAAGGCGCGGACGGTGCGGTCACTGATCTTTCCATCGTGCCCCAGGATGGTCCCGTCAATATCGCTTGCTACCAGCCGCATCCTGCCAGTCTACGCGGCGGCAGCCGGCGCTAGTCCTCGTCGGGAAGAGGAGCCTCCGTCGCGGCTGACCAGGACATCCGCAGGATGAAGTGGCCATCCGCGCTGTTCCGGGCTATGACCGCCCCCGCATTCCCGGCCAGCTTCACCCCGAATTCGATTTCCATCTCCTCAGGCGCGAGCTCCCGCATGGCCTCCACGGCGGCTTTGGCCGCCGGGCGGACGTTGGCGAGTGCATCCTCCAGGCGCCGGCCAGCATCGAGGATTCCTTGTTCGTTCCGGGCCGGGTGGTCCACTCCGTAGCTGTTGTCGGCCACTTCCACCAGCACCGTGCCCGATCCGACTTCGTATCGCACTATCTCGGTCATGCCACGCACCTTTCTCGTATCGCTCTGCTGTGACGGGGACGGGAAACCTCGGCGAGCGGGGGCTGTCAGCCGTGGGCGGCAACATAGTCGGCCAGGCCCTGGACGGTAGCCACCCGCGGGTAGTCACTTTCAGGAATGTGCACGCCCGTAGTGGCAGCAATGACCTCCACCAGCCGCAGGAAATCCAGCGAATCGAGTTCGAGGTCCTGACGGAGCCGGGCGTCCCCCTGGAGGTCTTCCGGCTCTATTTCCGGCGCCACCTGTCCGATGGCGTGGTGCACTGCCGAGCGGGCATCCTGCTGGTTCATAGTTCCTCCGGTTTCTGGAGCAGCTCCTCCAGCCGTGCAAGGTAGCGGGCTCCGCGCAGGCCGTCACTGACCCTGTGGTCCGCCGAGAGGGTGGCGGTAACCACCGGGCGGATGCCCAGCATCCCGTCATGGGCCCACGGTTCCTCCCTGAGCCTGCCCAGCCCCACCATGGCCACCTGCGGCGGATAGATCACGCCAAAGACGCTCTCCACCCCCAGGTCACCCAGGTTCGTGACCGTCAGCGTCGGGTCAGCCATCTCGGCACGGCGCAACTTCCCCGCACGTGCCCGGGCCACCAGGTCCCGCAGCCGGTCCATCAGCGCGTCCACCGAAAGTGTGTCCGCGTCATGGAGGGCCGGAGCAACGATCCCGCCCTTCCGCAGTGCCACCGCTACACCGAGATGGACGGACTGGCTGGGCCGGAACCCGTCGTCGACATAAAAGCCGTTCACCTCGGGCACGTCCCTGGCAGCGAGCGCGGCGGCCTTCAGCAGAAGGACGGAAACCACCAGGCGGGACGACACGGGACGCTGCAGGTTCACGGACTGCATCCACGCGACCGGGGCCGCCATGTCCAAGGTAGTGCCGAGGTAGTAGTGCGGGATGGTCTTTTTGGACCGGGACATCAAATTTCCGACGGCCCGGCGAAGACTTGCCTCACGTTCGATGGCGACAGACGCTTCCGGTGCGGCAGGACTCTCCGCCGGGGCAGGCACTTCGGGTGCCGGCGGCGGGCCGGCGAGGAGAATATCTGCCTCAGTGACGGCCCCGCCCGGCCCTGTTCCTGTTACCAGGGCCAGGTCCAGCCCCCGTTCGGCGGCAAGCCGCCGGGCGCGGGGTGACGAGCGGGTCCGCGCTGCCTGGCCGGCAGCCGCAAGAGGTGGCGCCGGCCCGGGTGCCGCCGCCGTAGGAGGTGCAGCCGATTGGACCTGAGGCGGTGCGGTTTCCTGCGCCGCGGCAGCTGCGGCGCGTTCCACATCCACGCGGGTCACCGCACCGTTCCTGCCTGTACCCCGGACTGTGGCGGGATCAATTCGCAGGCGATGGGCCAGGTGGCGGACCGGAGGCGCGACGGGAGGCGGGCCAACAGGCGCGACAGGTGGTGACATGGCGGGTCCTTGTGCCGGCGGCACGGCAGCACCATGATCCGGCGTCGGAGTGATCCTGGCCAGTGGAGTGCCGATGGGAACCGTGGTGCCCACGTCCACGAGCAGTTCGGCCACCACACCCTCTTCGAACGTCTCCACGTCCATGACCGTCTTCTCGGTGTCCACCACCGCCACCACGTCGCCCCGGTGTACGTAATCACCCGGCTTCACGAGCCACTCCACCATCTTCCCGTGGTCCATGTCCGCGCCGAGGGATGGCATCCGGAATTCAGCCACTCCGGCCCACCGCCTCCCTTGCCGCCCTGACGATCCGCTCCACAGAAGGAAGTGCCGCGAGTTCCTGGCTCTTGGCGTACGGCAGCGGGATCTCGGCGCTGCATACCCGTCCCACAGGCGCGTCCAGGTCATAGAAGGAGGCTTCGGTGATCCGTGCGCTGATTTCCGCCGAGAGGCTGCCGCTGCGCCATCCCTCATCCACCACAACGGCCCGGTGCGTCCGTGCCACTGTGGCCAGGACCGCGGCTTCATCGAGCGGACGCAGGACGCGCAGGTCCAGCACCTCGGCGTCGACGCCTTCCGCTGACAGCTGCCCGGCGGCGTCGAGCACCGCCGGCAGTGTGCCCCCGTAGGTAATGAGCGAAACGTCCGTGCCCGGCCGCCGGATGGCGGCGGCGGTGATGTCCACGGGACCGGCGTCGTCATCCAGTTCGCCGGGCATGTTGTACAGCGTCCCGTGTTCGAAGATCAGCACCGGGTCCGGGTCCTGCAGCGCTGTCCACAACATCCCCCGCGCGTCCTCGAGGGTGGCCGCCGCGAGGATGCGCAGGCCTGGAATGTGGGCGTACCAGCCCTCCAGGCTGTGGGAATGCTGGGCGCCCAGCTGGCGCCCCGCCCCCGTGGTCATCCTGATCACCAACGGCACGTTGAACTGCCCGCCGGACATGTGCAGGAGCGTGGCGGCATTGTTCACGATCTGGTCCAGGGCCAGCAGGCTGAAGTTGACGGTCATGATCTCAACAATGGGACGCATTCCGCCCAGGGCAGCACCGATTCCCGCTCCCACGAAACCGGATTCGGACAGCGGAGTGTCCCGGATGCGTTCGGGCCCGAATTCCTCGAACAGACCCAGGCTGACGGCGAAGCACCCGCCGTAGGCGCCCACGTCCTCCCCCATAAGGAAAACCCGGTCGTCACGCTGCAGCGCATCCCGGATCGCGGCCCGGATGGCTTCCCGGTAGGTGGTCTTCATTCCGGGCCCCGCTCACTGTGGGCCTCGCTGTGGACCTCGCTGTATACGAAGCGGGCCAGGTCTTCAGGTGGTTCCGGCGTTCCGGCCTCGGCGAAAGCGACCGCCTCCGCCACCTCGGTGTCAGCATCGCTTTGCAGCCCGGCCCACTGCGCTTCGGTCAGGTGCCCCGCGGTTTCGAGGGCCTGGCGCAGGAGGTTGATGGGATCCCGCTCCTGCCAGTGGGCAACTTCCGTCTTCTCGCGGTACCGCTCGGGATCAAACATGGAATGCGCGCGGAAACGGTAGGTCCGCAGTTCCAGGAAATGGGGACCGCCGCCGGAACGGACCGCATCCACCGCGCGCCGGGCAGCCTCATGGACGGCGAGAGCGTCCATCCCGTCCACCGCCCACGCCGCAACCTCATAGCCGGCGGCCTTCAGCGCAATGTCAGTCTGGGATTCGGAGCGGCCCAGGGCGGTGCCCATCGCGTACAGGTTGTTTTCACAGCAGAAGAGCACCGGCAGCTGCCACAGGGCCGCAAGGTTGAGGCTCTCGTGGAATTCTCCCTCAGCCACGGCCCCCTCTCCGAAGAAGCAGACCGTCACCCTCGCGCGTCCGGCCATTTTATCTGCCAGCGCCAGGCCGACGGCGAGGGGCAGCCCGCCCGCCACAATCGCGTTCCCGCCGAAGAAGCGGGTGCCGGCGTCGAACAGGTGCATTGACCCGCCGCGCCCGCGGCAGCAACCCTGCACGTAGCCGTACATTTCGGCGAGGATGGCACCGGCGGGGACACCGCGCAGCAGTGCGTGGCCGTGTTCACGGTAAGTGGCGACGACGGCGTCCTCGGCTTCCAGCGTCTCCAGGACACCCGCCGCAACGGCTTCCTCGCCGATGTAGACGTGCAGGAACCCGCGGATCTTCGCTTCGCTGTAGAGTTCGACGCATTTCTCCTCGAGACGCCGTACGCGCAGCATCTGGTGCAGGAGGTGCCTCGCGAGGCCGGCCTGGGCCTCGTCTGGGTGCGCGGGTTTGCCGGTCATCGTGGCTCCGCGGGGGTTTCGACGGTGGAGGTGTCGCCTTCAGGAAGCCCGAGTTCGCGGGCTTTGAGGAGGCGGCGGAGGATTTTTCCGCTGCGGGTTTTCGGCAGCGCCGTGGTGAAGTCAATGAGACGGGGGGCGACGGCGGGGCCGAGCCGTTTTCGGGCAAAGCCGATGATGTCCAGGCGAAGCTCTTCGGAGGGCTCCCATCCGTTCCGGAGTTCAACGAATGCCTTGACCACTTCCCCGGCAACCGGGTCCGGCACCCCGATCACCCCGGCCTGAGCCACCGCTTCATGCTCCATCAATGAGCTTTCCACTTCGAAGGGGCCAATGAGGTGGCCGGAGGATTTAATGACGTCGTCACCGCGGCCCACGAACCAGTAATACCCGTCGTGGTCCCGTTTGGCGACGTCTCCCGTGAGGTACCAGCCGCCGGCGAAGCAGCGGCGGTAGCGTTCCTGTTCGTTGAGGTAACCACGGAACATGGACGGCCAGCCGGCCCGAAGGGCGAGTTCGCCCATGGTGTCAGGTTCCGTGACCAGGACCGGTTCACCGTCCCGGATCACCGGTTTGCCGTTGTCATCCCGCACCACCAGTGCCACTTCCACCCCGGGAAGTGGACGCCCCATGGAACCGGGCCGGATGTCCATAGCCGGGAAATTGGCAATCATGATGCACCCGGTTTCGGTCTGCCACCAGTTGTCGTGGACCGGATGGCCGAAGGCTTCCTGGCCCCAGGCCACCACCTCGGGATTGAGGGGTTCACCCACGCTTGCCACGAAGCGCAGGGCGGAGAGGTCGTGGCCGGCAACGCGGTCCGCGCCGGCCTTCATCAGCATCCGCAGTGCGGTGGGGGCGGTGTACCAGACGGTGACGTGTTGCTCGGCGAGGATGCGGTACCAGCGGTCCGCGTCCATCTCCTCCTCGTCCACAATGGTGGTGATGCCGTGGACCAGCGGCGCGATCACGCCGTACGACGTGCCGGTGACCCAGCCGGGGTCGGCCGTGCACCAGTAGATGTCGTCCGGGTGCAGGTCCAGCGCGTAGAGTCCGGTCGCATAGTGGGCCGTAACGGCCTCATGCACGTGGATGGCACCTTTGGGTGTGCCGGTGGTGCCGCTGGTGAAGTGCAGCAGCGCCATGTCCTCTCCCCGGGTGCCGGCCATCCGGCTGTCTGAGGGGGCGGCGCTCATCAGTGCAGCCAGATCGAGTGTTCCCGGTTCCGGGTCGCCGTCGGCGTCCGTCAGCAGGACGTGCTCAAGGTCCGGCAGGGCGTCCCGGATCTGCTTCACTTTCCTCCGGTAGAGGGCCCTGGTGGTAATGAGTGCGCGCCCCGATCCCAGCTGAAGGCGCTGCCGCACCGGTTCCGGCCCGAACGCCGAAAACAGCGGGCAGAAAACGCTGGCGTTCTTGAGGGTTCCCAGGACCGCCACGTACAGCTCCGGGCCGCGGCCCGTCAGTGAAAAGACGCGATCGCCGCGGCCGATGCCCAGTTGGGCCAGGACGGCGGCGAACCGGTTGGTCTGCTCCGATAGCTCTGCATAGCTGATGGCATGGGTGGAGCCGTCCGCGTGGATGAACCGCAGGGCCGGGTGGTTGGCACGAGGACCGGCGGCATGGCGGTCCACTGCCTCGTACGCGATGTTGAGGCCGCCGCCGGGAAGCCCGGACAGCGCGGCGCGGGCGTCCGCCCAGGAGAACCGGCTGCAGGCCGTTTCGTAGTCCAAGAGGTTAGGGCTGACAGGGAAGGCCTGGACCTCCTTGGAGATCCAGGGCCAGCGCGCAGATCGGGTGGTTCCTGCCGTCATGTTCCCATCTGACGCCCTGCGAGGCGGCTCAACAAGGGTAGAAAGTCCCCCGGGGAAAGTGACGTCCCGCGACCCTCTTTGACGTTGCGCGACGCCGTATTGAGCCTTCGCTACGCCCGGTGAACGCCCGGGTCCGGAACCGTTGTGGCGCCCCGGTCCCGTCCGTAATCTCTTCTCAACACCTCCGCCAGCAAAGGAAAAGCCCATGAGCACCCGGATCGTTGCCGGGCAGTCAGCTGCTCCGAAGCGGCCGCTGGGCTACTTCGGAAATGTCACCCATGCCCCGGCATTGGTGGGCGTCAGCAAGGGGTTGATCGCCGGCGAACTGGGCGAGACGAAGCTGACCACCCAGGTCTTCAACGCTGGGCCCGCCGCCATCGAGGCGCTGAATGCAGGCGTCATCGATGCCACGTACATCGGCCCGAACCCGGACATCGAGTGGCGAGGTCTCGGCGCTAAGCGCGGCTCTTAGCGCCGAGATCCCGCCGCTCGACGCGTCAGCTGCCACAGTTCGATTCCAAGCTCCTGCTGGGTCTTCAGCCCATCGAGGGCGGCAGCATTCGGCGCTCAACGGGGCGCCGTCAGGCGGTGCCCTCTGCCTGGTTCCTCGGCTGGGCGGCGGCGTACTCCTGGGGGGAGACCGGTTCGAGCCACGTAGCGGTTGTCCCGCCGTCGTTCTCGAGCAGGGCCAAGTGGCACATCATGCTGCCCGCGGTGGCGCCGTGCCAATGTTCCTCGCCGGGCGGGGTGTGGACGGTGTCCCCCGGGCGCATCACCATGACGGCACCGTCGCGGGTGGCCACAATCCCCGTACCGTCCGTGCAGTGGAGGGTCTGCCCGAGGGGGTGGGAATGCCAGTTCGTGCGGGCGCCCGGGGTGAAGCGGACCATCGCAACCACGAGCCGCGAGGGGGCTTCGCCATTGTGGAGTCTGTTGACGTACACATCACCGGTGAACGTCTCCACCGGGCCTTTTGCGGTGGAGACGGGAGGAATGAGTTTCATGATTCAAGACAACCAGTGAATGGCCGCGCCCGGGAGTGCCTGCTGTGACGCGTACTGCCAGTACCTGTTAAGAGTCAGCCCCGGTCCTGATCCTCCGAAACCGCGTTCATCTCCGCGCGGGTGGGCGGGTTGGCGCCGGGCCGGGAAACGGTGACGGCGGCCGCGCGGGCGGCGTGGGCCAGCAGTTCGGCAAGCCCTTCGGCGGGCAGTTCGCGCAGCTCCTTGCGGTTCTGCGCGCCGTCCAGGCCGCGGTCAACGATCCCGGAGAGCAGCGCAGCCATGAAGGAATCGCCCGCGCCCACGGTGTCGGCGACCTCGACGTCCGGTGCCGGGCATTCCGCCTCGCCCGCTGCGGTAATACCCCACGGACCGGCCCCGCCGCGGGTCACCACCACCAGCGCCGGCCCTTCTTCACCACCCAGGGACAGCCAGCGGCGGGCTGAGTCCAGCGGATCAACACCCGGGTACAGCCATTCCAGGTCCTCGTCCGAGGCCTTCACAACATCCGCCAGGGAGGCGAACTTTTCGGCCTGCTTCCGCGCATAGTCGACGTCGGTGATGATGGTGGGCCGGCAGTTGGGGTCGAAACTGATGGTGGCGGACGGGTGGGCGTGTTCGACGGCGGCCAGCACGTCCGCGGCGCCCGGCGCCAGCATCGTGGCGATGGAGCCTGTGTGCAGCAACGTGGTTCCCTGCAGCATAAACGCGAGGCGGTCCGCCAGGCCGGGAAGCTCCCAGGCGAGGTCAAAGGTGTAGGTGGCGGCGCCGTCGTCGTCAATCAGGGCGGTGGCCACGCTGGTGGGCAACCCGTCCGGACCCTGCGGCAGCATGACGGAACTGGCACGCAGGTGCGCCGCCACGGCATCCCCGTAGGCATCGCGGCCGTAGCGCCCAATGAACTGCACGGGATGGTCCAGGCGGGCCAGCCCCACCGCAACGTTAAGCGGGCTGCCGCCAACATGGGCTTCGATTCCGGAGGCGCGCTGGACAACGTCAACAAGGCCTTCGCCAATAACAGTGAGCATCCTCATACTCTGCCAGAGATGCAGCCTGGCCACGCAGCTTTGTTACCCCTCGCCTACCATGGAGATATGACATCCCACGTCCTGCCGATGATGACTGCCGCTCCCGATGTCGAACACGTACTCGCGGTCCGGGGCGTGGGCGGCTACCGCCAGTACAGGATCCCAGCCCTCGCCGTCTCGCGGGCGGGCACCATTCTCGCCGCCTACGACGGCCGGCCCAACCTGGATGACCTGCCCAACCCGATCGACCTCCTGCTCCGGCGCAGCACGGACAACGGCCGGACCTGGGGTCCGCAGCAGGTGGTGCGGACCGGCGCCGGACTCAACGGCTACGGCGATCCGAGCCTCCTGGTGGACGCGGACACGGGCCGGATTTTTATGTTCCACGCGGCCGGCACGTGCGCCGGCTTCTTCGAGGCCATTGCGGGCCTGGAGCCGGACGGCCAGGTCCAGCACTGCGACCTCAGTTACTCCGACGACGACGGGCTGACCTGGCAGCACCGCCGGATCACCGCCCAGCTCAAACTCCGCCCGCCCGCACACACCGCCGGACCCGCCATCACCGGGATCTTCGCCGCCGCGGGCCAGGGCATCCAGATCCACACGGGGCCCTTCCGCGGCCGCCTGGTGCAGCAGTTTGTGGTCCTGGCCGGCGGCGAAATCATGGCTGCGTCCGCATTTAGCGATGACCATGGCGGGACATGGACGCTCGGCGAATTGATCGGCGCGGGCACCCACGGCTTCAGCCCCAATGAGAACAAGGTGGCCGCCCTCGCGGACGGCCGTCTGCTCCTGCACAGCCGCGGTAGGCCGCGCCGCCTTGCCGCAACGTCCGACGACGGCGGCGCCACCTGGAGCGCCCTGGTTCCGGTTGAGGACCTCCCGGACCCGGGCGACAACGGCTCGCTGGTCCGCTTCGACGGCCTGCCGTCCGTGGCCCCGTTCGCCGGGGAAGCCACCGACTCATGGCTGCTGGCCACGAACAACCACGACACTGCGCTGCGGCGGAACACTGTCCTCAGCCTGTCCACGGACGACGGACGCAACTGGCCGGCCAGGCTGGTCCTCTGCCCGGGCAGCTCGGCCTATTCGACCGCCGCCCGCCTGCCTGACGGCAACATCGGCGTCCTCTATGAGCGTCAGGGCTACCGGGAGATTGTCTTTGTGTCAGTGCCGGCGGAACAGCTCACGGCACAGCTGACGGCGAACCCTCCTCATGCCGGAACCGCCAAGCCGGACGCCGACGCCGGCTTCGAGTTCGACATGGTGCTCCGCTCCATCACCCCCGGCCGCCCGCCCGTCTGGCAGAATGCCGGGGAGTTCCATGTGATGTCCGCCGGTGCCGGCGCATGGGGCGTGCACACCTGGAAGGAAATCGGCCAGGGTTACACGGCCGAGGCCGCGCAGGTGATCGGCACCCGGGAAGCGCAGGACCTCAACTACGGGCCCATCCTTCCGGGCTACAAACCCGGCGACATCCTGGCGTTTACCGGCCGGGCGCGCAACATCGGAACACAGCCCCTGGCCAATGTCCGCCTGTCCGGGCCCGGTTCAGAGGCCTTCCCGGCCACGGACCTGAGCCCCGGCGAGGAGGTCCTCTATTTCACCCCCGGCTACACCGTCACCGGGGAGGACGTGGCACGCGGCCGCGCGGACGTGGAGTTCAGCGTAACCGCAACGCAGGGCACCACAGCCGCGTGCCGCCGTCGTGCGTTCAGTTTTGACACCCGCACCGGCGGCGTCAGCGCGCCTGAGTGAGAGAGCGTCCGCCAAAAACCCGCGTTAAGTGAGAGAGCGTCCGGGAAAAAGCCACATCAACTGATAGAGCGTCGGTTGGGGAATGGGGCGGGGCGCTTGACGGGAGGCTGTGATCCGACTTACAGTCATCCTACGAGCTCGGACGTCCTACATCCGATAAACCTTCTGGAATGGCGAGGCCCTGATGAACGAAACCTTTAAGAACCTGCCGCTGGTCAACGATGCCAGCCGCCGGAATTTCCTCAAGCTGACCGGTGCCATGGGCGCCGCCGCAGCCTTCACCACCACCCTCGCCGCCTGCGGCGGCCCGGCAGCCACCACCACCGGCAGCTCCGCGAGCGCCGCGGCTGTCAACAAGGACCTCACCATCGAGGCGGGCATCTCCTACGCCCTCTCCACCGGCTTCGACCCGCTGAGCTCCTCCGGCGCCACGCCCATGGCCGCCAACCTGCACATCTTCGAAGGCCTGATCGAACTGCACCCGGCCACCCGCGAGCCCTACAACGCCCTGGCCGCGGCGGACCCCAAGAAGGTCAACGACACCACTTACCAGGTCACCATCCGCGACGGCGCCAAGTTCCACGACGGCACCCCGGTCACCACGGAGGACGTTGCGTTCTCCTTCACCCGCGTCATGGACCCGGCGAACAAGTCCCTGTTCTCCCAGTTCATTCCGTTCATCCAGGACGTCAAGCCGGTTGACGCCAAAACGGTTGAGTTCACCCTCAAGTACGCCTTCCCCGGCTTCGGCCCCCGCATCTCCGTGGTCAAGGTCGTCCCCAAGGCCTTGGCCACGGACCTCAAGGCGTTTGACGCCAAGCCTGTCGGCAGCGGCCCGTACAAGCTGGTCTCCGCCGTCAAGGACGACAAGATCGTCTTCGAGGCGTTCGCCGACTACAACGGCCCCAAGCCGGCACTGGCCAAGGGCATGACCTGGCTGTTGCTCTCCGACGCCGCCGCACGCGTCACCGCCGTCCAGTCCGGCCGCGTCCAGGCCATCGAGGACGTCCCCTACCTGGACATCGACGGCCTCAAGTCCAAGGTCAAGGTTGAATCCGTGCAGTCGTTCGGCCTGATGTTCCTGCTGTTCAACTGCAACAAGGCCCCCTTCAACAACAAGCTGGTCCGCCAGGCCCTGCACTACGGTCTGGACAAGGATGCCATCATCAAGAAGGCCCTGTTCGGCAACGCCAAGGCCGCCAGCTCCTACTTCCAGGAAGGCCACCCGGACTACGTCAAGGCCAAGAACGTCTACGGCTACGACGCTTCCAAGGCTGCGGACCTGCTCAAGCAGGCAGGCGTCACCAGCCTCGAATTCGAGCTGCTGACCACGGACACCGCCTGGGTCAAGGACGTTGCCCCGCTGATCCTCGAATCCTGGAACAAGATCCCGGGCGTGAAGGTCACCGTGAAGAGCATCCAGTCCGGCGCGCTGTACACGGACCGTGTGGGCACCGGCGACTACACTGTGGTTGCCGCCCCGGGCGACCCGTCAGTATTCGGCAACGACGCTGACCTGCTCCTGAGCTGGTTCTACTCGGGCGCCACCTGGATGGAGAAGCGCGCCTACTGGACCGCGCCGGAACGCGCCAAGCTGCAGGAGCTCATGAACAAGGGCTCCCAGGCGGCGAAGGAAGACGCCAAGAAGATCACCGGCGAAATCGTGGACCTCATCTCCGAGGAACTGCCCCTTTACCCCATCTTCCACCGCCAGCTGCCCTCCGCCTGGGACGACAAGAAGCTCAACGGCTTCAAGCCGCTGCCCACCACCGGCATGTCGTTCATCGACGTCGGACGCACCTCCTAGGCAGCCTCCAGTGTTGCGAGGCCTGCACTGCGTCCCTGATTCCCCCGGGAGCACGCAGGGCAGGCCTCGCAACTTTTTGAACTGCAGTACCCAAACACACCGGAGAACAAATTGGTCACGATATTGCGTCTGCTCGGCCGCAGACTCGCAGCACTGCCATTGATGATCCTGGGCATCACCCTGCTCGTCTTCCTCGTCCTGCAAGCCGCCCCCGGCGACCAGGCCAGCTCCGCCCTCGGCGACGGCGCCTCCGAGGAAGCCAAGGATCAGTACCGCCAGGAAAACGGACTTAACGACCCGCTGGTCCTGCAGTACTTCCGATTCCTCGGCAAGCTGCTGCAGTTCGACCTCGGCGTCACCACCCCGCCGGCCAAGTCGGTGGCCTCGATGATCGGCTCCGCGTTCCCGCTGACACTGCAGCTGACCTTCCTGGGCGTCCTGATCGCCATTGTGGTGTCGCTGGTCTTCGGCATCCTCGGCGCCCTGTACCGCGACAAGTGGCAGGACCAGCTGGTCCGCGTCTTCTCGATCGCCGCGATCGCCACGCCGTCGTTCTGGCTCGGCATCCTGCTCATCCAGTGGTTCGCCCTCGGCACCAGCCCGATGTTCCCCTCAGGCGGAATTGCGACGCCGGAATCCGGTTTTGGCGGCTGGCTGAACTCCATGGCCCTTCCCGCCCTCGCGCTCGGTATCCCCGTCTCGGCCTCGCTGATCCGTGTGGTCCGCACCTCCATGGTGGAGGAACTGGACCGTGACTACGTCCGCACGGCCATCGGCAACGGTGTCCCCTACCGCGAGGTGGTCTCCCGGAACGTCCTGCGCAACGCACTGGTGACTCCGGTGACCGTGCTGGGACTGCGCGTGGGCTACCTGCTGGGCGGCGCCGTCGTGATTGAAATGATCTTTGCCCTGCCCGGCATGGGCCAGCTGATCCTCAACGGCATCACCAACCTGGACGTCAACCTGGTCCAGGGCGTGGTCCTCACCATCTCCGTCACCTTCGTTCTGGTCAACATCGTGGTGGACCTCCTGTACCTGCTCATCAACCCCCGAATCAGGACGGTATAGCTCATGCGTAGCAAGCTGGCCGAACGGCTGAGTGCCCCGGGCATCCGTTTCAAAGCCCTCCCCTGGGGCTCCCGCATCGCGCTCCTCTTCCTCATCATGATCGGCCTCGCGGCCGTCTTCGCACCGGTCATCGCCCCGCACGATCCCCTGGAGACCTTCATTCCGGCCACCCCGCCGGGCGCCGAGCACTTCTTCGGCACCGACCGCCTGGGCCGTGACATCTTCTCCCGCCTGCTCTTCGGTGCCCAGTCCTCGCTGATGATCGGCCTGGGCGCCGTAGCCCTGGCCATCCTGGTGGGCGCGCTGCTGGGATCTTTCGCCGCCACGTCCAGTAAGGCCGTGAACGAACTGATCATGCGCCTGATGGACATCCTCATGGCGTTCCCGGGCATCGCCCTGGCCGCGGTCCTGCTGGCTGCGTTCGGCAACTCGGTGCCCACCATCATCATCGCGATCGCCATCATCTACACCCCGCAGCTGGCCCGTGTGGTCCGCGCCAACGTGCTCGCCCAGTACGGCGAAGACTACGTCCGCGCCGAACGCGTGATCGGCGCCGGCCGCTTCTACATCCTGCTCAAGCACATCGTCCGCAACACCGCCGCCCCCGTGCTGGTGTTCGCCACGGTAATGGTGGCCGACGCCATCATCCTCGAAGCCTCCCTTTCCTTCCTCGGCGCCGGCGTCCAGGACCCCGCGCCGTCCTGGGGCAACGTGATCTCCTACGGCCGCAACCTGGTCCTCTCCGGCGGCTGGTGGGCCACCACGTTCGCCGGTGTGACCATCCTGCTCACCGTGCTGTCCCTGAACATCCTGGCGGAGGGCCTCACCGACGCCATGGTCAACCCGAAGCTGCGCAAGGCTCCCGTTGTTAAGGACGACGACGGCGCGTCGGCTGTTGTGTCCGGCGCTGCGGTCAGTGCCGCCGTCGACACTGAGGTGGCCACCTCGGTTGCCCAGCCGTCGGTTGTGGAGGAGCACGAGCTCGACGGCGTCCGCGCCGCCCGCGGCGACGTCCTCACCGAGGAGCGCTACACCGAGGCAGCCGTCCTCACCGATCCGAAGCTGGCGGCGGCCAACCCGCACCTGCTGCTGGACCGGGAACTGGAACTGCTCTCCGCCATCGAGGCCAAGCGCACCGACCGCCTGCCCCAGGTCCCCGCCGGCGCGCGCAACGTCCTGGAGGTCAAGAACCTGTCCATCCGCTTCCCGGGCCGCTTCGGCAGCACCGCCATTGTGGACAACGTCTCCTTCACGGTCCGCGAAGGCGAAACCATGGGCCTGGTAGGCGAATCCGGCTGCGGCAAGTCCATCACGTCCCTCGCAGTGATGGGCCTGCTGCCCAAGACTGCCGTGGTCACCGGTTCCATCAGGTTCGACGGCAAGGAACTGCTGGATCCCGCCACCAAGCACAGCAGCGTCAAGGCCTACGAGGGCCTGCGCGGCGAGCAGATCGCCATGGTCTACCAGGACGCCCTGAGCTCCCTGAACCCGTCCATGAAGATCAAGGACCAGATGGAGCAGCTGACCAGGCGCGGTGGACGCAAGACCCCCGCCGAGCTGCTGGAACTGGTCAAGCTGGATCCCGTCCGGACGCTCGCAAGCTACCCGCACGAGCTCTCCGGCGGCCAGCGCCAGCGCGTCCTGATAGCCATGGCCCTGTCCCGCTCGCCGAAGATCGTGGTGGCCGATGAACCCACCACCGCCCTGGACGTCACCGTCCAGAAGCAGGTAGTGGACCTGCTCAACGAGCTGCGCGAACAGCTCGGCTTCGCCATGGTATTCGTCAGCCACGACCTCGCCCTGGTGGCCTCGCTGGCCCACCGGATCACGGTCATGTACGCCGGCCAGGTGGTGGAATCAGCCCAGGCCTCCGAACTGCTGCAGAATCCCAAGCACGAATACACGCGCGGCCTGCTCGGCGCCGTCCTCTCCATCGAGGCGGACGCCGTCCGCCTGCACCAGATCCCCGGCACCGTCCCGTCCCCGCGCGACTTCGCCCCGGGTGACCGCTTCGCCGCACGGTCGCTGCGTGCGGATGCCGATCCCAACCAGCAGCTGGTCCTCACCGCGGTTTCGTCCGCGGGAGGCGGGTCCGCAGACCACTTCTGGGCAAGCCACCTGAAGGAGGATGCAAAGTGAGCATTTCCACCGGTAAGCCGGTCATCGAGCTCAAGGACGTCAAGGTCTACCACCACGCCCGTGGCGGCAAGCTCTTCCGGCCCAACATCGTCAAGGCCGTCGACGGCGTGGACTTCACCATCAGCCGCGGCGAAACCGTGGGCATCGTGGGTGAGTCCGGCTGCGGTAAGTCCACGCTCGCCTCAGTGCTGGTGGGACTGCAGCCGCCGACGTCGGGCGGGGTCCTGTTCCACGGCAAGCCCGCCATCAAGCGGAACGCCGCCATGCGCAAGGAATTCGGCCGCTCCGTGTCCGTGGTCTTCCAGGATCCGGCCACCGCGCTGAACCCGCGCATGACCGTCCAGGACATCCTCACGGACCCCCTGCAGATCCATGGCATCGGCACCCCGGCCACCCGCGCGGCCAAGGTCAAGGAACTGCTGGCGCTGGTGGGCCTGCCGCAGTCCGCTGCGGAGGTCACGCCGTCGCAGGTTTCCGGCGGCCAGCGCCAGCGTGTGGCGATCGCCCGCGCCCTGGCCCTGGATCCGGACATCATCGTGGCCGACGAGCCAACCTCCGCCCTGGATGTTTCCGTCCGCGCGCAGGTGCTGAACCTGCTGTCCGACCTGAAGACCCAGCTGAACCTCGGCATGGTGTTCATCTCGCATGACATCCAGACCGTCCGCTATGTCTCGGACCGCATCTGCGTGATGTACTTCGGCAAAATCGTCGAACAGGGCACCGCGGCACAGGTCTTCGACAGCCCCAGCAACGACTACACCAAGAAGCTGCTGGGCGCCGCTCCGAGCCTGCTCCACACCTAGATTTCCCCCCATGAGTTTTCGTCTAACCATCACTATTTGGAGTACACCGTGACCACCGTCGCTTCCCGTTTCCAGGGCGTCATTCCGCCCGTCGTAACCCCCCGCACCGTCGATGGCGCCATCGACGTACCGTCGCTGGAAAACGTCACCAGGCACCTGCTCGACGGCGGCGTCAGCGGCCTTTTTGTGCTGGGCTCCTCAGGCGAGGTCACCCACATGACCAACACCGAGCGCGACCTCGTGGTGCAGACCGTGGCAGGCGTGAACGCCGGCCAGGTGCCCGTGATCGTGGGTGCCGTTGAGCAGACCACCAACCGCGTCATCGAAGAAGCCCGGCGCGTCATCGCCCTCGGCGCCGACTCCATCGTGGCCACCAGCCTGTACTACGCGATCTCCAACGCCCAGGAAAACAGCACCCACTTCCGCTCCATCGCCGCCGCCGTGGACGTCCCCGTGTTCGCCTACGACGTTCCGGTGCGCACCCACTTCAAGCTGCCCACGGACCTGCTTGTGGAACTGGGCCGCGACGGTGTCATTGCCGGTGTGAAGGATTCCTCGGGCGACGACGTCTCCTTCCGCCAGCTGCTCATTGCAGCCAAGGACATTCCCAATTTCGACATTTTCACGGGCCACGAAGTGGTGGTGGACGGCGCACTCCTGGGCGGCGCCCAGGGCGTTGTCCCGGGCCTCGGCAACGTTGACCCGGCCGGCTACCGCCGCCTCTACGACGCTGCGGTTGGCGGCGACTGGGCCAAGGCCGCTGCCGAGCAGGACCGGCTGGCCGACGTCTTCGAAATCGTCTACACCCCCAAGGCCGGCCGCATGTCCGGCAACGCCGCGGGCCTGGGCGCTTTCAAGACCGCCCTGCAGCTCATGGGCATCATCAAGACCAACGTCATGAGCGCACCCATGCTGTCCCTTGACGAGGACGAGACCGCCGCGGTCAAGGTCATCCTGGAACGCAACGGGCTCGTCTAGTTAGTCGCGGTTGGGCGCGGCTGAGGGGCCATTGTGGCAGGCACGACAAGTGAGGAATCACATGCAGTACGCGATTGGTGTTGACCTTGGCGGCACGAAGACTGCTGCCGGGGTTGTTTCGGCGGGCGGTGGGGTGCTGTTTTCGGAGACCATTCCTACGCTGAACCGGGATGGTGGGGACGCCATTTTGGATGCTGCTGCGGCGCTGGTTTCTTCGCTTATTGTCCGGGCTCAAGCAGCGGGCCTGGATGTTGTGGGGGTTGGCGTTGGTTCTGCCGGGGTTATTGATGCCGGGCGCGGGGTGGTCGTATCGGCCACTGACGCGATCCTCGGCTGGGCGGGGACGGAACTGACGGCGGGCCTTGCCTCACGGCTGGGCCTGCCGCCGTCGTCCGTCCGGGCCGTCAACGACGTCCACGCGCACGCCCTCGGTGAGGCGTGGACCGGTGCCGCCGCCGGGACGGCCAGTTCACTCCTGGTGGCCTTCGGCACCGGCGTCGGGGGCAGTTTTGTCCTGCACGGGCAGCCGGTCCTGGGCCACCGGTATGTGGGCGGGCACGTGGGCCACTTTGCCTCACCGTACGCCGTCGACGAAGGTGCCGCAGTTCCCTGCGTCTGCGGCGGTGCCGGCCATGTTGAGGCCATCGCCTCCGGGCCGGCCATCCGCGAAGCGTATGTGCGGCTCGGCGGCACCTCACCCGCAGCGGATGCGCGGGCAGTGTTTGCCCTCGCCGGGGCGAGCGACGCGGTCGCCATCAAAGCGGTGGGCCTCGGTGCCGGCGCGGCCGGCCAGGCGGTGGGCGGCCTGGCCAACATCCTGGACCCGGAAGTGGTGGTGGTTTCCGGCGGCCTGTCCGATGCCGGCGCGCCCTGGTGGCATCCCATGGAACGAGCCCTTCGCGCCGAACTCCTGCCCGCGTTGGCCGGGCTGCCCGTTCTCCCGGCTAAACTCGGCAACGCAGCCGCCATGGTGGGTGCCGCCAGCCTGGTCCTCACTCCACAGCCTTAGTCCACACAGTCCCAGCCACCCCACATACCGCAGAGGAACCGACCGTGATCCTGACCCCCGAAGCCCTCGAATCCCTGCGCGGCCAACTGATCGTGTCCTGCCAGGCGTACCCGGGCGAGCCGATGCGCGATCCCCGCACCATGGCGCAGATCGCCGCGGCGGCCGTCACCGGCGGTGCCGCGGCCATCCGGGTCCAGGGCCTCTCCGACGTCCAGTTCACGCGGTCAGCCGTTGAAGTTCCGGTGATCGGGCTCTGGAAGGACGGGCACGACGGCGTTTTCATCACTCCCACGCTCCGCCACGCCCTCGCGGTGGCCAACGCCGGCGCGCACGTCGTGGCGGTCGACGGCACCCGCCGCCAGCGCCCGGACGGGCTGACCCTGGCCCAGACGGTGGCGGGCATCCACGCCGAATCGCACGCGCTGGTCATGGCGGACTGCGGCTCGTTCGACGACGCCGCCGCGGCTGTCGAGGCGGGTGCCGACCTGATCGGTACCACCCTCTCCGGTTATTCCGGGGAGCGCCCCAAAACGGACGGCCCCGACCTTGAACTGATCAAACAGATCGCCGCCGCCGGGTTCGGCGTGCCCCTCATCGCCGAAGGCCGCCTCCACACCCCAGCCCAGGCCCGCCAGTGCCTCGACGCCGGTGCCTTCGCCGTCGTCGTCGGGACAGCCATCACCCACCCGGCCACCATCACCGGCTGGTTCGCTGGGGCCCTGAAGTGACGCCGTCGGAACACACACCGCGGGACCAGGCTCACCAGCCGGGCCGGTCCGGGACCTACCTGCTGGCCGGCACAGTCCTGACCGACGGCATGGAAATGGACAACGCTGTGGTGGCCGTCGCGGAGGGCCGCATCGCGTACGTTGGCCCGCGCGCCGGCCTGGACACAGCTGCACTTCCCGGCCTCGAGGAACTGGACCTGCCGGCGGGCAGCATGATCCTGCCGGGCCTCATTGACCTCCACTGCCACGGCGCCGCCGGCGGCGACTTTCCCGGCGGTGACAGCCAGGACGCACGGACCGCCGTGGATTTCCTGCACCGCAGCGGCACCACCACGCTGTTGGCCAGCCTGGTCACCGCCGCGCCCGAGAATCTGCGGCACGCGGCGGGAACGCTGCGGACCCTGGCTGACGAGGGGCTCATTGCGGGCATCCACTCCGAGGGCCCGTTCCTCTCCCACGCCCGCTGCGGTGCCCAGGACCCGCGCTTCCTGCGGGATCCGGATACCGTACTGCTTCGTGAGCTGATCGACGCGGCCGGCGGACATCTTCGCACCATGACCTACGCCCCCGAACTACCCGGCGCCGACGACCTGGTGCGGCTGCTGGCAGAAAACGGCGTCACGCCCTCGCTGGGCCATACCGACGCCGACGCCCGGACGACGGCGGCGTCCCTCACCCACGCGGCGGAACTCCTGGCCGCCTCCGGGCAGGCCACCGTGTCCCGGCCCACCGTGACGCACCTGTTCAACGGCATGCCGCCGCTGCACCACCGCGCTCCCGGTCCCGTGGCAGCCTGTCTTCGGCTGGCCGCGGCGGGAACGGCCGCCGTCGAACTGATTGCCGACGGCGCCCACCTGGATCCCGAAACCGTGCGGATGGTGTTCGAACTGGTTGGTGCCGGAAACGTGGTTTTGGTGACCGATTCGATGGCGGCCACCGGCCTGCCCGACGGTGATTACCAGTTGGGTCCTGCCGCCGTCTCAGTGCGGCAGGCCGTAGCCCGGCTCGGCGACGGCACCCTGGCCGGCGGGACCGCCACGCTGCTGGACGTTGTCCGGCGGACCATCCATGCCGGTGTGTCGCCGGCCGCCGCCGTCCGGTCCGCCACCGCGGTGCCCGCGGCGATCATCGGCCGGCAGGACATTGGCAGCCTCCGCGCGGGCCTGCGGGCCGACGCCGTGGTGGTGGACCGGGACTTCGGCCGCGTCCTGGTTCTCCGCGGAGGACAGGTGCTCCCCGCCGGAGCCTAGGAAGGGTAATCACTGGGCCTGCTCGACCAGAAACCCCTCGGCCTTCAGCACTTCGGGGAGGTTGCACAGGTCGATGGTGGTGCCGGCTACCTCGAACACCCCTGCCATCTCCCGCAGTCCCCTAAACCGTGGCGGCCGCGCCCGCCACGCGCACGGGCACCTGGCCGCTCGCGGGTGCCAGGAGCGCGGCGGCGGCTTCGTCCGCCACTACTGTCACGTGCGGGTGCCACTGCAGGATCGACGCCGGGCAGTCGGCCGTGACCGGGCCGTTCAGGGCGGCGGCCAGGATGTCCGCCTTGTCCGCACCGTTGACCACCAGCAACAGGTGACCGGCCTCCATGATGGTGCCCAGGCCCTGCGTGATGCAGCGGAGCGGAACCTCCTCCGGCGTGCTGAAGTAGCGGGCGTTTGCCGCACGCGTGCGCTCGGTGAGCACCTCCACGCGGGTCCGGGAATCCAGGGCGGAACCGGGTTCGTTGAAGGCCAGGTGCCCGTTGTGGCCGATGCCGAGGATCTGCACGTCAATGCCGCCCGCGGCGGCAATGGCGGCGTCATAGTCGGCGGCTGCCTGCTCGGGGTCCGCAGCGCTGCCGTCCGGCACTGCCACTTTGGCGGGGTCCAGCTGCAGCCGTTCGGTCACCTCGCGCCGGACAACCTCGGCGTAGCTCTCGGGGTGCCCTGCGGGCAGGCCAACGTACTCGTCCAGGGCGAAGCCGCTGACGGCGGACATGTCCACCGAGTGGCCCGCGAGCGCCTTGTAGATGGGCAGCGGCGACCCGCCGGTGGCCAGGCCCAGGACGGCGTCGGGCTTGCTGCGGATGACCGCTGCGAGGATCCCGGCGGCCACGGAACCAGTGGCTGAGGCGGTTGGCACAACGAAAATTTCCACGGCAAAGGCACTCTCTACGAAAAACTGGCAGGGCTAAATCCGCCCACGGATGCGGGCGCTGGAAGATGGAGCGTGGGTGCGGGCGGGCTAGCTGGCCGCGACGTCCTTGAGTTTCAGGCGGATGCCATCAAAGTGGCGCTGCAGGCGCTCGGAGGCCAGGGCTTTGTCTTTGTTGGCTACGGCCTCGTAGATGTCCCAGTGGTCCTGGGTCTGCTGTTCGAGGTTGACCGGACCGGTCCCAAGGGCCAGGTGGATCTTGCGGTATACCTGCCAGAACACGTCCATGAGGTTGATCAGCAGCTCGTTGTTCAGGGGCGCGTACAGGCGGCGGTGGAACTCGGCGTCGTGCACGTAGAGGTGTTCACCCTTCTTGGCAGCGTCTTCCATGGCTTCCATGGTGGTGCGCAGGTCCGCGAGGTGCTGGTCCGTCAGGAGGTCGATGGCCGAGCCAATGAGCCCGGATTCGAGGGCCTGGCGCACGTCGATCAGTTCCATGGCCTCTTCGCCTTTGTGGCGCAGGGACAGCCGGCCGCGGAAGGTCAGGCCGGAGACGAGGGCGCTGAAGTTGTTGGGTGCAACGAACATGCCAAAGCCGTGCCGGATCTCGATGACACCCAGCGCCTGCAGCACCTTCAGCGATTCGCGGACGGTGTTGCGGCCCACTCCCAGTTCCGCGGAGAGTTCGCTTTCGGTGGGCATGGCGTCGCCGACGTCCAGGCCGCGCTCCAGGATGAGGTCCATAATCCGGGTCTGCAGGGCATGCGACCGGAGCTGCGCGCTGAAACGGGCGGGCGATACTTCTTGCGATGCGATGGCCACGTGATCTCCTCCTTGCCGCGCCAGGGGGCAGCGACTTGCTTTACTTTCCTAGGATACAGGAGATGGGACGTCCAATGTCTAGAGTGACGTACCTAATTTCTGCAGTTGGTACCTCCAGGGACCGAATCTAACCCAGAAGCGACCGAACCAGCTCGCGGCACGTCCGGTAGGCGTCAGTTTTGGGGTCAATGAGCGCGTAATGGTCGCCGGGAACCATCACCAGCTGCGCGGCCATGCCCGCAGCCGTCCCGGCATTGACATAGGACTCCGACTGGCTCAGCGGAACAGTGTGGTCATCCGATCCGTGGACTGCCATCACGGGCACCGCCAGCGGCAGGGTGGCCATGGGGTCCGCATACCGGTGGCGGAGGGGATATTCCGACGACGGCCCGCCCAGCAGGTTGACCACCGCACCGTTGCTGAGGTTCAGCCGCTCCGCCTCGGCAAGGTTAAGGAGTCCGGACTGGCTCACGACGCCGGAGAGGTGCACCGACGTCGCATCCTGCCGGCGCGGGACCTGGCTGTCCACTTCCGGCAGGCCCAGCTGGGCAAGCTTGCCCCGGCCGGCCGCCCACGCGGCCAAATGCCCGCCGGCCGAATGTCCCAGCGCCACCACCGGACCCAGGTTGAGGGCATGGGCAGCCGCGAGGTCCTGCAGCTTGTCGATTCCTGCCAGGACGTCGATGAAGGTGTTCGGCCAGCCCCCGCCGTTTCCGGCCCGGCGGTATTCAAGATTCCAGGCGGCCATGCCGTGCGCGGCGAGGTCAGCCGCGAGCGGTTCCCCGAGTTCGGCGCCGTACTGCGATCGCCAGTAGCCGCCGTGGATGACCGCCACCACGCCGCGGTGCTCACCGCCGTCGGGCAGTTCAGGCAGGAAGAGCTCACCCCACTGGCTGGCATCCCCGCCGTACTGGTACCTGTGCCGCGTCACTGGGTCCCCCTTGCCTGTGCCGTTATCGCCATCGGTTTCGGTGCGGGGCGAACACGCGGCCGCCGCGCCGCCAACTGCGGCCGCTGCCACGCCCGCCAGCGCGCGCAACACCAGCGTTCGACGGCGAAGCCCAGCCATGTGCCGAGCCTACAGTGTGTCCGCACCGCGTTTCCCGCGGCTTCGATCAAGGGAACCCGGGGCCGGCGGCCCGACTCCGGTGGCGGCCGAATAGTTCGCCCGGACCGCCCGCCGAGGCGCTGAAAGAGCGTAGTGTCAGTAGTAGGAGATTTCGGGTGGTGAAGGTTCCGGGGTTGAATATTTCGGGCCGCGCGCGCACAGAGCGCTCAGCCGCCAGCCGGGTCAGGTGACCCCCGGCGATATGGAATCGAGGCCGCATGGCCGAGAACGACGCTCTCCCCACCGCGGAACAGTTGCAGGATCTGCTTCTGGAGAGCCCGGGGTTTACCGAATTCCTGCTGGGGCTGACGGCGATTTCTGCCTCCCGGCTAAGCGGCAATTCCTCGATGCTGTGCGCCATCACGGTTGAGCGGGAGACGGGACCCGTCACCGTAGCCAGCAGTTCGGAGGAGGCACGCAGCCTGGACGAACGCCAGTACGCGTTCGACAACGGCCCTTGCCTCACAGCCCTGCGGCAGCAGCACACGGTCCTGATTCCCGACCTGCAGGCTGACGAAAAATGGGACTGGTATGCCCAGGCCATTTCCGACGAGGGGATCCAGACCATCCTGGCCGTCCCCATTCCCACCGACAACGGTGCCCGATCGGCTCTGAACTGCTATTCCACCCACGTGGCTGCGTTTGGTCCGGAAACGGTGGCCGCCGTGGAAGAGCACGCTGCGTCGCTGTCCAGGATCCTGCGCCTGGCCATGCGGGTCCACGCCGCCGAGCCCTACCCGGAGCACCTGAGGTCAGCCCTGCGCTCACGGGCCGTCGTGGACTCGGCCGTGTCGCTGATCATGGTGCACAACCGCTGCAGCCGTGACACCGCCGTCGAACTCCTGCAACTGGCTTCCCGCAGCAGCAACCGCCGGCTGCACGATATTGCCCAGGACATTCTGGACAACTCGTCCGATGTTCCCGCGGTCACAGAAGACGGCAAGCCGTGATCAACGACGCCGCGTCCGAAGGTCCGCAGCCCGCATTCGGGGCCGACCAGCGCCAGTTGGCCGCGGCACAGTTCCAGAGCGCGAACGTGACGCTCCCTGAATTATGGACCTACTATTACGGGATTGGCGGAAACGCCGACGAACTGGCGCTGGACGCCTATTTGAACGGGATGGTTGAGCTTCCGCCATTGCAGGTGAACCTCCTCCATGCCGCGCTCAAAGAGATCACGGCGGACGGATTGTAGAGGAATTGCCCGTGTCCGAAGACATTGAATTCAGGGAGTCCCTGTACAGCCGCGGCCGTGCGGAGAGCCTGGAGGACTTTGTGCTCCAACTCCAGGACCTGATCCTGGACAGCTCCGACGTCCGTGACTTCCTGACGGACATGGCCGCGATCATCGCTACCCGCCTCTCCCACGGTGGGAACCACATCTCCTGTGGGATCACGGTCATCCGGGACAAACGCCCCATCACCGTGGCCAGCAGTGATGCCCGGGCGCGAAGCCTGGACGAACTGCAGAACACCTTCGGCCACGGCCCGTGCCTGACGGCCCTTAAGTCAGAGACCGCTGTCTATGTTCCGGACCTCGCTGCCGACCGGCGCTGGCCAAAGTGCACCACGGCCGCCCGCGGGGCGGGCATCAGCTCCATCCTGGCCATGCCCATGCACCTGCGGAGTCCGGCACAGTCGGTGGTGAACCTGTATTCACCGCACAAACATGGCTTCTCGCATCACGGCATCGATGCGGCCGAAAGCCTCACCGGGACCGCGGCCAAAGCCCTGGACATCGCCCTGAATATTGCCCACCTGCGCGATGCCCGTGATGACCTCGCCGCGGCCCTGGAGTCACGCACCGTCATCGACACGGCCATCGGAGCCATCATGGCGCAGAACAGGTGCAGCCACGACGCTGCCTTCCAAATCTTGGTCAAGACATCCAGCCACCGGAACATCAAACTGAGGGAGGTCGCGGCCAGTATCGTTTCGTCCATTTCCGGCGAACGGGAATTTCCCACCACCTACGAGGAATAACCGGTCCGTGCGGAATCGTGCCGCTCAAAGCCCGCAACCCACTTCAGGCGTTAGGCTTTATCTGAATGCGCTGAGCGGTCCAAAACAGGGTTATCCGGCCCACTGTGCCGGTCACGCTGAATGGCCGGAGGCAGAAAGTATGATCAAGAAGTATCCCCTGGATGAACTTTCCACCGCCCTCGGCAGGATCATGGGGTTGCTGCTCACAGAAGAAAAAGTGGACCACGCCGTCCAGCACCTCTCCCGCGCCGTCCGGGATTCCATTCCCGGGACGATCGGCGCCGGCGTTTCCTTGCTGGACCCCCATGCCCGGCCCGTCAGTTCCGGATCCACGGGCCGGATAGTGGAACGCGCGGACGCTTTCCAGTATGAACTGCTCCAGGGGCCCTGCCTCACTGCCTGGGCTACCGAGGAGAGTGTGCTCATCAACGACGTCGCCACCGATGGTCGCTGGCCCAGCTGGAGTGCCGCCGTCGTCCGTTTGCCCGTCCGGTCGGTGGTCAGCACGCCCTTGATCGCGGGCGGCGAGGCCATCGGCGCCATGAAGATCTACGCGGACGTCCCTGGCGCCTTCGAGGATTCCACCACGGGCCTGATGGAGCTTTTTGCTGCACCGGCGGCGACCCTCCTCGCGCACATCCAGACGTCGGAAATTCCCGAACGCATTAGCCAGAGCCTGCAGGCGGCCCTTTACAACAGGGACCTCATCAACCGGGCCTGCGGAGTGCTGATGGAACGCCACACGCTCAGCGAGGACATCGCCCTCCGGCAACTGATGAGGGAAGCCCGCTCGTCCCGCGCCACGCTCAGCGAAGTCAGCGCCGCCTTCCTGGGTGTCTCCCCTGAACGGCCCAGAGGGTCGAGTGATGGGCTTCGATAGCACCGAACCCGAGCAACGCCGACGGCTCCAGGCAGCGTTGGGCGCAGCACAGATCAGCACCGGCGACCTGTGGCTCTACTACTTCGGGATCGGCGGGGCCGTCGGCGAGTACGAAGTGGAGGCCTACATGCAGGGGCTCGTCTCAATCCCCCAGTTGCAGCGGGACCTGCTGGCCATGGCCGCCAATGAACTCTTCACCGACCACGACGGCCCGCGCGCACCCTATTCGGACGAAATCGACGCCGACGATCCCCCAGCAAAGCCCGACGAAGCCTGACGCTCTCTCACTAAATGTGGCTTAAGTACCAACCCTCTCTCACTTTCTTCAAGAAAGTGAGAGAGGGTTGGTCATTTTTTGCGTTAAGTGCGAGAGCGTCCGGGGAGGTCAGCGGCCCGACTCGCCGGGGGCTTTGCCGCCCAGCCTCGCCGTGACCTTGTTCGCCGCCCCCGCGCAGGATTCGCCGAGGCTTTGCAGCCGCTCCTTCGAGACCCGGAAGCGCGGGGCGGGGATAAGGACCGCCGCCACGAGGTCGCCGCGGTGATCGTAAACGGGCGCGGCAACGCCGACTTCATCCAGGGAAGACTCTCCATAGTTGACTGCCCAGCCGCGGCGGGAGTCGTCTTTGAGGCGGAGCACGTAGTCATCCAGGCCGGCATCGTCCAGTCCGGTGTAAGTAATGGCTCCGCTACGCAGCAGGGAACGGACCCGCTCCTCCGGTTCTGCCGAGAGGAACACCTGGACCGATGCACTCAGGGCGTCGTTGTACCGCGCCCCCAGCGGGGTGGTGTGCTTGATCTGGTGGCGGCTGGCGATCTGCTCCACACAGATGGACTGGTTGCCCTCCCACATCATCAGGGCGCTGGTCTCCCCCGTCAGTTCCGTGAGCTCGCGCAGGACGGGATGGGCAACCCTGCGTTCTTCCAGTTCAGCCAGGAGCGGGCCTGCGACGGCGATCAGGCCAAGTCCCAGGCGGAAGCGGCGGGTATCTTCGTCCCGTTCCACGAGGTCTTCCTGCTCGAATGTTGCGAGGATCCGCGACACGGTGCTTTTGTGCAGCCCCACGCGGTTGGCGATTTCCGTGACCCCCAGCAGCGGCTCGTCCGCGGTGAAAGACCTCAGGACGGCGATGGCGTTAACAATGACGGAGGCACCCTTGGTGTCGGCTTTTCCGTTAGGGTCCGCGCCAGTGGAATCAGTGGGATCTCGTGTGGTCATGGTGCTTATTATCATTGCGCATAGTCAGCGGAAAGCGGCGCTCCGGCAGCCAGTGCGCCTTTGACGCCAAGCTCGCCGGCCAGGTCCGCGGCCAGGTCTTCCACCACCTGCCGGTAGAGCAGTTCGCCCTTGGCCGCGCTGGACCCGGCAGCCGAGGAGAGGCAGCCTGTGGCCGGTGTCCGTTCGGGAACCACGGGGAGCCTGTCGAAACGCGGCAGCACGGCGGCAGGACCATCGACCAGGCGGTCCATGCCCACCCGGGCCGGTTCAAGGTGGAGCATCAGCGAGGTTTCCAGGACGCCGCCGTGCTCAATGTCCCAGCCCGGGAATCCGTCCGGGTAGACCTCCGCCAGCGTGTCCTGGCTGACAAAGTCCCAGTAGGACAGCAGCAGCACGCTCTGCTCCGCTCCCGGCTTGATCCCCAGGTCTTCGAGGGCCAGGTCAATTCCCTCGTAGAGGAACTGGTAGTTCTCGAAGTGGCCGTTGACGAAGACCACATGCCGGACACCCTGGTTGAGGAAGGACTTGACCAGGTTGCGGGCGACGCCGGTTAGCGTTGCGCCGTCCAGGCTGGTGGTCCCAGTGAGGTGGTTGCCGCCCCCGGACTTCTGCTGTGACTTGTAGCCGTAGGCGATCGGCTGGGCAACGAGTGCCCCCACCCGCCGAGCCACCCCTTCAGCAAACCGTGACGACAGGAGGGTGTCGGTGCCCAGCGGCAGGTGCGGCCCGTGCTGCTCCAGGGACCCGACGGGTATCAGGACGATCGCGTCCCCGGAGGAAAGGACTTCGCGGTAGGCAAAGGCGTCCAGGTCTTCCAGAAATACTGACTTGTCCATGCTCGTGGTGCTCCTTGGTGGGTGGTACGGAAAAACGCGAAGACTGGCCGGCGGCTGGGCCTGTCGAAACCCGGGTCTCGACAGGCCCAACCACCGAAAGTACTAGGCGCTGATGATGTTGTACTCGGGGCCGAACGGGAACTTGGTGATGTTCTCCGCACCATCTTCCCCGACCACAAGGATGTCGTGCTCACGGTAGCCGCCGGCACCCGGCTGGCCGTCAAGGACGGTGATCATCGGTTCCATGGATACCACCATGCCCGGCTCCAGGACCGTGTCGATGTCCTCACGAAGCTCCAGCCCCGCCTCGCGGCCGTAGTAGTGACTGAGGACGCCGAAGGAGTGGCCGTAGCCGAACGTGCGGTTGGCCAGGAGGCCGTAGCCGACGTAGATCTCGTTGAGCTCGGCCGCGATGTCCTTGCAGACGGCGCCGGGCTTGATGAGTTCCAGGCCGCGCTTGTGGACCTCGACGTTGATGTTCCACAGCTCCAGGGAACGGGCGTCCGGTTCGCCGTAGAACAGGGTGCGCTCCAATGCCGTGTAGTAGCCCGAGGTCATGGGGAAGCAGTTCAGGGACAGGATGTCGTGTTCCTGGATCTTGCGGGTGGTGGCCCAGTTGTGGGCGCCGTCGGTGTTGATGCCGGACTGGAACCAAACCCAGGTGTCGCGGATTTCGGAGTCCGGGAAGGTGCGGGCGATCTCGTGCACCATGGCCTCGGTGCCGATCAGGGCAACCTCGTATTCGGTGATGCCGGCCGTGATGGCGTTGCGGATGGCTTCGCCACCGAGGTCACCGATGCGGGCACCGTGTTTAATGACCTCGATTTCCTCGGCGGACTTGATCATGCGCTGGCGCATGGCGGCCTGGGCCACATCCACCAGGGTTGCGCCGGCGAAGGCGGCCTGGATCTTGTTGCGGTTGTCCAGCGGGAGCGAGTCGTCCTCGACGCCGAGGCGGCGCGGGTTGATGCCGCGGGTGCGCAGGACTTCCTGGATGGCGAAGATGTAGTTGTCCCGGCGCCAGTCCGTGTAGATGATGTTGTCGCCGAAGCTGCGGCGCCAGGGCATACCGGCGTCGATGTTGGCGGTGACAGTGACGTTGTCGTCCTTGGTGACCACCATGGCGTACGGGCGGCCAAAGGTGGTGAAGAGGAAGTCGGAGTAGTACTTGATGGAGTGGTAGCTGGTGAGGACGACGGCGTCGAGGTCCTTCTCCGCCATGATGCGGCGGAGGCCCGCGAGACGGCGTTCGAACTCGGCGTCGGAGAACGTGAGGCTGAGCTTTTTGCCGTTCTTCAGGACCTTGGTGCGCTCGAGTTCGGCGACGGACGTTGCGTTCTCGGAAGCTGTGGTGGTCATGGTGTTGCCTTTCTGTGGTGCAGTACGTGAGCGGAAGAAGAAGCCTGTTGAGCGTGGCGACGCGTTTCCCTGCTGGCGGCACTGTCAGCAGTAGGTTGCGTTCAGCGCAACGCTGTTGCAACAGACTATGACGTGATTGAAGACACAGTCAATGCCTTTCTGCAAAGAATTTTCGGGCTTCCGTCAGACTCGGGGCACGCAGCAGGGCCGGGCGGCGAGCGATGGCCGGTGTTGCGCGTGGCGAAGCCGTGTTGCACCATCAAGATTGCGGTCATAGAAAAAATGGCAGCTCCCACGCAATGCGTGGGAGCCGCCATCGACACAGCCGCCGGGCTGGACTACAGCACCTTGCGGACGGTTTCCTCGAAGCTGGTGACATGGTGGAGGGCCAGCTCAGCGGCCCTGTCTGCGTCGCCTTCGGCAACGGCCTTGAGCAACTCCACATGCTCGGTAATGTGGCCACTGACTGAGGGCAGCTTATCCAGGACCAGACACCAGATGCGGGTGGCCAGGTTGTCGTAGCGGATCAGGGTGTCTTCCAGGTGCGGGTTCCCGGCCGCCTTGTAGATCAAGCGGTGGACCGTCAGGTCATAGCGCATCAGTTCGCGGGATTCCGAGGGGCCCGGCTCCAGGGCGGCGATCGCCGAGGCGACATCCAGGAGTTCCTGCCGCATGGAAACGGAAGCCCGGATCGCCGCGCTCCTGGCCGCCAGGGGTTCCAGCAGCTCCCGGACTTCGGAGACGTCGGCAAGTTCGGTGAAGTCCACGGAGGTGGCGAACGTCCCGCGCCGGGGATACGACACCACCAGGTGGTCCACTTCGAGCCGCTTAATCGCCTCCCTCACGGGGGTGCGGCCAAATCCGAGCTCCACGGCCAGCTGCCCGTCATTGAGGGGCTCGCCGGGCCGGATTTCCAGCATGATCAGCTTGTCGCGCAACTGCCTGTACGCGGCTTCGGCCTGGGAGAGGACGGCATCCTCCACCTGCGGCAGGACGGGAAGTGCGTTCACGTAAACTCTCCGTTCTCGGTTCCCGCCATGGCGGGAAGTAACTTTGCCGGGCCTATTGACTCTGCTGTGATCCCAATCATACCATTGACCTCACACTGATATATCAGTCATAACAACAGTGGTATTTCAAAGGAGCATCCGTGGTTGAGCAGTTGAACGAGCGACTTTCCGCAGTCGATCCCGAGGTCCAGCAGGCCATCAACGCTGAGTTGGGCCGCCAGCAGTCGACGCTGGAAATGATCGCCTCAGAAAATTTCGCCCCGTCCGCCGTCATGGAGGCACAGGGTTCTGTGCTGACGAACAAGTACGCCGAGGGCTACCCCGGCAAACGCTACTACGGCGGCTGCGAGCACGTTGATGTGATTGAGCAGCTGGCCATCGACCGGGTCAAGGCCCTGTTCGGTGCCGAGTTCGCCAACGTCCAGCCGCACTCCGGCGCTCAGGCCAACGCAGCGGCGATGTTCGCGCTGCTGAACCCGGGCGACACCATCATGGGCCTGAGCCTGGCCCACGGCGGCCACCTCACCCACGGCATGAAGATCAACTTCTCCGGCAAGCTCTATAACGTCGTTCCGTACAACGTGCGCGAATCCGACCTCCGGATCGATATGGCCGAAGTGGAAGCACTGGCCCTGGAACACCGTCCCAAGCTGATCGTGGCCGGCTGGTCCGCCTACTCCCGTCAGCTGGACTTCGCCGAGTTCCGCCGCATCGCCGATCTGGTGGGCGCCTACCTGATGGTGGACATGGCCCACTTCGCCGGTCTGGTGGCCGCCGGCCTGCACCCCAACCCGGTGCCCTACGCCGACGTCGTCACCACCACCACCCACAAAACCCTCGGCGGACCCCGCGGCGGAGTCATCCTCGCCAAGGAGCAGTATGCCAAGAAGATCAACAGCGCAGTCTTCCCCGGCCAGCAGGGCGGCCCGCTGGAGCACGTCATCGCCGCCAAGGCCGTGGCCTTCAAGCTCGCCGGCACCCCCGAATTCAAGGAACGCCAGGAACGCGTCCTGCAGGGCTCCAAGATCCTCGCCGAACGGCTCCTCCGCGACGACGTTGCCGCGGCCGGAATCTCCGTAGTCAACGGCGGCACCGACGTCCACCTGGTCCTGGTGGACCTCCGCAACTCCGAACTGGACGGACAGCAGGCCGAAGACGCCCTGCACCGCATCGGCATCACCGTCAACCGCAACGCGGTCCCCTTCGACCCCCGCCCGCCGATGGTGTCCTCCGGTCTCCGGATCGGCACCCCGGCGCTGGCCACCCGCGGCTTCGGCGCCACCGAGTTCACGGAGGTTGCGGACATCATCGCGACGGCGCTCATCGCCGCCGCGGGCAACGGCACCACCGGGACGACGTCCCTGGGCGAGAGCACCGCCGTCGAACTCCGCGCCCGGGTCACCGCCCTGGCAGACAAGTTCCCCCTCTACCCGCACCTCAACAACGGCACCGACATTGCCGCTTTCGAATCAGACCTGATTGGAGCAGCCCAGTGAGCACACACCAGCTTCCCGAGCACCCGGATTTCCTCTGGCGCAACCCGGAACCCAAGTCCTCCTACGACGCCGTGATCGTGGGCGGCGGCGGGCACGGCCTGGCCACCGCCTACTTCCTGGCCAAAAACCACGGCATGACCAACATCGCCGTCCTGGAAAAGGGCTGGCTGGCCGGTGGCAACATGGCCCGCAACACCACCATCATCCGCTCCAACTACCTCTGGGACGAGAGCGCGGCCATCTACGAGCACGCCCTCAAGCTCTGGGAAATCCTGCCTGAGGAACTCGAATACGATTTCCTGTTCAGCCAGCGCGGCGTGATGAACCTCGCCCACACCCTGGGTGACGTCCGCGAAAGCATGCGCCGCGTGGGAGCGAACAAGCTCAACGGCGTGGACGCGGAGTGGCTGGACCCGAAGCAGGTCAAGGAACTCTGCCCCATCCTGAACATCAGCGACAACATCCGCTACCCGGTCATGGGCGCCACCTACCAGCCCCGGGCCGGCATCGCCAAGCACGACCACGTGGCCTGGGCCTTCGCCCGCAAATGCGACGAAATGGGCGTGGACATCATCCAGAACTGCGAAGTCACCGGCTTCGTCAAGGACGGCAACCGCGTGGTGGGCGTCAAGACCAACCGCGGCACCATCAACACAGAAAAGGTGGGCCTCGCGGCCGCCGGCCACAGCTCGGTCCTGGCAGAGATGGCCGGATTCCGCCTCCCCATCCAGTCCCACCCGCTGCAGGCACTGGTCTCCGAACTGCACGAACCGGTCCACCCCACGGTGGTGATGTCCAACCACGTGCACGTCTACGTCTCCCAGGCCCACAAGGGCGAACTGGTGATGGGCGCCGGCGTGGACTCCTACAACGGCTACGGCCAGCGCGGCTCCTTCCACGTGATCGAGCACCAGATGGCCGCCGCCGTCGAGCTTTTCCCGATCTTCGCCCGGGCACACGTCCTGCGCACCTGGGGCGGCATTGTGGACACCACGCTGGACGCCTCCCCCATCCTGGGCACCACCCCGGTGGAGAACATGTTCGTGAACTGCGGCTGGGGCACCGGCGGCTTCAAGGCCACCCCGGGCGCGGGCTTCGCCTTCGCCCACACCATCGCCACCGGAACCCCGCACAAGCTGAACCAGCCCTTCTCGCTGGAACGCTTCGAGACCGGCGCCCTGATCGACGAACACGGCGCTGCCGCCGTGGCCCACTAGCGATCCCTGCATTTTAGAAAGAAGACGCACATGCTGCTCATCTCCTGCCCCAACTGCGGTTCCCGCGACGAGACCGAGTTCCATTACGGCGGCCAGGCCCACGTGCCCTACCCGGAAAACCCGAACGAACTGACCGACCGCCAGTGGGCCGAGTACCTGTTCTACCGCGACAACACCAAGGGCACGTTCGCCGAACGCTGGAACCACAGCACCGGCTGCCGCCAGTGGTTCAACATGCTCCGCGACACCGTCACCTACGAAATCCAGGCCGTCTACCCCATGGGCACGCCCCGGCCGGACAGCGCAGGCAAAACGACCGCCGACACGGGCACTGCCAGCACCGCCGCTGACAGCACCACCACCGGAACCGCCGCCCCCAGCCTCTCTTCAACCAGCACCACCGCCCCGGAAGGAGCAACCAAGTGACTTCCCAGAACGCCCGTCTCGCTGCCGGCGGACGCATCGACCGCACCATCTCCTGGCATTTCACCGTGGACGGCGAAGAGTTCACCGGCCACCCCGGCGACACTCTCGCCTCTGCGCTGATCGCCAACGGCCGCATTGCTGCCGGCGGTTCCCTCTACGAGGACCGCGCCCGCGGCATCATGTCCGCCGGGGTGGAGGAATCCAACGCCCTGGTCAGGGTTGAGCCCCTCTTCCCCGGCCACGTTGCCGAGTCCATGCTCCCCGCCACCACCGTGACCCTGGTGGACGGCCTGAAAGCGGAATGGCTCAGCGGCCTCGGCAAACTGGACCCGGCCGATGACATGGCCGAATACGACAAGAAGTACGTGCACACCGACGTCCTGGTGGTGGGCGGCGGCCCCGCCGGCCTTGCCGCGGCCCGCGAGGCCGTACGCACCGGCGCCCGCGTGATGCTGCTCGATGACCAGCCCGAGCTGGGCGGCTCCCTCCTGTCCGGCTCCACGGCACCTGAACTCGCCGAAACCATCGAAGGCAAGCCTGCGCTGGAATGGGTGGCTGACGTCGAGGCCGAGCTGATTTCCGGCGCCGAGTCCACCGTCCTGAACCGCACCACCGCGTTTGGCGCCTACGACTCCAACTACGTGATCGCCGTCCAGAACCGGACCGGCCACCTCTCCTCCCCGGCTGCACCCGGGGTGTCACGGCAGCGTATTTGGCACATCCGTGCCAGCCAGGTGATCCTCGCCCCCGGCGCCCACGAGCGGCCGCTGGTGTTCGAGAACAACGACCGCCCGGGCATCATGCTCGCCTCGGCCGCCCGCACCTACCTCAACCGCTACGCCGCAGCTGCCGGCCAGCGCGTGGTCATCAGCACCACCAATGACAGCGCCTACGCCCTCGCCGCGGACCTGCGTGCCGCCGGCGTCAGGGTGGCCGCCGTGGTGGACGCCCGTCCCGCCCTGACCCCGGTGGCTGCCGCCGCCGTCGAAGCCGGCACCCGCGTGCTGATCGGCAGCGCCGTAGCCAACACCTCCGCCGGCTCCGCCGACGGCCGGGTGGAGAGCGTCACCGTGCGCAGTATTAACGACGACGGCGAACTCACCTCGGGCGTCGAGCAGATCGCCTGCGACCTGCTGGCCGTGTCCGGCGGCTGGAGCCCGCTGGTGCACCTTCACTCACAGCGCCAGGGCAAGCTGCGCTGGGACGACGAACTGGCTGCCTTCGTGCCGAGCACCGTGGTCCCGAACCAGCAGAGCATCGGCTCCGGCCGGGGTTCGTTCGCCACCGGGGACTGCGTGTCCGAAGGCGTCTCCGCCGGCGCGGCCGCGGCCATCGCCGCAGGGTTCGCTCCTGAGAATTCTGACGCAGTCGTCGTTCCTCTTGTCCTTCCGGAGCCGAAGGCCTCCGCCCCCACCCGCCAGCTCTGGCTGGTCCCGGGCGAGCAGGGCACCCCGGATGACTGGCACCACCACTTCGTGGATTTCCAGCGCGACCAGTCCGTGGCTGACGTGCTGCGGTCCACCGGTGCCGGCATGCGTTCGGTGGAGCACGTCAAGCGGTACACCTCCATCAGCACCGCCAACGACCAGGGCAAGACCTCCGGCGTCAACGCTATCGGCGTCATCGCCGCCGCGCTGCGCACCGCCGGCGAAGCCTCCCGCGGCATCGGCGACATCGGCACCACCACCTACCGCGCACCGTTCACCCCGGTGGCCTTCGCGGCACTGGCCGGCCGCCAGCGCGGCGAACTGTTCGACCCCGCCCGCAAGACCTCCATCCACCCGTGGCACGAGGCCAAGGGCGCCTTGTTCGAAGACGTCGGACAGTGGAAGCGGCCCTGGTACTACCCGCAGGCCGGCGAGGACATGGACACCGCCGTGCTCCGCGAGTGCGCCGCCGTCCGCGACTCCGTGGGCTTTATGGACGCCACCACCCTGGGCAAGATCGAAATCCGCGGCAAGGACGCGGGCGAATTCCTGAACCGCGTCTACACCAACGCGTTCAAGAAGCTCGCCCCGGGTTCGGCACGCTACGGCGTGATGTGCGGCCCGGACGGCATGATCTTCGACGACGGCGTGACCCTCCGCCTCGACGAGGACCGCTACTTCATGACCACCACCACCGGCGGCGCCGCCAAGGTGCTGGACTGGCTGGAGGAATGGCTGCAGACCGAATGGCCGGAACTGGACGTGCACTGCACCTCGGTGACCGAACAGTGGTCCACCATTGCCGTCGTCGGCCCCAAGTCCCGCGCCGTCCTCGCCAAGGTGGCCCCGGAACTCGCAGCGGACGGCGGGCTGGACGCGGAAGCGTTCCCGTTCATGACCTTCCGCGAAACCACCCTCGCCTCCGGTGTGCAGGCCCGGGTCTGCCGGATCTCCTTCTCCGGTGAACTGGCCTACGAGATCAACGTTCCGTCCTGGTACGGACTGAACACCTGGGAGGCCGTGGCAGCTGCCGGAGCCGAATTCAACATCACCCCGTACGGCACCGAAACCATGCACGTGCTCCGCGCCGAAAAGGGCTACCCCATCGTGGGCCAGGACACGGACGGCACGGTCACCCCGCAGGATGCCGGAATGGAATGGATTGTCTCCAAGGCCAAGGACTTCATCGGCAAGCGTTCCTATACCCGCGCCGACGGGCAGCGCGAGGACCGCAAGCACCTGGTCAGCGTCCTGCCGGTGGACACCAGCTTCAAGCTCCCTGAAGGCAGCCAGCTGGTGGAAAAGGGCCGCTCCACCAACCCGGCCTACGGGCCGGTTCCCATGGAAGGCTTCGTCACCTCCAGCTACCACAGCGCCGCCCTGGGCCGGACCTTTGCCCTGGCGCTGATCAAGAACGGCCGCAACCGGATCGGCGAAACCCTCGTGGCCGCCGCGGGCGACCAGCTGGTGGACGTCGTCGTCGCCGAAACCGTACTTTTTGACTCCGAAGGGACCCGCAAAGATGGCTAATTCAGCAGCACTCGAAGGCATCAATGGACTCCGCGACATCCGCCGCAGCCCCGCTTCACACTTGGCACAGGCCCTGGAAGCCGGCTCCGTCCAGGGCAAGGTTGTCCTGGCGGAAGGCCCCTTCCAGACCATGGCCGGCGTCCGCGTGAACCCCCGTTCCGAGGAAGGTTCCCGCATCGCCGCCGTCACCGGCGGACTGCCGGTACGCTGCGGCGACGTGGGGGGTGCCGACGGCGTCAGCGTCCTCTGGCTGGGACCCTCCGAGTTCCTGGTGGTTGCGCCGGAAGAGGCGCACGACTCCCTGGGCGGCAAGCTCATCGGTTCCCTCACGGAAGCGCTGGGCGACGCCCCCGGCCAGGTGGTGGACCTCTCCGCCAACCGCACCACGTTCGAATTGTCCGGCCCCCGAGCCCGGGCCGTCCTGGAAAAGGGCTGTGCCTTGGACCTGCACCCGCGGGCCCTGAAGCCCGGCACGGCCCTGAACACCGAGGTGGGCAACATCCCGGTGGTCCTGCAGAAGACCGGTGAGGAGAGCTTCCGGCTCTTCCCCCGCGCGTCCTTCGCGGACTTCCTGGGCCGCTGGCTCCTGGACGCGATGCGGGAGTACGCCTCCCCCGAGGTTCCCTAAATGGCGCTCAGCGTCCTGGACCTGTTTTCTGTTGGCATCGGGCCCTCCTCCTCACACACGGTGGGCCCGATGCGGGCAGCGAAGCAGTTCGCCGACGGGCTCAAGGGCGGCGGGCTCCTGAGCTCCACCACCCGGGTCCAGGCTGAACTGTTCGGTTCGCTCGGCGCCACCGGCCGGGGCCATGGCTCCGACAAAGCGGTGGTGCTGGGCCTGCAGGGCCTGGACCCGGAAACCGTGGACACCTTCACGGCCGATGACCAGGTGGCCGCTGCCGCACTCAACGCCGAACTGATGGTGGGCGGCGACCACCGGGTGGACTTCAACTGGGACGAAGACGTGGTGCTGCACCGCCGCAAGTCCCTGCCCGCGCACCCCAACGGCATGACCTTCCGGGCCCTGGACCACACCGGGGCCGTCCTGAACGAACGGAGCTTCTACTCGATCGGCGGCGGCTTTGTGGTGGACGGCGACGCCGGCGCCGAAGACCGGGTGGTGGCCGACTCCACGGTCCTCCCCTACCCGTTCACCACCGCCGACGAGCTCCTGGAGATCTGCCAGCGCGAGGGCATGTCCATCTCCGATGTCATGCTCGCCAACGAACTCACGTGGCGCAGCGAAGCGGAACTCCGCGAGAAACTGCTGGCACTCTGGGCCGTCATGCGCGAATGCGTGGACAACGGCTGCGCCGCGGAAGGCATCCTTCCCGGCGGCCTGAACGTGAAGCGGCGCGCGCCGTCGTTATTCCAGACACTGAGCGCGGACACCGGTGTCACCGACCCGCTGCGGGCCATGGAATGGGTGAACCTCTTCGCCCTCGCGGTCAACGAGGAAAACGCCGCGGGCGGTCGGATCGTCACGGCCCCCACCAACGGTGCGGCAGGAATCGTCCCCGCGGTCCTGCACTACTACGTCAAGTTTGTGCCGGGAGCCAACGACGACGGCGTGGTGCGCTTCCTGCTGGCCGCGGCCGCCGTCGGGATCCTGTTCAAGATCAACGCTTCCATCTCCGGCGCGGAGGTGGGGTGCCAGGGCGAGGTGGGCTCCGCCTGTTCCATGGCCGCCGCCGGGCTCTGCGAGGTCCTCGGCGGTACGCCCGAGCAGGTGGAAAACGCCGCCGAAGTTGGCATTGAGCACAACCTCGGGCTGACGTGCGACCCGGTGGGCGGGCTGGTGCAGATACCCTGCATCGAACGCAACGCCATCGCCAGCGTCAAAGCCATCAACGCCGCGCGGCTGTCCCTCCACGGGGACGGCAGCCACAAGGTATCCCTCGACAAAGCCATCAAAACCATGCGTGAGACAGGAGCGGACATGAAAACCAAGTACAAGGAGACCTCCCGCGGAGGTCTCGCCGTCAACGTGATCGAGTGCTGAGCCATGACTGCCGTACAGACTGAAACTTCCCCTTCCGCGGCTCCCACCACCGTGGAGCACGTCCTGACCCTCGACTGCGCGGAGACGCCCGGCATCGTCCACGCCGTCTCCGGGTTCCTGCTCGAGCATGGCTGCGACATCCTGGACAGCAAGCAGTTCGGCGAGCGCGACGAGCGGCACTTCTTCATGCGCGTGCACTTTGTGTCCGACGGCGATTCCTCCACCGCGGATACGCTGCGGGCCGGTTTCGGCCCGGTGGCGGAACGGTTCGGGATGCGCTGGCGGCTGGAGCCGCAGGGCGCCAAGCGCCGCGTGCTGATCATGGTGTCCAAGTTCGGGCACTGCCTGAACGACCTGCTGTTCCGGGCCAGGACCGGTGAACTGCCGGTGGAAATCGCTGCCGTGGTGTCCAACCACACGGACCACCAGGCACTGGTGGAATGGCACGGCATCCCGTTCTTCCACGTGCCGGTCACCGCAGAGACCAAGCCGTCGGCAGAGGCACGGCTGCTGGAACTCGTGGACGAGTACGACGTGGAGCTGGTGGTCCTGGCCCGCTACATGCAGGTCCTCAGCGACGACCTCACCCGGAAGCTGGACGGCAGGGCCATCAACATCCACCACTCGTTCCTGCCCAGCTTCAAGGGCGCCAAGCCGTACCACCAGGCGTACGCGCGCGGCGTCAAGACCGTGGGCGCCACCGCGCACTATGTCAACGCCGAGCTCGACGAGGGCCCGATCATCTCGCAGCAGACCGTGGACGTGGACCACACCTACGGGCCCGAGGACCTGGTGGCGGCCGGGCGGGACACCGAATGCAAGGCGCTGTCCAACGCGGTGCGCTGGCACTGCGAAGGCCGGGTCATCCTGCAGGGCAACCGCACGGTGGTCCTCCGCTAGCGAACCCCGCCCCCACCCCCCGGACGCTCTCTCACTTAATGCGGGTTTCCGGGCGATCCTCTCTCAGTTGATGTGGGTTTTGGCGTGACGCTCTCGCACCTTTGGTGTGGGAGCGTCACGGCGTTAACCCTCAGCCGGCAAAACCGGACGCCTGCGCGTGGTCAAGCCAGCCGTTGCGCAGCGCCCGCTTGATTTCGACGACTGCGCTCTGGAAGTCGTCGGCAAGATCGCTTTTCCCGAAGACCAGGACCGTCCAGCCGGCTGACTCGAACGCCTTATCCCGTCTCCGGTCACTGAGGACCTGTTCGTCATTAAGGTGATGGCCGCCGTCGTACTGGATGGCAAGGCGACGGTGACGGTAGCCGAGATCGGCCGACGGCGACCGCGCGTCTCTGGCGCGCAACCGCACCTGGAGTGCGGGCTCGGGCAGCCCGGCATCCGCGATGGCCAGCCGAAGGAGGGTTTCGGGCGCGGAGTCGGCGCCCACCCGCATCAGCTCAAGCGCCTCCCGGACCCGGACGATGCCCTGGAGATTCGGGTGACGTGCCGCCAGGATGCGCAGCCCCGCCACGGTGTCATAAGGCTCCGCTCGTCCCTCGAAATCCACCCGCGGGATGCGGATCAGTTCATCGCCCATGCTCACCAGGTCATGCAGCGGCAGCACGCGGGCCAAATCGAGCCAGGTGCGGGATCGACTGCTCAGGCGGATGCCGTTGACCAGTTCAATCTCATCTTCACGGGCAAGGACGGTATGGCCGATCACGCCCTTCCTGCGGACCGATGGCAGGGCGCGCGGCTTGCTGAGATGCAATTCCGTGGAGTCCGCAAGCCACGGAGGCAGCACTTGGCACCTCAACCTGGCCGCCGTCACGTGGGAGATCCAGGCACCGGGCGACGCCGCGGACAACGCCCTGGCCGCATCCTCCAGATCAAAATCCCAGTCCGCGGGCCGGTAGAGGCCGCGGCCCACGTTGACCATGTCCTTCCGCCGGAGCCTGTTCAAGGAGACGCCGGCGGTCACGGCTGCGCCGAAGGTGAACGGAGCCGCCGTCAGCGGCTGGGGCAGGAAATCTTGCTTTCGCATGCTGGCATTGTGCCCCGAAACGGCGAGCGGCTGCAGAAGTTATCCACAGGCCTGACCGGATCGCGGACCTGCAGCCGGCCGTCCGGGACATCATTGCCACAGCCATCCGCGGAGGTGCCGTGGGAGATCCCGCCCACCTGTCCGCCAGGCATGCGCTTCCCTATTTCGCCAGCTATCTGGCACGCGAGAAGGACAACCGGCTGTTTGCGCTGGAAGGTGGCCAGCCCCGGCAGCACCACGCTGAACATTGTGGCCGACATCGAAGGGCTCCCGGAGTTCAAGGACTGGGCCTTTATTGTGACCGTCGGCATGCCCTTCGACGCCATCATCAATCCCGTCCCGGTCGGAACGGAGAAGACCGCCAGGGAGAACATCGTCCAGCTGACCTGCTATGGCAATTCCTCGGGCTACCTGCCGGGTTTCGCGAGCGTCCGGCCAAAACCCGCATTGTGTGAGAGAGGATCGCCCAAAAACCCACATTAAATGAGAGAGCGTCCTATTTGGGCGGGAGGGCGGCGAGGCGGGTCGCCAGGTGCAGGGCCGCAAGCCGCCCGGTTCCGCGGGGGTCGCCGCCGCAGAGCGTAAAGATCCGCTGCAGGCGCTGGTGCATGGACTGCCGCTCCAGGTGGAGTTCACGCGCGGCCTGGGCGGTGTTGCAGCCCAAATCCAGCCACACCCGCAGGGTCTCCGCGAGCGCGGAGCGCCGCTGCTCATCGTGGTCGAGAAGGGCACCGAGCTGCTGGCGGACGAACTCCGTACGCCGCGCCTCATCCACGGAATGGAACGCGAACCGTTCCACCGCGAAGGCCTCCGCGTCCAGCACTGCGCCATCATGCTGCGGCCCGGCAGGGTGGTGTTCGTCGCCGGCCCCCAGTTCCAGGGTCAGCCGGGCCTCCGTCAGGGACCACGGGGCCGCCGAAATCCCGGCGGCCACCGGGCCGACGGCGCTGATGCTTCCCTCGGGCAATGCCAGCGACTGCAGCCCCGCCAGAATGTCGTTCCGGTCGTCCTGCGCCTTGCCGGACCGCAGCACGGCCAGCGCCAGCAGTTCCTCGTTGTCGGCATAGCTGGCGCTGTGCCGGCCCACCCGGTCCAGCAGCTGCTCCACGGCTGTGCGAAGCTGCCGGGACCCCGGTGACCGGATCACTACTGCCACCAGCTGCGCTGCCAGCGGGATTCCGGCGGCCGGGGCAAGCTGCTGGAGCCGCCAGTTCTGGGAGCCGGAATCGACGGCGCGGATCAGTGCCGCTCCCGCCATGTCCTTGAGTCCGGGCGGCATGCGCTGCAGTAGTGCCAGTGCCAAAATGTCCACCGAGCGGTTCCCTGCGATCCGCGCCAGGTTCACATCCCCATCCGCCAGGGCGCGAAGGCTCAGGTGCGCTGACGGGATACCCCGGACGGAAACGTCAATGTGGATGGTCCGTGCATGGTCCTGCTCGGTGCCTGCGGCCCCGCCGGCCGCGTCCTGGCCGGCAGGCAGGGCGCCGGCAGGCAGGGCACTGGCCAGCGGCGCACCCGAGTTGGAGGTCAGGACAACTTCCGCGCCGGTGGCGTCGGCAAGAACGCCCAGGATCCGGTCGAGGCTGCCGCCATGGGCCAGTTCCACCGCCATGGCGTGGCTTGCCCGGTCGGCCTGCTGCAGGTGCGCGGCCGACTCGCTCACGAGCAGCGAGTTGATGGCTTCCATAACCCCCACGAAAGGCACCACTTTGCGGAGCTCTATCAGCGGAAGTCCGGCGGCCTCCGCCGCTGCAACCATGGAGGACGGTATGGATGGCAGGCTGGTCCCCGTCTCGATGGCCAGCGCGGCCACCCCACGTTCCGCCAGCTCCCAGATATAGCCAACCCGCCGCTTGTCCGTGGCGGCCACCAGGGCCTGGCCGCCCGTAAGCAGCAATTCCCCGCCGCCAAGTAACGGGGCGATGTCCAGAACCTCACTCGAGTGTATCCATCGCAGCTGCGCCTGGGCCGCAACCGCTGCCGCCGCGCGGATCACGGGATCCGCGGGCGTGAGGGTGGAATGTTTCAAAACTTCCTGCAGGCGTATGGGCATGACACTCCGTCATAAGAAAGGAAGATGTTCGTGACACATTGTATGTGGTGGTTGTGGCCTGAGCCACATAATCTGGGACTATCCCTTTTACTCATGGAGGCTCCCCCATGCAAGACAACCTCTCCACTAAGCAGTCAGAGTCGGCAATGATGCCGGCCGAGGACTGCGAAGCCTGGCTTCAGCCCATTGCCGAGTCGCAGCGCACGCACAAGGTCTCCGGCCAGTTCTGGATCTGGGCCGGCGCCAACCTGGCTCCCATCAACTGGGTGCTCGGCGCCCTCGGCATCCACCTTGGCCTTGGTCTTGCGGACACTGTCACCGTCCTGGTCTTGGGGAACCTGATCGGGATGCTGCTGTTCGGCTGCTTCGTCCTCCTCGGCCAAAAGACCGGCGCCACCGGCATGGTACTGGCCCGCGCCGCATTCGGCCGCCGCGGCAACTACCTCCCCGCAGCGATCCAGGCACTCCTGGTGATCGGCTGGTGCGCGGTCAACACCTGGATCATCCTGGACCTGGTCATGGCCCTGTTCGGCACGCTCGGCTGGGTTGATCCCGCTGCCCACAACTACGCCTGGAAGATCGGTGTGGCCACCTCCATCATGGCCGCACAGGTAGCCATTGCCTGGTTCGGCTACAAGGCCATCGCGGCCTTCGAAAAGTGGACCGTGCCGCCCACCATCATCATCCTGGCCGTGATGTCCGCCGTGGCCTGGTTCGGCATGAAGATCGACTGGGGCTACGCCGGTCCTGCCGGCCAGATCCTTGAAGGCTCGGACCGTATCGCCGCGATGAGCGCCGTGATGACCGCCATCGGCATTGGCTGGGGCATCACCTGGTTCACCTACGCCGCAGACTACTCCCGCTTCGTCAGCACCGAAGTGCCCAAGAAGAAGGTCTACCTGGCTTCGGTCCTGGGCCAGTTCATCCCCGTGGTGTGGCTCGGCATCCTCGGCGCCAGCCTGGCCACCAACAGCGGTGAAATCGACCCCGGCAAGCTCATCGTCCAGAACTTCGGCGTCCTGGCCCTGCCCGTGCTGCTGATGGTGCTGCACGGACCTATCGCCACCAACATCCTGAACATCTACACGTTCTCTGTAGCCACGCAGGCACTGGACATCACCATTAGCCGGCGCAAGCTCAACCTGTTCGTCGGCGTCTTCTCACTCATCGCCGTCATCTTCTTCATCTTCCAGGAGGACTTCGCCACGGTCCTGGATGCCTGGCTCATTGGCCTGGTGGCCTGGGTGGCCGCCTGGGGCGGAGTGATGCTGGTCCACTTCTTCTGGCTGGAGAAGCGCTGGCCGGGCAACCCGGAGCGGCTCTTCGACGCAGTGGGCACCAAGCGGCTCCCCGCAGTCAACTGGGCCGGCGTGGTCTCGCTCCTGGTGGGAATCTTCGCCACGTGGCTGTTTATGTACGGACTGGTGCCTGCCATGCAGGGTCCGGCGGCCGTTGCCCTGGGCGGCTGGGACCTGTCCTGGCTCGCAGGCGGCCTCGCCAGCGCCGGCAGCTACGCCGTCCTTGGCCCGCGGTACCACCGCGCACACCTGGACTCGGCCCTTCCGGCCGCCACCGTGGCGCAGGCCACGGCCGACCTGAAGTTCGCCACCGAGCCCAGCGCACCGGCCGGCCTCTGACAGAGCCCGCCAGGCAAAAGAAGCGCCCGACGGCGGCAGGAGACTGCCGCCGTCGGGCGCTTCTTGGTGCGTGGAACCGTCAGACGGTACCTGAGGCGAGGACGCGCCTGACGTCCTCCTCGCCGGGGTAGGCTGCCTGGGTTCCCTTGCTGGTGGTGGCCAGCGCGGCTGCGATCGAGGCGAAAGCCGCCGCGTCCGCCAGGGACGCCCCTGCGGCCAGGCGCGCCGCCACGGCCCCGGTGAAGGCATCGCCGGCGCCGGTGGTGTCCACCGCGTTGACCTTCACGGGCGCGATCTGGACGAGCTGCTTCTCCGGGTCGGCCAGCGAATCCAGCACCACCGAGCCATTGGCGCCGAGCGTGACGATGACCTGCTGCAGTCCGCGTTCGGCGAAGCGGAGCCGGACGGTTTCCCAGTCGCCCGCGTCGCCGTCGCTACCGGGAATCTCGGCGGTCCCCAGGAACTGAGAGGCCTCGTGTGAGTTGACCAGCAGGACATCCGTCAGGTCCGCCAGGTCCCGCGGAATCTCCGCGTACGGCGAGAGATTCAGCACCACTGTTGCGCCGGCGTCGTGCCCTGCCTGTGCGGCGGCAAGCACCGTCTCGATGCTGACTTCCAGGCAGAGGCAGACGACGGCGGCGCCGTCGAAGACCTCCGCTGCCGCGGCCACGTCCGCGGGCGAGAGGGTGCCGTTGGCCCCCGCCGAGATGATGATGTTGTTTTCGCCCTGGGCATCCACGGCGATCACGGCGACGCCCGTCCCCGCCGCGGCGGACCGTACGTGGCGAACGTCCACTCCCGCGCCGGCGGCGGAGGCCAGCAGCATCTGCCCGTTGGAATCGTCCCCCACGGCACCGACGAGGCTGACGTCCGCGCCCAGCCGGCCGGCGGCGACAGCCTGGTTGGCGCTCTTGCCGCCCGGGTTCACCGCGAAACCGTTGCCGTGCACCGTCTCGCCGGGCAGCGGCAGCCTCTCGGTGTAGATGGTCAGATCCGCGTTCAGGGAACCGACGACGACGATCCCTCCTTGGGGCCCTCCGGTTCCGGCGCTCATTCGGCCACCTCAGCCTCGACCGGCTTGGGGATCAGGAGGGAGGCAGCGAAGGCGGCCACGGTGATCACCAGGGCGGTGACCACAACGCTCAGGTAGGACGCCTTGGCATCCCCGAGCGCCGACGTCGCCACCAGCACGGCAGGCAGCACCAGGAAGCTTAGGCCGGCGCCGAGATTGAAGGCGCCGGCGTTCATGCCCGGCAGGAAGCCGGGGTTTCCGGCGGGCGAGAGGACCACTCCGAGGCCGTTCAGCATGATGTTGACCGTACCGGCGTACATGATGCCCAGCAAGACCGTGCCGGCGATCATCATGGGCAGGCTGCCCAGGCCGAAGAACCCGATGATGGCCAGCGCCGCGATGCTGCCCAGCATGCCGATCCGGAGCACCCTGGTGTAGCCGAGCACCGGAGCCAGGCGGCCGCTGATGGGGCCGATGAGCCAGCCGAGCAGGGCGTACGGGGTGAGGATGATGAGCGACATTTCGGTGGGGCCGATGCCGAACCCGGGATCCGCGGCCTGGACGTAGGCCGGGACGATCCCGTTGATGACGGCAAAGATGCCGGTCATGGTCAGGGTGGTGGTCAGCAGCGGCGCCCAGGTGGAGCGCTGGCGCAGGTGGACGGTTTCCACCATGGGCTGCTTGGCACGCTTTTCGGTCTGCCAGAAGGCGTAGAACGCTGCGGCGGCAACCACCACCAGGCCAAGGGACAGCATCAGCACGCCGGCGTCGAATGCCCCTACCAGCTTGGAGCCTTCGTTCAGGGCGGTGAGCAGGGCGCCCACTGCCACCACGATGAAGAACACGCCCAGCCAGTCCATGGTGGTGCCGGCGGCGGGCTTGCTTTCGGCGGCGAGGACCACGATCAGGGCGGTAGCCGCCACGGCGAAGGCCACCATGAGCCAAAAGATGCTGCGGAAGCCGAAGTGCTCGGCGAAGTAGCCGCCCACGAAGGAGTCCACGCCGGCCACACCGCCGTTGACTGCGGTGATGAGTCCCATCAGGGCGCCGTACTTCTTGGGGTTGCTGACGGCGGAGCGCAGCATGATCAGGCACAGCGGGACGGTGGGTCCGCTGACACCCTGGATGATGCGGCCCACGAACAGCCAGGTGACGTCCGGGGCCAGTGCCGCGATGACGGAGCCCACGGCCATCAGGACCATCATGCCCACCAGGATCTTCTTACGCCCGATGATGTCGCTCAGGCGGGGCAGGAAGAGGGAGAACAGGGCGGCCGCGGTGAAGAACCAGGTCTGGGACAAACCGATGGTGGCCTGGTCCGTGTTCAGCTCCTCGCCCATGGTGACCAGGGCGGGGCTGAGCATGGAGGCGTTGAGCTGGAACGCCACGCAGGCGGCCAGCAGGGCAACCATCAGGGCGGTGACGTTGGCCCGGCCGGTGGTGGGGGCGGTGATGGTGGTGCTCATTTGGTGGCTCCGGCGGTTGCTGTTGCGGCGGTTGCCGTTGCGGCGGCTGCCGCTGCCGGCGCGGCGTCAGGTTCGCCGATGCGGACCAGCGCGTCCGTGACGAGGTCCCAGAACCGTGCGTGGTCCAGGTCAACGGCCACGGAGGTGGTGCAGTCCTCCGGCGCGGGGGCGCGGAAGTCGGCCACGGTCATGCCGAGGGTCAGCGTGCCCTGCAGTTCGATGTCCACGGGGACCTTGCGGGTGGTGACGATGCTGGGATCGATCACGTAGGCCACGGCGCACGGATCATGGACGGGCGGGTAGTCGAAGCCCTGGGCGTCCTTGTACGTCTGGGCGAAGAAGTCCATCAGTTCGGTCACGAACCGGGCGGGCTTGGTGCCCACGGCCGCGATCTTTTCCACCACCTCGGGGGTGGCCAGCGCCTGGTGCGTGAGGTCCAGTCCCACCATCACCACGGGCCACTTTTCGTTGAACACGATGTGCGCGGCTTCGGGGTCGATGATGATGTTGAATTCGGCCACGGCGCTCCAGTTGCCCACGTGGTAGCCGCCGCCCATCAGGACAACTTCCTTCACGCGCTCCACGATGCGCGGTTCCTTGCGGGCCGCGAGGGCGATGTTGGTGAGGCCGCCGGTGGGGACCAGCGTGACGGTGCCGGGTTCATGGGCCATCACGGTGTCGATGATGAGGTCGACGGCGTGGCGCGGGTCCAGCTCAATGGCGGACTCGGGCTGGGCGGGGCCGTCCATGCCTGACTCGCCGTGGATGTCCGGCGCGTTTTCGATGGTGCGGACCAGGGGGCGGGCGCAGCCGGCGGCGAACGGAACACCGGTGATGCCGGCGATGGTGCCCACGGACAGGGCGTTCTTGGTGACCTTCTCGAGGGTCTGGTTGCCGACAACCGTGGTCACGGCCAGCAGTTCGATGTCCGGGTTGCCGTGGGCGAGCAGCATGGCCACGGCGTCGTCATGCCCGGGGTCGCAGTCGAGGATGATTTTCCTGGGGGCGGGGGAGTGCCGGTCAAGGGACTGGGCGTTGGGTTCCACGTTATTCTCCACGTCATTGGGGCCTGCAAGAGCAGCGGGCGCACTTATCTGAGCGATCATGACACCTCGAGGACCGGTACGTCAAACGCTTAACGCAATCAACGTTAAGCGCTTGATGCCCTACGGTGTGGCTTTGCCTTCTCTGCCCGCTACGATCGGGGTATGGAATCGCCGGAGCACCTGGATCAGCCTGTCCGCTCACGGCGGGCGACGGCGGCAATGGTTGCCGCGCGTGCCGGGGTTTCGACGGCGACGGTTTCGCTGGTAGCCAACGGCAAGACTGCCGGACGCGTCTCGGAGGAGAACATCAGCCGCGTGCGGGCAGCCATTTCCGAGCTGGGCTACGTGGTGGACGGGATTGGCAGCTCGCTGGCCAAGGGCGTCAGTTCCATCGTGATCCTGGTTGCCCCGGACATCTCCAACCCCTCCTTCGCCAAGGTGATCGCCGGGGTGCGGGAGTCCCTCGGCCCGGATTACCAGCTGCTGCTCTCCGTGACGGACGCCGGCGAGTTTCCGCAGGCGGACGACGTGCGGAAACTGATGGCGCTGCGGCCGGCCGGACTGCTGGTGGATGCCCCCAACGCCGGATTTCTGGAAGAACTCTCTGCCGCCGGACCCCTGGTCCTGCTCGACGCCCCCGGACTGGAGTCCTACGCTCCGTCGGTCAACCTGGACGTTGCACACGGCGCCCGCCAGCTGGCAGCACACCTGGCCGACGCCGGCCACCGGCGAGTGGCCTACCTGGACAGCGTCACGGGCACGGCCACCTTCGAGGTCAGGCGGAACGCCTTCCTCGCGGAGGCCGCGGCCCGCGGCATGTCGGTGCCGGCGGACGGAATGATCAGCACCACCATCGACGTCGGCGCGGCAGCGGCTGCCTTTGCCGCTGCCTGGCCGGCCTGGCAGCGCGACGGGATCACCGCCGTCGTCTGCGCGACTGACACGCACGCTTACGGTGTGCTGCAGGAGGCTCGGGTGGCGGGCGTCCGGATCCCGGACCAGCTGGCCATCGCGGGCTTCGACGACCTGCCCTACTCCGCCACGAGCAACCCCAGCCTGACCAGCGTGCACCTGCCGGCGACGTCCCTGGGAGTGCAGGCCGCCGGGCAGCTGCGGCACCTCATGGAAGGCCGCCCGCTGGAGCGGCCCCAGCTGACCCTCGAAAGCTCCCTGGTGGTCCGCAACTCCACCGCCGCGCACGCTTTGGAAAAGTGAGTGCCCCACCCCCGCCGGACGCTCTCTCACTTAATGTGGTTTATTCGGCGACCCTCTCTCACTCTCTTGAAGAAAGTGATAGAGGGTTGCCGAATTTCCTGCGTTAAGTGAGAGAGCGTCGGGGCGGGAGGGTGTCGTAGCCCCGCCGTAAGCTGGGACCATGCCGAGTAACTGGGACAGCCTGGACGTCAGCCTCCGCGAATCCGTGGAGGAGAACGTGGAGATCTACGAGCGCGTCCGCCCCGCCCTGAAGCTGGTCACCCGGGACGTCCTGCTCATCCTGCGCCGCATGCTGAAGGACAGCGAAGTGACACCGCTGTTCGTTACCGGGCGCACCAAAACGGTGGAGTCCTTCCGCGAGAAGATCTCCCGGGTGGAGGAGCCGCTGGAACCGGGCGGGCCGCCGGTGCTGAAATTCCCGGACCCGTTCCGCACGCTCAATGACATGGTGGGCGTCCGCGTCATCACCAAGCTTCCGGCCGAAAACGCGCTGGTGGCCAACATCATCAAACGCCAGCGCCAGGTGTTCGACTGCCGCGGGGACCGCGAGAAGGACATCGGCTCCATCGAATCCGGCACCTATGGCTACTCCAGCCGCCACCTCATCCTGCGGACCATCCAGAACGAGGCCGTGAAGGAGTACCAGCAGGTCTTCAACCCGGATATCCCGCCCAACGGCAGCTACTTCTTCGAATGCCAGATCCGCACCGTGTTCGCCCACGCCTGGAGCGAGATTGAGCACGACATCCGCTTCAAGGCCGAGGACCCGCGCGCCTGGACGCCGCACTTCGACCGGCAGTTCACCGCCACCGCCGCCATGCTGGAAACCGTGGAAAGCGCATTCGCGGACCTGCACGAGCGCTATGAGGAGGTCCGCAGCTACTGGGACACGGACGGCGAAGGTGCCGCGCAGCTCACGCCCAACAGGATCCGCGACGTCTGGCGCACGCTGCTGCCGCACGTGGACCGCAAGGTGGACGACGACTGGGGCTGGGCAGCGGAGCTGATGGCCGCCCATGGCCTGAACCAGACCGTCCAGCTGGCCGGCCTGCTCAGCGCCCAGCGCATCACCGAGGTCCGCAGGGCGCTGGACCACCGCTACTCCCCCGGCCCGGACCGCCTGCTCGATGACCTCCTGCTCTGGCAGTACGGAACCAAACACATCGACCTCACCGCGGAAGCGCCCGACGCCGTCCCGCACCCGCGGCGCGACAGCCTCCTGCGGCGGCTGAAACAGATTGAACGCTACCGCCAGACCAAGGCCACGTAACGGTGCCCGGCCGCGGAAAGAGACGGCCGCGGGGCGGCAGGATTACTGGCCACCACGGGCCGTCAATTACCCTTGGCTGGTAGGGGCGGCTGTTGTCAGTGGACCCCCAAAGCTTCCGGTTCCCGCCCTGCGGCACGGTCCGGCACCTGTTTTTGCCCCTCTCTGACAAGGATTCCGCCATTTCCACGGACGCATTCTTCGCCTCGCTGACCCGGATCCGCAACGTCATCCTGCCGGCGGCAGCAAGGTCGTGGCTGAACACACCCCGCGGGCTGCTCACCGGCTTCATCCTGGTGCACCTGGGATTCCTGATCTTCGGAGGCCTGCTCTCCCTCCGCGGCGAGGCCTTCAGCGATACCTTCATTTACCGCGACTGGGCCTCGGCCGGCTTTAACGAAGCCAACCTCAGCGGCGGGCCGAGCCCGTGGGTGTACCCCATCCTGGCGCTGATCCCCATGGCAATCGCCGGGCTCGCGGGACCGGGTCCGTTCTTCTTCCTCTGGGTGCTGATGACCACGCTCCTCAACGGCTGGGGCCTGGCCAAGCTCACGGACCGTGGACGCAACCAGGACGCCATTCCGGCCGGCTGGTGGTGGCTGATCTTTACCCTGCTGATGGGCTGGCTGGGCTTCGCACGCGTGGACGGCCTCACCGCACCTATCGTCCTGGTGGCTTTGGCGTATGGCGTCGGCCGGCCGTTCATTGCCTCGGTGATCCTCGCCGCCGCCACGTGGGTGAAGGTCTGGCCGGCCGCCGTCATGCTGGCCCTGTTCGCCGTGGTCAGGAACCGGCTGCTCGTGGTGCTGGCAGGCGTGGCGACGTCGGCAGTGGTGGTGGCGCTGGCCGCCGTCGTGGGCAGTGTGCCCAAGCTGCTGAACTTCCTGACGCAGCAGGGCGACCGTGGCATGCAGCTTGAGGCGACCTTCACCACCCCGTGGCTGTGGCTGTCCGTGCTGAACGTTGGCGACTCGCGCATGTACATGAACACCGACATCAACTCCATGCAGGTGGACGGACCCGGCACCGCGGTGATGTCCGTGCTGATGCAGCCGCTGCTGATCCTGGCCGCACTGCTTGTGGCCGGCCTGACGTTCTGGGCGCTGCACAACGGGAAGCTCAACCAGGCTGCCAACGGCACCGGCGTGGACCGCACCGAACTGCTGCTGGCCGGAGCCCTGACGCTCACCACCGCCTTTGTGGTCTTCAACAAGGTGGGCTCACCCCAGTTCATGGTGTGGCTGGCCCCCGCTGTGGCCGTTGGCCTGGCACACAGCTGGCGCGAATGGCGGGTCCCCGCGGCCATGCTCATCGCCATCGCCGTGGCCACGTTCTTCATCTACCCGCTGTTCTACGACGCCCTGAGCCACAACAACCCGCTCATGGCCGGCGTGCTGACCATCCGCAACGTCCTGCTGGTGGTGCTGTTCCTGTGGTCCGTCCGGCGCCTGTACTCCCTGGGCAAAAAGACTCCCGCGTCCGTTCCCGCGCTCAAGGAGTCCTAAGATTTCCACGAAGTTCTTCGACCGGCTGGTCAGTGTCCGCGGCAAGCTCCTGCCCGCGCGTGCGGTGGACTGGTTCGCCCGTCCGTCCAGCGTCTGGTGGGGCTTCGCGGTCATCCACCTGTACTTCCTGGGCTGGATGGCATCCTTTTTCCTCAGCGGCAACACGTTCAGCGACACTGAGCAGTACCGCCAGTGGGCCATGGACGGCTACAACCCGGAGAGCCTGGACGGGAAGATCAGCCCCTGGGTGTACCCGGTGCTGGCGCAGATCCCGATCTTCCTCGCGAACATTGCCGGACCCAGCCTCTACCTGCTCTGCTGGTTCCTGATCATCACAGCCCTCAACGCCGTCGGGCTCGTGTATCTGACCCGCGGACCGCGGAAGGTGCGCGGCATTGCCCCGGCCTGGTGGTGGCTGTTTTTCACCGTGTTTATGGGGTACCTGAGCTTCGCCCGGGTGGAGGGCATCACCGCCCCGATCGTGCTGATCGCCCTGCTTTACGCTGCGGAACGGCCCGTGGTGGCGGGTGTCCTGCTGAGCGTCGCCACCTGGATCAAGGTGTGGCCGGCGGCCGTCCTCGTGCCGATCATCATTGCCAGCCGGAAGCGGATCCAGGTACTGGCCTCCGGAGTTGCGGTCACCGCCGTCGTTGGCCTGGGCACGTACCTGTCCGGCGGACTGCCGCACATCATGGACTTCCTGCTGAACCAGGGCGAACGCGGCATGCAGCTGGAAGCCACGTTCTCCACGCCGTGGGTGTGGATGAGCGTGTTCAACATCGGCGGCTCGAGGATGGCGGACAACACGGCCATCAACTCCACCGAGGTCTACGGCCCCGGCGCTGCCGTGGCCGCATTCCTGATGCAGCCGCTGCTGATTGTTGCTGCCGTAGTTGCCGCAGTCCTGCTGGTGCGGGCACTCAAGCGCGGCGCCGAACGGGAGGAACTCTTCCTCGAGGGCGCGCTGATGATGACCACGGCGTTCATCGTGTTCAACAAGGTGGGTTCGCCGCAATTCATCATCTGGCTGGCGCCGGTGATCGTTGCCGGGCTGACGCACGACTGGGAGCGCTGGAAGGTCCCGGCCGCCCTGCTGATGGGCATCGCCATGACCACCTTCGTGATCTACCCGCTGTTCTACACCCCGCTCATCCACGCCCACCCGGTCATGGCCGCGATCCTCACCACCCGCAACGTGCTCCTGGTGGTGCTGCTGTGGTGGTCGGTCAAGCGGACGGCCGAGCTGGGCCGGAAGCCGACGGCGGTGCCGGAGGCGCGGGCCGCCTGAACCGCCGCCCTAGCCCTGCGAAGAGGGCCGGTGTTCCGCAATGAGCCCGGCGGCCATCCGCCGGGCCCGGCGGGCAGCCCGTTTGTCGCCCTCCGCGGCGGCGATGATTGAGCCCTTCATGAGGATGTGCCAGGAAAGGGCGAACTCATCCGAATTCTCGAGGCCGGCTTCGTCGGCCAGGATCCGGACCTGCTGGCGGATCCTGCCCAGGTATTCGATGCTGGCCTTGCCCAGCGGATGGGAAGCCCCCATTTCCAACAGGACTTTCACGAAGGAACACGCTTCGAAATCGTCGTCCTGGAACCATTGATCGTAAACATCGAAGATGGCAAGGAGCTGGTCCTCGGGATTCTCCGCCCTGCTGCGCGCCTCCGGGACAACAGATCCCATCATCCACAACTCGTCGCGCCGCTTCAGGAAGGCCAGCACCAGATCATCCTTCGACGGGAAATGCCGGTAGAACGTCGCTTTGGCAACGCCTGAGGAGCGGATCAGCTCCTCGACACCGACGTCACGGATGCCTCGGCGAGAGAACAAACCATAGGCTGCCACCACAATGCGGGTATGGACATCATCAGGGGCTTCAAGGTTGTCGGCGAGGGTCCTCATGCCGCGCATTCTACCTTCGGCATGCAAAACTGGCCCTTCGGCGCAGAACGTGACGGGCCGCCTCAGACCGGCTGAGCGCACGCATAAGTGTTCGATAAGCGCAGTGCGTGTTCTAATATGGAACTCTTTGGCCCACCCGCCGCGTCACCCACCGCGTCACCCACAACGGATCGGAAGACCATGGAAAGCGCAGAGAAGTCCGCTGCGAAGGCGGCGCCGGCCCATTCGCAGACGCTTTCGCGCGGGATCAGGATGCTCGAAATCCTGAGCGAGGTGCCCACAGCGCTCAGCATCGGCGAGGTTTCGGAGCGGATGGGCGTGCACCGTTCCGTCGCCTACAGGATCCTGCGGACCCTCGAAGACCATGGCCTGGTGGCCCGGGACAGCGCCGGCGGCATCCTCCTGGGCGCCGGCCTTGCCGCGCTGGCCCGCGGGGTTGCCCGCGACCTGCAGACGGCGGCATTGCCCGAGCTGACAGCCCTGGCCAACAAACTCGGCGCTACAGCCTTCCTGGTGGTCCTGGACCGCGGGGACTGCACCACGCTCACCAGCGTGGAGCCGCGGCACAGCCGTGCCGCCGTCGTCCAGCGTCCCGGTACCCGGCACGCCCTGAACGTCGGGGCTCCGGGCCTGGCCATCCAGTCAATCCTGGACGATTCCCAGTGGGCGGCAATCTCGCCGGACCAGCCCCGCCGCGCGGAAGTGGCCTCGGTCCGTGAGTTGGGTTTTGCCGTGAGCCACCACGAAGTGCTGCCGGGTGTGACGGGCGTGTCAGCCCCGTTGATGCTGCGGGCCGATCTCCAGCCCGCAGCCATCGCCGTGGTCTACCCCAGCGCGCAGCTTCCCTCCGACGAAGTTGGCAGCTCAGTCAAGGAAGCCGCAGGGCGGATCAGCGAGCAGCTCCGCTAGCCGCACCCTGGCGCAGCAAGGGTGCGAAGAACTCCGCCAGTTCGGCGGTGGCGGTGAGCGGGAGGACGTTGGCCACGTACTGGTCCGGGCGGACCACCACCACAACACCGCCGCGGTCCAGGCCGCGCAGGTCGAAGATGTCCGCGGCAGGGTTGGTGGCGTACACCTTCTCGTAATCGATGAGCTTGAAGGGGCCAACCTGAGGCTTGAACACGCCGGGAATGGCACCGAAATCGATGCGGGGGTGATCCTGCTGGTAGATCACCTTCACGTCGAACCACGCGTCAGGATCAGCGCCCGACGGCGTTGCGGCCAGCGGCGATTCCGGCGAGTTCGCGAGCCACCCGGCAAAGTGCTCCGTCGCGGAGTCCGTGCCAGGGAGCGCAGGATCCGCGAACACGTAGATCCGCCAGCGGCCGTCCGCTGTGGCGTGGTGGCCGAGCTGCACGGGGTTGGTGTCGGCGACCCGGACCACGGGCGCGGACTTGAAGCGCTTCCCCACCGGGAAGCCGGTAGCCAGGTCCTGGTGTCTTGCGTCGGCGACGAGTTCGGACGGCGCGTACTGCGTCATGAATCCGGCGGGGAATTCGGCGGTGCGCACGTAGAAGTCCTCCAGTTCCGAGGGGTCCTCGAACTCCTCGGGCCGCTTCGCCATCAGCGTGGACCATTCCTTGTCGAAGTCGATCAGGTTTTTGGCCACCACCTGGCGTTCTGCCGAGTAGGTGGAGAGCAGGCTTTCCGGACTGCGGCCCTCGAGCACGTGCCCCAGTTTCCAGGCGATGTTGAAGCCGTCCTGCATGGAGACGTTCATGCCCTGGCCCGCCTTGGCGCTGTGCGTGTGGCAGGCGTCGCCAGTGATGAAGACCCGCGGGGTGCGGGTGCCGCGGTCCTGCGGCAGGACGTCGTCGAACCGGTCGGTCAGCCGGTGGCCCACCTCGTAGACGCTGTGCCAGGCGATGTTGCGGACCTCGAGGGTGTACGGGTGGAGGATCTCGTTGGCCTTACGGATGATCTCCTCGATGGAGGTGTTGCGGACCGCGCCGTTGTCGTTCGGGTCCACCTCGCCGAGGTCCACGTACATCCGGAAGAGGTGCCCGCCTTCGCGGGGGATCAGCAGGATGCTGCCGCCTGTACCGGACTGGATGGCGCATTTGGTGCGGATGTCCGGGAAGTCGGTCACCGCGAGGGCATCCATCACGCCCCAGGCGTGGTTGGCCTGGTCCCCGGCGAGGGTGCAGCCGATGGATTCCCGCACCTTGCTGCGTGCACCGTCGGCGCCCACAACGTACTTGGCGCGGACCAGGCGCTCCTGCCCCTCACGGGGGCCGGAGGTGTGGAGAAGGGTCACGGTGACGGGGTACTCACCCTGGTCCGCGACGGTGAGGGAGCGGAATTCGTAGCCGTAGTCCGGTGCCATCCGGGTGGGTGAGTTGGCCATGTATTCGGCGAAGTAGTCCAGTACACGGGCCTGATTGACGATCAGGTGCGGGAACTCGCTGATGCCTGCCGGGTCATCCTGTGTGCGGGCGGTGCGGACAATCCTCGACGGGTCCGTGGCGTCCGGCTTCCAGAATGCCATTTCGGTGATCGCGTAGGCCTCGGCAATGATCCGCTCGGCGAAGCCAAAGGCTTGGAAGGTCTCTACGCTCCGCGCCTGGATGCCGTCGGCCTGGCCGATGGCCAGCCGTCCCGCGCGGCGTTCGACGATCCGCGTGGTGACGTTCGGGAACTGGGACAGCTGTGCGGCGGCCAGCATGCCGGCAGGTCCGGTTCCCACGATGAGTACGTCCACCTCGTCGGGAAGCTCTGCGGGCCGATTAATGCCGACGCCGGCGGCGGGCTGCACCCGCGGGTCTCCGGATACGTATCCGTGGTGGTGAAACTGCACGGGCTTTCCTCACTTCACTGTGGGTATTGAACACCCAAAGGTGTTCTATATGCGAATACGCGGTTCTATATGAGAAACACGGGCAACTGGTCCAACACTGTACGGCACAGTGATCCGGACAACAAGGGACCCCGGCCGTCCCGAAACGACGGGCCGGGGCGGCGCCAGGAAAGGGGCTTGACGAAGCCACCTGGGTAGGCAATAGTGATCGTATACGATTTCGTACTTGATGAGGAGACAGCTTTGGACCAGGTCAACGAGGACACGCTGGCGGCGCGCAAGGTCATTGCGGTGCACATCAACTACCCCAGCCGCGCTGCGCAGCGCGGGCGCACTCCCGCCCAGCCGTCCTACTTCCTGAAGCCGTCTTCCTCGCTGGCTACCGGCTCCGCCCAGGCGCCTTCCGTGGTGGAGCGACCCGCCGGCTGTGAACTCCTCGGCTACGAGGGCGAGATAGCCCTGGTCATCGGCAAGCCTGCCCGGCGTGTGGGCATCGAGGACGCGTGGAGCCACGTCGCGTGGGTCACCGCCAGCAACGACCTCGGCGTCTACGACCTCCGCTACGCGGACAAGGGCTCCAACCTCCGGTCCAAGGGCGGCGACGGCTTCACCCCGATCGGGCCGGGACTGATCGCCGCAGACGCCGTAGACCCCGCGGCCCTGCGCCTCCGCACCTGGCACAACGGCAACCTGGTCCAGGACGACACCACCGAAGACCTGCTCTTCCCGTTCGCCCGGCTCGTGGCGGACCTGTCCCAGCTGCTCACCCTCGAAGAGGGCGACATCATCCTCACCGGCACCCCGGCCGGCGCCTCCGTGGCCAAGCCCGGCGACGTCGTCGAAGTTGAGGTCAGCACCGCCGAAAACGGCACCGGCGCCCTGAGCACCGGCCGCCTGGCCACCCGGGTGGAGGAAGGCACGACGGCGTTCGCCGACTTTGGTGCGCTGCCCCAGGCTGATGACATGCAGCGCGAGGAAGCGTACGGTTCGCGGGAAGCCGCCGGCCTGGCACCCGTGGCGGGACCCGCCGTCGGGCATGTCCTGGCTCCGGAGCTGAAGGCAAAGCTGGAAAGCGTCTGCACCGCCACCCTGTCCTCGCAGCTGCGCAAGCGCGGCCTGAACAACGTCAGCATCGACGGCCTCACCTCCACCCGGCCGGAGAAGCGGATTGTGGGCCTGGCCCGGACGCTGCGCTACGTGCCCAACCGTGAGGACCTTTTTAAGACCCACGGCGGGGGGTTTAACGCCCAGAAGAAGGCCATCGACTCGGTCAACGAGGGCGAGGTCCTGGTGATGGAGGCCCGGGGCGAGAAGGGCACCGGCACCATCGGCGACATCCTGGCCCTCCGCGCGCAGGTCCGGGGAGCGGCTGCGATCATTACCGACGGCGGCGTTCGCGATTTCTCGGCGGTGGCAGCGATGGACATGCCCACGTACTATGCCAACCCGCACCCCGCTGTGCTGGGCCGCCGCCACATCCCGTGGGACACCGACATCACCATCGCCTGCGGCGGCACCACCGTGCAGCCCGGCGACATCATCGTGGCCGACTCCGACGGCATCCTGGTCATCCCGCCGGCCCTCGCCGAAGAACTCGCGGACGATTCCATCGCGCAGGAACGCGAGGAAGTCTTCATCGCCGAGATGGTCCAGCAGGGCAACAGCGTTGACGGGCTCTACCCCATGAACGCCGAATGGCAGAACCGTTACGCGGAGTGGGAAGCGGGGAAACCGAATGGCTGAGACTGCAGTGAATGAAACGGCAACTGCCGCCGGCAGCAAATCGGAGCAGGCCTACGGCGCCGTGAAAGCGCGGATCGTCGAGGGGACCTACACCCCCGGCTACCGGCTGGTCCTGGCGGTCATCGCCAAGGACCTGGGCTTCAGCGTGGTGCCTGTCCGGGAAGCGATCCGCCGGCTGGAGGCCGAGGGCCTGGTGAAGTTCGAGCGGAACATCGGCGCCACCGTGGCCGGCATCGACCCCACCGAATACCTCTACACCATGCAGACCCTGAGCATCGTGGAGGGCGCGGCCACCGCGCTGTCGGCACCGCTGATCGGCGCGGCGGATATTGCCCGGGCCCGCGCGGTGAACGAGGACATGCGCGAGTGCCTGCAACACTTCGACCCGGTCCGCTTCACGCAGCTCAACCAGGATTTCCACAGCGTCCTCTTTGAACACTGCCCCAACCCGCACATCCTGGATTTGGTGCACCGCGGCTGGAACCGGCTCGCCGCGCTCCGGTCCTCCACGTTCCGGTTTGTCCCCGGCCGTGCCCACGAATCCGTCACCGAACACGAGGAACTCCTCCGGCTCATCGAAACCGGGGCAGATGCCGATTCCATCGAGAAAGCAGCCCGCCTGCACCGCTCCGCCACCCTCGACGCGTACCTCGCACAGGCCCAAGCAATCTGACTACCAAAGAATTACGCCAAGCAGTAAGGAAGAAAACAATGACGTTCACTGCCGCAGAAACCAGCACGCATTACGTGCCGCAGGACCTGCCCACCCACCTCCAGCACTACATCAACGGCCAGTTCGTTGACTCCGTGAACGGTGCGACCTTCGACGTCCTGGACCCGGTCTCCAACACGAACTACGCCACCGCGGCGGCCGGCCAGAAGGAGGACATCGACCTCGCCGTCGCCGCCGCCCGCGAAGCGTTCAAGAACGGTCCCTGGCCGAAGATGAAGCCCCGCGAACGCGCCCGCGTAATGAACAAAATCGCTGACGCCGTCGAAGCCCAGGAAGCCCGCCTCGCCGAACTCGAAACCTTCGACACCGGCCTGCCCATCACCCAGGCCAAGGGCCAGGCACTGCGTGCGGCGGAGAACTTCCGGTTCTTCGCGGACCTGATCGTGGCCCAGTTCGACGACGCCATGAAGGTCCCCGGCTCGCAGATCAACTACGTGAACCGCAAGCCGATCGGCGTCGCCGGCCTCATCACGCCGTGGAACACCCCGTTTATGCTCGAGTCGTGGAAACTGGCCCCGGCGCTGGCCACCGGCAACACCGTGGTCCTCAAGCCCGCGGAATTCACCCCGCTGTCCGCCTCGCTGTGGGCGCAGATCTTCAAGGACGCCGGCCTGCCGGACGGGGTGTTCAACCTGGTCAACGGCCTCGGCGAGGAAGCGGGCGACGCCCTGGTCAAGCACCCGGACGTCCCGCTGATCTCGTTCACCGGCGAGACCACCACCGGCCAGACGATCTTCCGGAACGCCGCCGCCAACCTCAAGGGACTCTCCATGGAGCTCGGCGGCAAGTCCCCCTGCGTGGTGTTCGCCGACGCCGACCTGGACGCCGCCATCGATTCCGCCCTGTTCGGGGTCTTCTCCCTCAACGGTGAGCGCTGCACCGCCGGGTCCCGGATCCTGGTGGAGCGGGCCATCTACGACGAGTTCTGCGAAAAGTACGCCGCCCGGGCCAGGAACATCGTGGTGGGCGATCCCCACGATCCCAAGACCCAGGTGGGCGCCCTGGTCCACCCGGAGCACTTCGCCAAAGTGGCTTCCTACGTGGAAATCGGCAAGTCGGAAGGAAAGCTCCTCGCCGGCGGGGGACGGCCCGACCACCTGCCCGAAGGCAACTACATCGCACCCACGGTGTTTGCCGACGTCGCGCCTGACGCGCGGATCTTCCAGGAGGAGATCTTCGGACCGGTCGTGGCCATCACCCCGTTCGAGAACGACGACGAGGCGCTGGCTTTGGCGAACAACACCCGGTACGGCTTGGCCGCCTACATCTGGACCCAGAACCTGACCCGGGCGCATAACTTCTCCCAGAACGTGGAGGCCGGCATGGTGTGGCTGAACAGCCACAACGTCCGCGACCTCCGCACGCCGTTCGGCGGCGTCAAGGCCTCGGGACTGGGACACGAGGGCGGCTACCGCTCCATCGATTTCTACACCGACCAGCAGGCCGTGCACATCACGCTCGGCACCGTCCACACCCCCAAATTCGGCGCCTAAGCCAGCCGGCCGCCGTCGTACCCTCCACGCCCCCTTTCAAAGAAGAGAGACTCCCATGACCAACTTCGTTCCCACCCCCACCGTCCCCGCACCGGACATCGTCCGCTGCGCCTACATGGAAATCGTGGTCACGGACCTCGCCAAGTCCCGCGAGTTCTACGTTGACCTCCTGGGCCTGCACGTCACCGAAGAAGACGAAAACAACATCTACCTGCGCTCCCTGGAGGAGTTCATCCACCACAACCTGGTGCTGCGCAAGGGACCCATCGCTGCCGTCGCCGCCTTCGCGTACCGGGTGAAGTCCCCCGCCGAGGTGGACGCCGCCGAGGCCTACTACCGCGAGCTGGGCTGCCGGGTAGAGCGCCGTAAGGAAGGCTTCACCAAGGGCATCGGCGATTCCGTCCGGGTGGAAGATCCGCTGGGCTTCCCCTACGAGTTCTTCTACGACGTGGAGCACGTTGAACGCCTCACCCAGCGCTATGACCTCTACTCCGCCGGCGAACTGGTCCGCCTGGACCACTTCAACCAGGTCACCCCGGACGTCCCACGCGGCCGCAAATACCTCGAGGACCTCGGCTTCCGCGTCTCCGAAGACATCCAGGATTCCGACGGCGTCACGTACGCCGCGTGGATGCACCGCAAGCAAACCGTGCACGACACCGCCCTGACCGGCGGCAACGGCCCACGCATGCACCACGTCGCGTTCGCCACGCATGAGAAGCACAACATCATCCAGATCTGCGACAAGATGGGTGCCCTGCGCATCAGCGACCGGATTGAACGCGGCCCCGGGCGGCACGGCGTCTCCAACGCCTTCTACCTGTACATCCTGGACCCGGACGGCCACCGCATCGAGATCTACACCCAGGACTACTACACCGGCGACCCGGACAACCCCACCATCACCTGGGACGTCCACGACAACCAGCGCCGCGACTGGTGGGGCAACCCCGTGGTCCCCTCCTGGTACACCGAAGCCTCCCTGGTCCTGGACCTCGACGGCAACCCCCAGCCCGTCATCATCCGCGAGGAAAAGTCCGAAATGGCCGTCACCGTGGGCGCCGACGGCTTCTCCTACACCCACAAGGACGGCTCTCCCGAGGGAGACCGGACAGGCTTCAAACTGGGAGCGCAGCTCTAGCATGCTGGACCCGACGATGATCGAGACGATCGCAGACGAACTGCTGGAAGCCGGCCGCAACCGCAAGCCCGTCCCCCGGCTGACTGCACGCTACCCGGAGATGACCGTGGAGGACTCCTACGCCGTCCAGCAGCTCTGGCGGCGCCGCAACGAGGAAGCCGGCCGGACCCTGGTGGGCCGCAAGATCGGCCTCACGTCCCGGGCCATGCAGGCCGCCACCGGCATCACCGAGCCGGACTACGGCGCCATTTTCGACGACATGGTGCTGGAGACCGGCTGCTCCGTGGAATGGGACCGGTACACGCATCCGCGGGTGGAGGTGGAGCTGGCGTTCGTCCTGAAGGACGCGCTCAAAGGCCCCGGCTGCACCATCTTCGATGTCCTGAACGCCACCGACTACGTGGTCCCAGCCCTCGAGATCCTGGACTCCCGGATCGAAATGGAGGGCCGGACCATCGTGGACACCATCGCGGACAACGCCGCGATGGGTGCCATGGTGATCGGCGGCAACCCGGTCAAACCCGGCTCCGTGGACCTCCGCTGGGTCTCCGCGATCCTCTACAAGAACCAGACCGTGGAGGAAACCGGCGTGGCCGCAGGGGTCCTGGACCACCCCGCGAACGGCGTCCACTGGCTGGCCAACAAGATCGCCGCCCACGGCGACGGGCTGAAAGCCGGCGACATCATCCTCGCCGGCTCCTTCACCCGCCCGCTCTGGGTCTACAAGGGCGACACCGTCCACGCCGACTACGGACCCCTGGGGAGCATCACATGCCGCTTCGAATAACAGACACCTTCCGCGACGCCCTGAGCGATCAAAAGGGTAAAGCAGGGCGCCCCCTGGCCGGAATGTGGGTGTGCTCCGGCAGCCCGCTGATCGCCGAACTGTGCGCCGGCTCCGGCCTCGACTGGCTCCTGATCGACGCCGAACACAGCCCCAACGGCCTGGAATCCATCCTCGCCCAGCTCCAGGCCGTCCACGGCTACCCCGTCCAGGTCCTGGTCCGGCCGCCAGTGAACGACACCGTCATCATCAAGCAGTACCTGGACCTCGGCGTGCAGAACCTGCTGCTCCCCATGCTCAACTCGGCGGACGAGGCGGAAGCTGCCGTGGCGGCCACCCGCTACCCGCCCCAAGGCGTCCGCGGGGTTGGCTCGGCCCTGGCCCGGGCCGCCCGCTGGAACCGGGTCCCGGACTACCTCGCCCGGGCCTCCGAGACCATCAGCGTCACCGTGCAGATCGAATCGACGGCGGCCGTTGAGGCCGTGGAAGAGATCCTCGCCGTCGACGGGGTGGACGCCATTTTCCTGGGACCCTCCGACCTCGCCGCTTCCATGGGCCTGCTGGGACAGCAGGAACACCCCCAGGTGCGTGCCGCCGTCGAACACTGCCTCGAAGCGGCGAAGGCGGCCGGGAAACCCGCCGGCGTCAACGCCTTCACCGAAGACACCGCCCGCGCCTACCTGGCCGCCGGCGCGTCCTTTGTTCTGGTCGGCGCCGACGTCGCCCTCCTGGCCCGAGGCTCCGAAGCCCTCGCCGCGAAGTACATCAAGCCCGCCGAGGGCGAAACCACGGCCAGCTACTGACTCCGCCCCTGGACCGCGGCAGGCTCGGTCACCGGGTCCTCGCGGCCCGCTGTTCCTTCGCCCAGCCCCAGGCCCGCCGGGCCCAGTCCAGGGGCTTGCCTTCGATCAGCAGCTTCCGTGTGTGGATATCCAGGACCAACAGGTAGAACGTGAACAGCAGGGCGGTGACGAACGCCAGCGAAGACGCATTAATCGGCAGCTCCACGAAGGACCAGACCGAGAGCTGGTCCTGCGCGCCGAACACCACAAAGAACGTCACGCCCACGTACAGGCAGCGGATCTGCCAGTCGTTCCGGATGCCGGTGACGGCCAGGAACGGCAGGAACCAGAGGATGTACCAGGGCTGGATGATGGGTGAAAGCATCACGACGGCGGTGAACGCCAGGGCCAGCCGGCGCACGGCTCTCGAGTAGTCGCCGCGGAACATCAGCAGCAGGACCAGGCCGATGGCCGACCACTTCATGCCGGTCCGCAGCAGGTCGGCGAAGGTGCCGCCTGGCAGCCCCAGCACGTTGCCGAGGAACTCCACCTGCTGGCCAAGGAACCCGGACGGCGAGTAGCCGGTGTACCCAGGCGTCGGGTCCATGATCGCCCAGACCCAGCCCAGGCCGAGGTTGTACGGGATCCCACTGACAGCCAGCACCGCGAAACTGATTCCCGCCGTCGCACCCCAGATCAGGAACTTCCGCAGCCACGACGCGGCCGGCCCCGCCCACATCACGCCGATGAACGGGAGCAGCAGGACGGTGATCGGTTTGATCCCGATGGACGCGGTCACCAGTAATATGCCTGTGAGGTAATGTTTCGTCGCGGCAAAGTAGACACCGGCGACGGCGAGGCCCACCATCAGTGCGTCATTGTGGGCGCTGGCCACGAAGCTGATGAGGAACAGCGGGTTTGCCACCGCGATCCACAGGGCACGGGCCCCGTTGATGCCGTGCAGTTCCGCGAGTTTAGGCACGTAGATGACGCACAGGACAACGCCGACGCCGGCGAGCAGCCGGAACAGAAAGACGGACGCGTCTGGCTGCGCCCCGGTCAGGCCCACCACGCCGCGGGCCAGCCACAGGAAGTACGGCCCGTAAGGTGTCCTGTTCTCGGCCCAGGCGGGGTCCGCACCCAGGGAGAACCAGTTACTGAGCGTGGAGATGCCCACTTGGTAAGGGTTCTGGCCCTCCATGACCAGCCGCCCCTGCCCCGTGTAGGCGTAAACGTCACGGGAGAAGATGGGGACGGCGAGCAGGAGGGGGAAGGACCACGCGGAGATGGCGATCACCACCGACCGCAGGGAATGCTCACCCCAGTCCCCCAGCCGCTGGCCGAGCCGCAGCCAGGAGCGCATCAGCAGCATGGCCCCCACCGTGAGCAGGACCGTGGACAGGGTAACGCCCCAGCCTTCGGTCCGCAGTGCGATGACCACCGGCTGGCGGATCATGGGGGAACCGTTCGCGATCCAGCCCGTGCCGATAGAGCCCACGAACATCATCAGGGCGCCGAGGAACCCCTGCCAGGTGGCGATGTAGGCGCGGCGCTTGGCGGGGTGGCCGGGTACCAGTGCGGTTGCAGGCGCAGGCTTCCGGATCTCCGTCCCGGCCGGCGCCTTTTTCGACGGGCCGGGAAAGATCTCCGAAGTGCTGAGGTGCGAACCGCCTGCCGTCATCTCTTGTGTGGTCCCCTACTTACGTTACGGCGCTGGCTGAAGCCAGCTATAGGCCGGTCTACAACCACGCCATTTTAGCAGTTGCGCTGCGGCGTACCCCAGACTGGTAGGGGTGGACGCGCCCCCTCCTTTCCCGTCGAAGCGGCGCGCCACCCGTCATCCCACAAAGGCAGAAGCCGCCAAACCGCGCTTCACCAGCACGAACGGACCCATGCCATGGCCGCACCACGCGCAACCGATGCCCGGACCAGCACGCCCCACCAGCTCCAGTCGGTCCGCGCCACATTACGTTCGCCGCGGCGGCTGAAGACCGAGGCACTCGCCGGCCTGGTGGTGGCGCTGGCGCTGATTCCGGAGGCAATCGCGTTTTCGGTGATCGCCGGCGTGGATCCGCGGATTGGCCTCTTCGCGTCCTTCACCATGGCTGTCACCATCTCGTTTGTGGGCGGCCGGCCGGCCATGATTTCCGCCGCCACCGGTGCCGTGGCACTGGTGATCGCCCCGCTGATGCGCAGCCACGGGCTGGACCACCTCATCGCGGCCGTGATCCTGGCGGGCGTCTTCCAGATCCTGCTGGCGGTGCTTGGCGTCACCCGGCTCATGCGGTTCATTCCGCGTTCGGTGATGGTGGGCTTCGTGAACGCGCTGGCCCTGCTGGTGTTCATGGCCCAGCTCCCCGAACTGATCGGGGTCCCGTGGCTGGTGTACCCGCTCGTGGCGGTTGGCCTGGTGATCGTGGTGGGATTGCCGAGGATTACGACGGCGGTGCCCTCGCCGTTGGTGGCGATCGTGGTGCTCACCCTGTTCACGGTCCTTGCCGGGGTGGATATCCCCACCGTCCAGGACAAGGGCCAGTTGCCGGAAAGCCTGCCGTCGCTGTTCATCCCGAACATTCCGCTGACCTTCGAGACGTTCCAGGTCATTGCGCCGTTCTCGCTCTCCATGGCGCTGGTGGGGCTGCTGGAATCGCTGATGACCGCCAAGCTGGTGGACGACATCACGGACACGCGCTCCAACAAGACCCGGGAGTCCTGGGGCCAGGGCGTGGCGAACATCGTCACCGGCTTCTTCGGCGGGATGGGTGGCTGCGCGGTGATCGGGCAGACCATGATCAACGTCAAGGGCTCCGGCGCGCGCAGCCGGGTGTCCACGTTCCTGGCCGGCGTGTTCCTGCTGGTCCTGGTGATGGCGCTCGGCGACGTTGTGGGCATGATCCCGATGGCTGCCCTGGTGGCCGTGATGATCTTCGTTTCGGCCATCACCTTCGACTGGCACTCGATCGCGCCTAAGACGCTGCGGCGGATGCCCAAGTCCGAGACCGCCGTTATGGTGATCACCGTGGCTGTGGTGTCCGTGACGCACAACCTGGCCATCGGGGTGGGTGCCGGGGTGCTGGCCGCCATGGCCCTGTTCGCCCGGCGGGTGGCGCACTTTGCCACAGTGGAGCGGACCGTCGTCGAACTTAACGGCGACAACGTGGCCACGTATACGGTGGACGGCGAACTGTTTTTTGCCTCCTCCAACGACCTCTACACCCAGTTTGAGTACGCGCTCGACGCCGGGCCGGACATTGACCGGGTGATCGTGGACCTGCATGCCTCGCACCTGTGGGACGCCTCAACCATCGCGGTGCTGGACGCCGTCACGGAAAAGTACCGGCGGCACGGGCGGGACGTGGAGCTGATCGGGCTGAACGAGGCGAGCATCCGGATGCGGGAGCGGCTGGCGGGAAAGCTGAACTAGAGCGGTCCAGCGCTGCGGTCGCTGTGGACGGTGCGGTTCCGGCCCTGGGACTTGGCTGTGTAGAGGGCTTCGTCGGCGGCGGCGATGAGGTCCTCAACATCCCTTGTGCCGGCGTGGTACAGTGCCACGCCGTAGCTGACTGTGGGCATCTTCAGCCCGTCGGCCGCGTTGACCTGGGCCAGGCGCCGGCTGATTTCCTCCGCAACAAGCCCGGCCCGCGTAGACGACGCCCCAGGGATCAGGACGACGAACTCTTCGCCGCCGTACCTGCCCACGAGGTCCGTGGACCGGACGGTGTCCTGGCAGGCACCCGCAAAGGCCTGCAGCGCCATGTCGCCGGCGGCATGCCCGTAGGTGTCGTTGACTTCCTTGAAATGGTCCAGGTCCGCGAGGATGAGGGCGCCTTTGCCCTGCGTGACGGTGCGGTCCCTCAGCAGCGGCGCGGCGAGGTCCAGGAACCCTTTGCGGTTGAGCAGGCCGGTGAGGTCATCGCGGGTAGCCACCATGCGCAGGGCGCGGGTCTGCTGTTCGGTGCTGAGCCCGGCCATGCTGAAGGACACCACCACCAGCAGCACCATGGTCACCATGGTGGTCACCGCCGACCCGAAGAAGGTGACAAATATGGGGCCGCTTTGGCCGTCAATGAGGAAGACCACCAGCCGGGCGAGATAGAAGACAGACATGAATCCGGCCGCCGCCGCCATAGGCACCCGGGCGCGTGAATAGCCGGGCTCCAGCCGCCAGAGTTCCTGTGACGCCAGCCCCATCGTCAGGCACATCGCGGCGAGGAAGACCGGCCCGCCGGCCCAGACGTTGGTGCCGGGATGGTCGATGGCGGTGGCCACCAGGGTGATCGCCGGCAGTCCGGTAAAGACCCATCGCTTGGGCGGCACGTCGCGGAGCGACCGGGCGCCCGCCCAGACAGCCACGCCGCCGTTGACCAGCAGGACGTTGCCCAGCGTATTGGCCCACCACTGGTGGGCGGTCCCGTTAAGGAGGAAGGCAGTTGCCCCGCCCAGGAAAAACCCCAGCGCCACACACCACCAGCCGCTGTACGGCGAGCGCGTGGTGCGGTAGGACGAGAAATAGAACAGCAGCCCGAGCACCAGGGCCATCACCCCGAAAGCGATCCTCAGGGTTGCCGTATCCAGAACCATTTCCGTTGTTCCCCCAACGTCGATGTGATGCAACCCCCAGTATCGCATCGCACGGCAGCACGGCTGGCTGCCAGCGGATGTCAGCCACGCGGCCTCAGCTGGACGTTGGGCAGTACCGGCGCCGGCAAAGGGGCCGGCATGCCGTCGGGGAACGGACCGAACCGCGGGAACGGCGCGCCGTCCGGATAGGTTCCGGCATCCTGCTCCTGCGCGGGTTCGGCCCCGATTTCCGCCTGCCACGCCGCCCGGTAGGAGGCGACCTCCTGGTGGGTCCTGCCCACGAAGTTCCACCACATCACGATCTGCTCGCCCAGCGGCTCCCCGCCAATGAGGAGGATCCTGGCTGGAGTATTTCCGGCTTCCAGGACCACGCGTGTGCGCCCGGTGGGGAGGTAGCCGAGGTGGTCCACCGGCAGCACTCCGCCGTCGAGGCGGACATCGCCGGTGTCCACCAGGATGCCGTGCTCGAACGAGGGATCGAGGTCCAGTTCCAGCCGGGCCCCGGCATGAAGGACGGCTTCCGCGCCCACCAGCGGCGGGGTGTAGGTCTTAACGGGCGACGCCGAACCGGCCAATGCCCCAAGGAAGACTTTGAGCTCGCTTCCCTCGCCCCGCACCGGTTCCGGGGCATAGTGCTCAAAGGTGGGTGCCATGTGGCGGGTCGCCTCGGGCAGGGCAAACCACAGCTGGGCACCGTGCAGGATGGTGGTCTTCGGGGTGGAGAACTCCTGGTGCGAGATGCCCCTGCCGGCAACCATCAGGTTCACCTCACCGGGACGGACGGTCGCGGCAAACCCGGCGGAATCGCGGTGGGCGATGGTTCCGGTGAACAGCCAACTGACGGTGGCGAGCCCCGTGTGCGGATGCCTGGCGACGTTCATTCCGCCCGATTCGGGAACGAGGTCCGGCCCGTAATGGTCCAGGAAACACCATGCCCCGATCAGGCTCCGCCGCTTCTGGGGCAGCGTCCGGCGGACAGTCATGGCGCGCACACCGCCGAGCGGGACTTCCCGCGGCACGAGGACCTCCAGGCCCGCGACGCTTTCCTCCGACTCGCACACAACTTCTTCCGGGGCGGTCTCCAGGTTGCTCATGGGACCAAGTCTAGGGCGCAGCGCCCGGCTCCACCGGGGTTCGAAGCGATCCCGGCCGCACTGACAACCGGCCGCTCGAGGTCCCGGAGGCTCAGGTACCCGGCGTGCGGATGATCCGGCGCTGCGCGGCCAGGGCGATGGCGGACGTGCGGTTGTCCACGCCCAGCTTGCCGTAGATGTGCACCAGGTGGGTTTTGACGGTGGCCTCGGAAATGAAGAGCTGCCGTGCGATGGCGCGGTTGGTCAGGCCGGTGGCCAGGAGCTCCAGCAGCTGCACCTCGCGCGGAGTCAGCGCCGTTTCCGGGCTGCTGATCCGCGACATCAGCAGCGCCGCGACCTTGGGCGCCAGTGCTGTCCGGCCGGCCGCGGCGGACAGCACGGCCTGGCGGATCTGCTCCGGCGGCGCGTCCTTGAGCATGTAGCCGCTGGCGCCGGCCTCCACCGCGGCCAGGATGTCCGCCTGGGTGTCGTAGGTGGTGAGGATCAGGACCGGCGGCGGCGCGTCCAGTTGCCGGATGGCCGCCGTGGCCGTGACGCCGTCCATGCCGGCACCCATCTGCAGGTCCATCAGCACCACGTCCACACGCTCGCCCAGGGCCCGGAGCCGGGCGAGTTCACGCAGCGCCGCGTCACCGTCGGCTGCCTCGGCAGCCACGCTGAAGTCGTCGAATTCGGTCAGCATGGCGCGCAGGCCCGCGCGGACCACGGGATGGTCGTCCACCAGCAGGATGCGCAACGCCCCCATCACCGCAACTCCCCCGTGAGCGGCAGCCGGACGGCGACGACGGTGCCCTCCCCCGGCGCTGACTCCACGTCCAGTGAACCGTTCAGTTCGGCCACGCGGGCGGCCAGCGAGCGCAGGCCAAAGCCGCTCCCGTCCGCCCTGCCGGCCACCCCGGGACATGGCGCGCCGGGCTCAAAGCCCGTGCCGTCGTCGTACACGTCCAGCGTGACCTCGTCCCCGAGGTACGCGAGGGTGACGACGGCGGTGCCCGCCTTCGCGTGCTGCCTGACGTTGGCGAGGCTCGCCTGTGCGGCGCGGAGCAGCGTGACGCTGTACTGCGGCGGCAGTTCGGCGGCGTTGCCTACGAGCTCGAACCGGCAGCGGAGCCGTTCTCCGCGGGCGGCGGCGAGGGTTTCGGTCTCGGCACAGAGCCTTCCAAGTGTTTCGGGCAGTGATGACTCCTGGAGCCGCGGCGCCGTGAGGCCGCGGACAAAACTTCGGGCCTCGGACAGATTCTCCGACGCCGTCTGCTGGACCAGCGCGACCCGTTCGGCTGCGGTGGCAAGGTCGCCGCCGGCCAGGGACTTTTCCGCGGCGCGGGCCACGAGGACGATGCTGGACAGTCCCTGCGCCAGGGTGTCGTGGATTTCGCGGGCCAGGCGTTCGCGCTCGGCCGCGACGCCGGCCTCATGCTGGGTCCTGGCCAGCTCTGCCCGGGTGCGCCGGAGCTCGTCCGCGGCCAGGCGCTGCGCCTCCCCCTCGAGGTAGAGCGCGCGGTAGGCGAGCCCGGTGATCACGGCGAACACGGCACCCAGGACCGGGCCCAGGACCAGCGGCAGTGCGGGCGACGGCAGGCCGCTGGCCATCCACTGCGACGCCACCACAGCCGCCGTCATGACGGAGATGGTGAACAGCGCGATCCGGCGGGGCAGCACGTGCAGGTGCAGGAAGAACAGCGGAAAGGCCACCCAGGAGAACTCGGCGCTGCCGGCGAGGAGGACGCCCCACAGTGACGTGACCAGGCCCAGCCACGGCACGGCGTACGGGTGCGGGTTGAACGTGGAGCGGCCGGCGTCGTACCGCTTTTCCAGCAGGGTGCCGGCGAGGTAGGCGGCGGCAAGCGCGACGGCGAGCGCGGACCAAACGAAGCGCCGCGCACCTGCGTCAGCACCGGCGTCGGGCAGTGCCTGCGCGAGGTGCAGCCGCAGGATGGCCACCAGCAGCAGCACGGCAAACCCGACGTGCAGCGTAACGCGCAGGAACCGCAGGATGGCGGCGCCCGAGGGGGTGGTCTGGGAGTCCGCGGCAGGCATTCCCCCAGCTTAGGCTCCGCAGCCCGCGGGCGGATCAATCAAAAGGTTGACGGACCACTCAACCTTTCATTCCGCGCGGCTCAACCGCTTCCCCGATGTGGGCTGCGCCGATGCGCGGGAGTCTGGATGGAGAAGGAAATCCACCCTCATGTGAAGGAAGTGCAGCGTGTTTCTCGCTATTCGTGACATCCGGTTCGCCAAAGGCCGGTTCGCCCTGATGGGCGGTGTGGTGGCCCTCGTGACGCTGCTGCTCGTGCTGCTGTCCGGGCTCACCGCCGGCCTGGGCGACCAGTCCACCTCCGCGATCGGAAAGCTGGGGGCCAGTTCTGGCCCAGGCGGGTCCCGTCCGGTGGACAGCATCGTCTTCGGGGCGCCGGGCAGCAACCAGCCCACGGCTTCCTTCACCGAGAGCGAAGTGACCGCCGCGCAGGTTGATGTATGGGCGCAGGCGCCCGGGGTCGCGTCGGCCGAGCCGCTCGGCATCAGCCAGTCACGTCTCCAGGCGGGCGACGGCGGGACCACCAATGTGGCCGTGTTCGGCGTTGCGGCGGACGGGGTTCTGGCGCCGTCGCCGGTGCGGGCAGGGACAGTGGTGATCGGGTCCACCGTTGCCGAGGACCTGGCGCTCGACGTCGGCGACACGGCCACGGTGGGCGGCACCGGCCTGACGGTGGCCGCCGTCGTGGCTGACCAGTGGTACTCCCACACCGGAGTGGTGTGGACGGCGCTGCCCACCTGGGCTGAGGTGGCGCACCTCGCGCCGGCAGCGGGGAACCCTGCGGTGGCAACCGTCGTCGCAGTCACCTACAAGGACGGGGCGGTGGTGGACGAGGACGCCGCGAATGCCGCGGCGCGCACCGTCAGCGCCAGCCGGACGGGTTCGTTCCAGGCGCTGGGTTCCTTTAAGAGCGAGAACGGCTCGCTGATGCTGATGCAGGGGTTCCTGTACGGGATCTCGGCGCTGGTGATCGTGGCGTTCCTGACCGTGTGGACGGTCCAGCGGACCCGGGACATCGCCGTGCTCAAGGCGATGGGTGCGTCCGGCAGCTACGTACTGCGCGACGCGATGACCCAGGCATTGGTTGTGCTTGTGGCCGGCGCGGGGCTTGGCGGGGCGGTGGGCGTCCTTGGCGGGGTCGCGGCGGCGCAGGCCGCACCGTTCCTTGTCACCCCGGCCACCACGTTGCTGCCCGTGCTGGGGATTGTTGTGCTCGGCCTGGCCGGCGCGGCGCTGGCGGTCCGGCGGGTCACCACCGTGGACCCGCTCATTGCCCTCGGCGGCAACTGAAATCCGTTCTTACCCCCTCCACGAAAGGTTCTTTGTTATGGCTGTCCCCTCGGTGTCCCTGACGCCCCGTGCCGTCTCAGCCGGCAGTTCTGCACTTCCCCTGTGGCTCCACAACGTCACCCTCGAATACCCGGACGGCGGCGGGACCATCAAGGCCCTGGACAACGTCAGCCTGGGAGTTACGGCGGGGCAGATGGTCTCGCTGGTGGGGCCGTCCGGCTCGGGCAAATCCAGCCTCCTGGCGGTGGCCGCCACCCTGATCCGCCCCACCAGTGGGCAGGTGGAGATCGACGGAATTCCGACGGCGGATCTGAGGGACGCGGACCTGACTGCCCTGCGCCGGGAGAAGGTGGGCATCATCTTCCAGCAGCCCAACCTCCTGGCGTCACTCACCGCCGTCGAGCAGTTAATGATGGGGCACCACCTGCGGGGAAAGCCGCTGAAGGCAGCCCGCTCCCGGGCCCTTGACCTGCTGGGCCTCGTGGGGCTCACCTCCTGTGTGGACAAGCGGCCGCACCAGCTGTCCGGCGGACAGCGGCAGCGGGTGAACATCGCCCGGGCGCTGATGGGTGACCCCGCGGTGCTGCTGGTGGATGAGCCGACGGCGGCGCTGGACGACGAGCGCAGTGCCGCCGTCGTCGGGCTGCTCCGCCAGGTCACGGACGAGTTCCAGGTGGCCACCGTGATGGTCACCCACGACACCGAGTTCGTCCCGGTTACGGATGCGGTGGCGGTGATGCGGGACGGAAGGTTGGCTGCGCCGCGCGCCTCCTGAACCGTTTTTCCACCCACCCCATGGCCCGGGTGGCGGCGGCCCAGTAGAGGGCGCCGGCTGCCAGGGAGGCAAGCACAGCCAGGGCCTTGTACTCGGGATCCACGAGCGGGTACACCAGCCAGTGCGTGACGTAGATGTACAGGGAGGCGCTTGCCAGCAGGGCGGTGAGCCGGTGGAGTCCGCGCGGAACGGCCAGGGTGGGGAGCCAGAGCAGGATGAGGAAGCCAACCAGTATGGTTGCGCTCCGGTACTGGTCGTCAAAGGATGCCGGAACGGTGAAAAGGGCGACGGCTGTGACGGTGGCCTGCTGCCACCGGGCCCGCGACACGGCGGCGGCCCATCCCAGCCCGAACAGCCACAGAACAGGGCCCTGGCCTGGGTAGCGGCTGTCCACCAGGCCATAAAGCAGCGGCAGGTCAATTGCTACCAAGGCCAGGGCGAAGGCCCACGGCCACCTGCGCTGGGCTCGGTCAACGGCCGGAATGGCCAGCAGGATGGCCAGGCCCAGCAGGATATGGACCAGGATTTCGATGAACCAGAACCGGGAGTAGTCGGTCCAGCCTTCCGGGCCCAGCAGCGGGTTCAACAGGAAGACATTGGCCCATGTGTACGAGTCCGTCACGGCAAATGCCAATCCGATCACCGCAACACTGGGAACGACAATCCGGGCGATGCTTCGCAGTTGACGTCCAAACCGGGTGCGGCGGGTGCCGTTCAGCTGGAAGCGGGCAAAGTTGTAGCCCGCGACGGCGATGAGTACGTGGGCGGTTCCTTCCCAGTGGAAGAACCCAATGTGGGTGGAGACGATGAAGATGATGGCCACGGCGCGAAGGACAATCCCCGTTTCCATGGGGGCAACCATCCGCCGGCGCCAGCCCTTCACGGCCCGCATTGCCCTGCCTGCCCTGGAGTCTGCAGTGCCGCGGGATTCGGCAGGCTCCGGGGAGTACGGGGCAGTCGAAAGTTCGCACACCGGCATCAGGTGCCAACCCCTCGGAAGGTAGCCCAGCGCCCGCTCCAGCCGGACCGATGCTGCCACATAGGAGAGGGAGTCACCACCGAGGGAAACGAAGGTGTCCGTGTCCGAGATGTTCTCCTGTTCAAGGACCTCCGCGAAGATTGTCCGGACGTCGGCCGGACCTGAGATCGCTTCAGGGGCCGGCGAACCGCCACCGGCGGTGTCGCTGCGCAGCTCAAGGGCCCGGACAGCCGCGTAATCCGTCTTCCCATTGGCGAGCCGGGGCAGGGATTCCACCGGATGAAGCCGGACCGCGGAGCGCGGCAGGCCCAGGTCCTGGGCCAGGGACTTGGCCACCAGGGAAAGGTCGTGGGCGCCTTCCACCGCGGCGATCACGGCGTCGTCGGTGCCTGCGGCCGCTGCGGCAGGAAGGCCGAGGCCGTCCAACAGCTGTTCCACCCGCCCCAGGTCCACCCGGAGTCCAACGATCTTGACGAAGCGGCTGCGCCTTCCCACGATCTCGTACAGTCCGGTGGCCCCGCGCCGGGCCAGGTCCCCGGTGTGCAGTTCGGTGATGACGCGGCCCAGCCCAAGGTCCTCGGGGCGTTCGGCGTAGCCCAGCATGACGTTGGGACCTGAGTAGACGAGCTCGCTGGCGTCCAGGCCGGGGACAGGTTCCAGGCGGAAGGAGCCGCCCGGCACGGCCACGCCAATGGCCCGGGGGAAATCCGCTGCAAGATCAGGGGGCAGGTAGGCCATCCGGGCCGTGGCTTCTGTTTGGCCATACATAACAAACAGGTCCCAGCCCCGCCGGCGGCCCACTTCGGCATAACGGCGCACCCGGTCCGGATCCAGCCGGCCGCCGGCCTGGGTGATGTAGCGCAGGCTGGGCAGGTCCATGTGCTCAAACCCCACCCGGTCGAGGAGATCGAACGTATACGGCACGGCGGCAAAAGAGGTCACCTGCTCGGCGTCGACCAGGTCCCAGAAACACGGGTCCACTACCGAGAGGTCGGTCAAGGCCAACGACGCGCCCACCAGGAGGTGGCTGTTCACCACGCTCATCCCGTAGCAGTAGGAGAGGGGCAGGGTGGTGGCCGCTGTGTCACTGGGACGCAGTTGCAGGTACTGGGCGATCGAGGAGGCGTTGGCCTGCACCGATTCAGCGGACAGGCGGACCAGTTTGGGCGACCCGGTGGATCCGGACGTGCTCAGGAGCAGCGCCAGGTCCGGGTGCAACTCATGCCGGGTTTCTTCCCGCCGGACATCCAGGACCGCGTCACCGCCGGAGGCGCGGACCACGATGTCCGGGTCGTACGCTGCGACGAGCGACTCGGCAGCCGTCCCGCCGCCCGAGGGCAGGATCAGCAGCGGGTTGCCGGTAGAAAGTGCGGCGAGGTACACCACCAGGCACGGCAAGGAGTTTTCGGCCTCGAGGGCAATCAGCCGCCGCGCGGGCCCCAACACACTTGCCATGTTGTCCACGCGGCGCGCCAGTTCGCGGTAGCTCACTGATTGGTTCTTGGTTCTGATGGCGGTGCGTTCCCCAAAGCCCGCCAGCTGGGCAGCGAAGGAGACGCCGGCCAGTTCTGGCTGTACAGTCACGCCCTGCAGGATAGAAGGTAAACCTAACCTAACTCAAGTGGATTTTGTCCGTATGAGGGAAAATTACGCGGGCCTCAGTGGAACTCACAGTCCCGTTTCGGGGCGGTCTGCGGCCCGCGGACAGCCCTACCCCGCTGTCGGTGCCCCGGAGTAGGGTTCCGTCATGGACATCATCCTGGTACCCGGTTTCTGGTTGGACGCGTCGTCGTGGGAAGAGGTGACGCCTGCCCTGGAGGCGGCGGGGCACACTGCCCATCCGCTGACCCTGCCCGGCCTTGAATCTGTGGACGCCCGGCGGGCCGGCATCACCCTCAAGGACCACATCGCCGCCGTCGTAAACGTTGTGGACGGCCTGGACGGGAAGGTGGTCCTGGTGGGCCACTCCGGCGGCGGTGCGGTGATCCACGGGGTGGCTGACGCGAGGCCGGACCGCGTGGCCCGGAACATCTACGTGGACAGCGGGCCGCTCGGAGAGGGCGGCGTCATCAACAACGAGCTGCCCGCCCAGGGTGACGACGTGCCGCTGCCGCCGTGGGACGGCTTCGAGGAGGCCGACCTGGTGGACCTGACCGACGAGCTGCGGACCAAGTTCCGGGCGCGCGCCATCCCGGAGCCCAAGGGCGTGGCCTACGGCAGGCAGCGCCTGCACGACGTCCGCCGGTACGAGGTCCCGGCGACCGTGATCGCGTGCGAATTCCCGTCGTCGCTGCTCACCGAATGGATTGACGCAGGGCACCCGTTCACCGCCGAACTTGCCCGCATCCACGACGTTGAGCTCGTGGACCTCCCCACCGGCCACTGGCCGCAGTTCACCAAGCCGGCTGAGCTTAGCCAGGCGATTCTGAAGGCGGTGGCGCAGAGCGCCTGAGGCTGGCCACTCCCCACACGGCGAGCAGCAGGGCGATCAGCAGCAGCCCGGCATCGCCGAGGTCGATGGCACCGAGCCAGCTGGTGACCGGATCCTGGAGTCCGAACGCGGCGTTGACGAAGCCGCCCAGCGTGATCGCAGCGATGAACAGGGCGGAGAGCGCGGAAATACCGGTCACCGCCGCATTGAAGCCGAGCTTGCGCCGGGGATCGTGCAGGGCGGAGCGGTACATGCGCATCATGGCCACCCCGTTCAGCGAATCGCACAGCGTCATGGCGGCGGTGAACGCGAGGGGCAGCGCGATCAGGGCGAGCGGCGACACCCCGGCCAGCGAGGCCGCCGTCGTCATCACCAGCAGGCCGATGGTGGTGGCGGTATCAAACCCCAGCCCGAAGAGAAACCCGATCACGTAGATGTTCCGCGGGCGGCGCACCCTGGCAAGCGGCCGGGCGAGGAGCCGGGCTACAAGTCCCTGTGCTTCGAGGTCGGCGGCGTCAATGCTGCCGCCGGCCCGGGCACCCCGGTAGGCCCGGGCTGCCCGCAGGAACGCGGAGCCGTTGAACAGCCCCATCGCCAGCAAAAACAGCCCGGAAACCCCGCTGCCGATCAGGCCGAGCACCAGGTTCCCGGCCGATCCGTTTTCCATAAACTGCCCCACCAGGCTGGCACCGGCCACCACCAGGGTGCCGGCCAGGATCACCACCGAACTGTGCCCCAGGCTGAATGCAAACCCAACGCTGACCGGGTCCTGCCGCTGGGCCACGAACTTGCGCGTGGAGTTATCTATCGCGGCCAGATGGTCCCAGTCGTAGCTGTGCTTCACGCCGGCAAAGTAGGCGGTCAGGACCAGGCCCAGCGCCAGTGGCTGGCCGCCTCCCGTGGTCCCGCTGAGCAGAAGTACGACGGCGGCACAGTGGAGTGCGGCCACCGCACCGAAGGTGAAGAGCAGCCGGGTCCGGAACGGCAGGGCGTCCCGGTCGCGGTACATCACGGTGAGCTGGGTCAGCGCAGTCATTCAGTACTTCCTGAGGTCCAGGGGCGACTGCCCGTGCCAGCGGTCCCGCAGCAGCGCGGTACACGTGCCGAGCAGGCGGTTCAGTTCCCCGGTGCTGTTGGACAGTGCGCGCAGCACCAGCCCGGCAGTTCCGGCCACGGTGCGCGTGAGCGAGATTCCGGCATGCGCGTTGTGCCCGGCGGTCAGTGCGTGGAGTTGGTTGGCGAGCGCCTGGTCAACGCGGGAATCCACCACCACCAGCGAGCCCAGGTGGCTGAAGCCCTCCATAAAACCCAGCCCGGTGACGTCGTTCAGCGGCGGCCGGATCAGCAGGTTGTCAAGGGCGAGCAGCTCCGTGCCCCCGTCGGTTTCGACGTGGATTTCCGTGCGCAGCCGGAGCTCCTCGTACCTGAACGACGCCCCGTCCGGCGACCAGCCGGGCGTGACCACCTCAGCCATCACCAGCGACGACGACGGCCGCAGGGTCACGGAGGTGCGTTGCCGGTAACTGGCCTCCCGATAGGCAATGAGCTGGTCAGGCATCAGCTCCAGCCGTGCCCCCTCCCCCAGCCGAAGAGTCATCCGCTGCTCAGCAAAAGCCCCCGGAGTCCGATAAATCTTCGTCGCCGACTGAGTAGTAAGGAGCAGGTCAGCCCCCTCCCCCACCTCCGCATCAAGCAAAAAGAGATCGGCGCCAAGATAAGCCCCGCCAGGATTCACGAGAACATAACAAACCTGCCCGGACTCATCAAGGTAATGCCGCCGAAGAACCCGAAGAGCGCCCTCATGGAACTGGCGCGAGGCGACTGACCGTCCGCCCCGCACTTTGATGCCCAGTTCCAACCGCCCTCTGACTGGGCGATCAGCGGTCGCGGATGAAGGGGGCCGCGGCGTGGCGGGCACCGTGGGGGGCCCACTGGCGCGAGGGCCCCGATCCGAGCTTGCGAGGATTGGGAGCGCCTGGGGACGGGCACGGCCCCCTTCATCCGCGGGCGCAGGCCCAGGTGAGGTGACCGCATGAGGCGAGACGGCCGCCGTCGTGCTCATTGAGCGAGGTCAAGCATCAGGACGTCCCGCCGCACCCATTCGATGACGGCGTCGAGCCCTTCGTCGGTTTTCAGGTTCGTAAAGCAGAAGGGCTTGTCGCCGCGGAACTCTTTGGAGTCCCGCTCCATCACAGATAAGTCTGCGCCGACGTGGGGGGCGAGGTCGGTTTTGTTGATGATGAAAAGGTCGGACTTGATCATGCCCTGGCCGGCTTTGCGGGGGATTTTCTCGCCCTGGGCCACGTCGATGATGTAGATGGAGAAGTCCACGAGTTCGGGGCTGAACGTGGCGGAAAGGTTGTCGCCGCCGGATTCGACGAAGATCACCTGCAGGTCGGGGTGGCGTGCTTTGAGTTCCTCGATGGCGGCGGTGTTCATGGAGGTGTCTTCGCGGATGGCGGTGTGGGGGCAGCCGCCGGTTTCGACGCCGATGATCCGGTCCTCGGGGAGGATGCCGTTGGCGGCGAGGATTTTGGCGTCCTCGATGGTGTAGATGTCGTTGGTGATGGCGGCCATGGAGATCCCGCCGCTCATGTGCCGGGTGAGCCGCTCCACGAGCTGGGTTTTGCCGGCACCGACGGGTCCGCCGATGCCGATTTTGATGGGTTCAGTCATGGTGTCCTCCTCAGAACATGCACAGTTAGCTCATGAACATCCGCGCACGCTGGCGTTCGTGCCGCATTTGCGAAATTTCCAGCCCGGGGCTGAGGGCCCCGAAGTCGTCCGGCGTAAGGTGCGCGATCCGCTCGACGGCGGCAGCAACGCCGTCGGCCGCGTCCCGCAGCAGCCGCTGCCCGGCGTTCTGCCCCAGCGGGATGGCGCGGACGGCGTTCTGCGTCAGCGACGTCACTGCGGCGAAAAGATAGGCGGCGAGCGCTTCGGCCAGCGGCACCCCCAGTGAACGCGCGACGACGGCGAACGCCAAGGGCTGGTGCCCGGCGGCCCGGCCAGTGCTCACCAGGTCCCGGTACAGTTCGAGCGCGGCAGACGGAAATACTTCCGTCCCGATCTCCAAAAGCCGCCCACCCATCTTGCAACTGGCCTCCCGGACCTGCCGGGGGAGCAAAGAGGCAGACAACAGCTCATCCAACTCCCCCACAGGAACGTCCTCATAAAGGAACCGGATAGCCAACCCATCAGAGTAAGAAAGCTGCTGCGAAATGAAAGCGGACAGCCATCCACTAAATGAAGCCTCATCAGTGACCACACCGGCGTCAACGTACGTCTCAAACCCGAGAGAGTGAGCAAAAGCCCCCGTAGGAAGAGCAGAGTCAGTCAACTGCTGCAGAGCAAGCTGATACCCGTTCACGAAAGGCGCACCCAAGGCGACGAACCCAAGCGACGCCCGGGGATGGGGGCCGCGGCGTGGCGGGCACCGCGGAGCGGGCACGGCCCCCATCCCGGGGCGGCGCAGCCAACCCGGACACCTCGAGGAGCGTCCAGCTCTGAAGGGCTAGTGCGAGTGTTCAGCATGGCGGAAAGGCACAGGCATGACGCGTTCCTGGCGGGTATAGGGCGCACCCATGTGGACAAGGTAGTCCTCGACGGTGTGGTCGTAGGCGCACACCATGACTTCGGCCCCGTATTCGGAGGCTGAGTCGAAGAACTGGGCCTGGAGGTGCCGGTTGCCAAGCGAATGAGCCACGACGCCCATTTCGTAGACGGACCGGGGCGCGATGACCAGGACATCGGTGGGCAGCACGGAGACGACGATCATGTTGGTCTCGGCCACGTGCAGGATGTCCCCGTCGCGGAGGTCCCCGGAGCCGGACGGGAGGCGGATGCCGATTTCCTGGCCGTGGTCGGTGGTGACCCGCTGGATGCGTTTGACCAGCTGGGTGCTGGGGAGGACCACTTTTTCCTGATGCAGGCCGGCGTAGGCGTGGGGGGCCGGCAGCTCGTGCAGGTTGCCGAGGACTTTTTCGATGATCACGGAGAAACTCCTAGAAGAGGAAGTAGCGCTGGGCCATGGGCAGGACGTCGGAGGGCTCGCAGGTGACGTCCTCGCCGTCGACCGTTACCTGGTAGGTTTCCGGGTCCACCTGGATGTCCGGGGTGGCTCCGTTGTATTTGAGGTCGGCCTTGGTGAGGGACCGGATGCCGGAGACGGCCCGGATGTTCTTCTGCAGGCCCAGTTCCCCGGGCACGCCGGCGTCGATCGCTGCCTGCGAGAGGAACGTGATGGAGGACTGCTGTACCGCTTTGCCGAATGCGGCGAACATGGGCCGCATGGTGCGCGGCTGCGGGGTGGGGATGGAGGCGTTGGCGTCGCCCATCAGCGCGTAGGCGATCTGGCCGCCTTTGAGCACCAGCTCCGGTTTGACGCCGAAGAACGCGGGATCCCAGAGCACCAGGTCCGCGAACTTGCCCTCCTCCACCGACCCGATCGAATCGGCCATGCCCTGCGCGATGGCCGGGTTGATGGTGTACTTCGCCACGTAGCGCTTGAGCCGGAAGTTGTCGCTCTCCTCACCCAAGCCGGCAGCGGAACCGTGCGTCCCGCCGTCGGGATCCCTTAGCACCCCCCGCTGCCTCTTCATCTTGTCCGCCACCTGCCAGGTGCGGGTGATCACCTCGCCCACGCGGCCCATGGCCTGGGAGTCGGAGGAGGTGATGGAGAAGATGCCCATGTCCTGCAGGACGTCCTCGGCGGCGATGGTCTCGGCGCGGATGCGGGAATCGGCGAACGCCACGTCCTCGGGGATGTCCGGGTTGAGGTGGTGGCAGACCATCAGCATGTCCAGGTGCTCTTCGATGGTGTTGCGGGTGTACGGCAGGGTGGGGTTGGTGGAGGCCGGCAGGACGTTGGGCAGCCCGGCGATGCGGATGATGTCCGGGGCGTGGCCGCCGCCGGCGCCCTCGGTGTGGAAGGTGTGGATGACCCGGCCGTTGATGGCGCGGATGGTGTCCTCCACGAAGCCGCACTCGTTGAGGGTGTCCGTGTGGATGGCCACCTGGACGTCGTACTCGTCGGCCACCGTCAGCGACGTGTCGATGGACGAGGTGGTGGAACCCCAGTCCTCGTGCACCTTCAGCCCGATGGCGCCGGCGCGGATCTGCTCCGCAAGGGGTTCGACGGCGGACGCGTGGCCTTTGCCGAACAGGCCGATGTTGATGGGCATCCCCTCGGCGGCCTGCAGCATGCGCTGGATGTGCCACTTGCCGGGCGTGACGGTGGTGGCTTTGGTGCCTTCGGCCGGCCCGGTGCCGCCGCCCACCATGGTGGTCACGCCGCTGGTGAGGGCGGTGGGGACCTGGTCCGGGGAGATGAAGTGGATGTGGGAGTCCACGCCGCCGGCGGTGAGGATCTTCCGTTCCCCCGCGATGATCTCGGTGCTCGCGCCGATAACGATGTCCACGCCGTCGGTGATCTGCGGGTTGCCGGCTTTGCCGATGCGGAAGATGTGGCCGTCCCTGAGCGCGACGTCGGCCTTGTAGATGCCGGTGTAGTCCAGGATGACGGCGTTGGTGATGACGGTGTCCGGGACATCTTCATCCCGCATGGCCTGGCCGTTCTGGCCCATGCCGTCGCGGATCACCTTGCCGCCGCCGAACACCACTTCCTCGCCGTAAACGGTGAGGTCCTTCTCGATTTCGAGGAAGAGGTCCGTGTCCGCGAGGCGGATCCTGTCCCCGGTGGTGGGCCCATAAAGGTCGGCGTACTGCCGGCGGGGTAGGTCGAAACTCATTGGACGTCCCCTCCCGGACGAGTGCCGCCGTCGAGCGGTCCGTTGACGGCGTTGCTGAAGCCGTAGACTTCCCGGCGGCCCGCGAGCCTAATCAGCCGGACGGTCCTGCTGTCCCCTGGCTCGAACCGCGCCGCGGTTCCGGCGGGGATGTCCAGCCTGCGGCCGTAGGCGGCCTCACGGTCAAACTGGAGGGCCGCGTTCGCCTCGGCAAAGTGGAAGTGCGAGCCCACCTGGACGGGGCGGTCACCGGTGTTGGTGACGACGACGTCGGCCGCCTCGCGTCCGGCGTTCACCGTTACCGGTTCGGGCCTGAGGATGTATTCGCCGGGGATCATGGCCTGCCTATCGGATGGGATCGTGGACGGTGACGAGCTTGGTGCCGTCAGGGAAGGTGGCCTCGATCTGGACGTCGTGGATCATCTCCGGGACGCCTTCCATCACGTCCTCCCGGGTGAGGACGGTGGTGCCGTAGCTCATCAGGTCCGCCACGGTGCGGCCGTCCCGGGCGCCTTCGATGAGCTCGTAGCTGATGATGGCCACGGCCTCGGGAAAGTTGAGCTTCAGGCCGCGGGACTGCCGCCGCCTGGCCAGATCGGCCGCCACCACAATCATGAGCTTCTCCTGCTCACGGGGCATCAGATGCATCAGGTTCCCTTCGGCGGCCGGGCACGGTCCTTCGTTTATAGACCCGGAGGAACGTGCATGGCCAGCTCTTGCGTCCGGCGCCTCCGTGGCAGTTTGTCAGGATCAGCGTAGGCGGGTCAGGTTTCCGCCAGATTTCGGGGGGCTCGCAGGCGGCCCGCCCCAGAAACAAACGAACGGCCGTCTTATTGTGGGGACCGGACAAAATCCACCGTTTAGCCTGAAAGTAGTGTCGGCGGTGAGGCATCCATCCACCCAGCGCAAAGGACAATCAATGACGATTCAGGCACACCCCGCCACCGCCAGCCACGCAATTCTGGAGACGGCCCGCCGGCAGGTCCTCGAGGACGGCATCGGCCTGACCGAAGCCCAGCTTGTTGAAATCCTCCAACTGCCGGACGAGGCCCTGCCCGCCGCCCTGCAGCTCGCCCACGAGGTGCGCCTGAAGCACTGCGGCGAAGACGTGGAGGTAGAAGGAATCATCTCCATCAAGACCGGCGGCTGCCCCGAGGACTGCCACTTCTGCAGCCAGTCCGGCCTCTTTGACAGCCCGGTAAGGGGCGTCTGGCTGGACATCCCGGAACTGGTCAAAGCCGCCAAGGAAACCGCCGCCACCGGAGCCACCGAGTTCTGCATCGTCGCCGCCGTCCGGGGACCGGACATCAAACTGATGAACCAGATCAAGTTCGCCATCGACCGCATCAACGAAGAAGTGGACATCAACATCGCCTGCTCCCTGGGCATGCTCACCCAGCGCCAGGTGGACCAGCTCGCCGAATGGGGGGTGCACCGCTACAACCACAACCTCGAAACCGCCCGCAGCTACTTCCCCGAAGTGGTCACCACCCACAGCTACGAGGAACGCCTTGAAACCTGCGCCATGGTCAAGGCCGCCGGCATGGAACTTTGCTGCGGCGCCCTGATCGGCATGGGCGAAACCCTCGAACAGCGCGCCGAACTCGCAGCCCAGCTCGCCGCCCTCGAGCCCCACGAAGTCCCGCTCAACTTCCTCAACCCGAGGCCCGGAACACCGCTGGAAAACCAGGGCATCATGGACGGCAAGGATGCCCTGCGGGCCATCGCCGCGTTCCGGCTCGCCATGCCCCGCACCGTGTTGCGCTACGCCGGCGGCCGGGAACTCACCCTCGGCGACCTCGGCACCCGCGAAGGACTGCTCGGCGGCATCAACGCCGTCATCGTCGGCAACTACCTCACCACCCTGGGCCGTCCCGCCACCGCGGACCTGAATCTCCTGGTGGAACTGAACATGCCCATCCGGGAACTCCAGAAGACGCTGTGATCCCCAACCGCTCCCTAACCTCGCAAGCTCGGCCAGGGAACCCGGCGGTCGTGGCCCCAGTTTCGACAGGCTCAACCACCGGTGAGTTCTGCGGGCACTGCGGGGAGGCGTACGACGGCGGTGACGCGCCGCCGTCGTACGCCCACCGGCAGTGCGAGGTGCTGCTGCAGCTGGAGCCGCCGCGCTACTGCACCGCCTGCGGGCGCCGCATGAAAGTCCAGGTCACCCCGATCGGCTGGTCGGCGGAGTGCTCCCGCCACGGCGTGCTCGCCAGTTGACGCGAAAAAAGGAAGCGGCGGGCGGACCAAGGTCCACCCGCCACTTCCTTTTTTGTCGGCTTGGGTTAGAGCGCGCCAGCCGTCTCAACGGCCTTGGCGCCCGCGCCCTCGCCGGCCAGGCGCAGCCAGGTGTCCACCACGGTGTCCGGGTTCAGGGACACGGAATCAATGCCCTCGCCGACGAGCCACTCGGCGAAGTCAGCGTGGTCGCTGGGGCCCTGGCCGCAGATACCCACGTACTTGCCGCGCTCCTTGCAGGCCTTGATGGCCATGCTCAGGAGCTTCTTGACGGCGGGATCGCGCTCGTCGAATCCGCCGGAGATGATCGCCGAGTCACGGTCCAGGCCCAGGGACAGCTGGGTCATGTCGTTGGAACCGATGGAGAAGCCATCGAAGTACTCCAGGAAGTCATCGGCCAGCAGGGCGTTGGACGGGATCTCGCACATCATAATGACTTCGAGGCCGTTCTCGCCGCGCACCAGGCCGTTCTCGGCCAGCAGTTCGATGACGCCGCGGGCCTCGTCCAGGGTGCGCACAAACGGGATCATCAGCTTGACGTTGGTCAGGCCCATCTCGTTGCGGACGAAGGACAGGGCCTCGCACTCGAGGTCGAAGCAGTCGCGGAAGGACGGGTCCAGGTACCGTGAGGCGCCACGGAAGCCCAGCATCGGGTTCTCTTCGTGCGGCTCGTACGCGGGCCCACCGATCAGGTTGGCGTACTCGTTTGACTTGAAGTCGGACATGCGCACAATCACCGGGTGCGGCGCGAACGCTGCGGCAATGGTGGCCACGCCCTCAGACAGGCGCTTGATGTAGTACTCCCGCGGGCTGCTGTACGCGGCGATCCGTTCGCGGATCTCCGCAGCCACCTCGGCGGGCTGGTCGTCCAGGTTCAGCAGCGCCTTGGGGTGGATGCCGATCTGGCGGTTGATGATGAATTCCAGCCGCGCCAGGCCCACGCCGTGGTTGGGCAACTGGGCGAAGGTGAATGCCTGCTCCGGGGTGCCCACGTTCATCATGACCTTGACCGGGGCTTCGGGCAGCTGGGTGACTTCGGTTTCCTCGACCGTGAAGTCCAGGAGCCCTTCGTAGATCAGGCCGGTCTCGCCGTCCGCGCAGGTGACGGTCACGTCGAGGCCGTCGGCGAGTGCGTTGGTGGCGTCACCGGTACCGACGACGGCGGGGATCCCCAGTTCGCGGGCGATGATGGCCGCGTGGCAGGTGCGTCCGCCGCGGTTGGTGACAATGGCGGACGCGCGCTTCATGATCGGTTCCCAGTCGGGATCGGTCATGTCCGCCACGAGGACGTCGCCGGTCTTGAACGCGGCCATCTGGTCGATGGAGGTCAGGATGCGGACGCTGCCGGCACCGATGCGCTGGCCGATGGCACGGCCTTCGGCGAGCACGCGGCCTGTCCCGTTGAGGCGGAAGCGGCTCAGGCTGCCCGCGGCGCGGCGGGACTGCACGGTTTCCGGGCGTGCCTGCAGGATGTACAGGCCGCCGTCGATCCCGTCCTTGCCCCATTCAATGTCCATGGGGCGGCCGTAGTGGTTCTCGATGGCGATGGCGTGCCGGGCGAGCTGCTCGACGTCCTCGTCGGTCAGGCTGAAGCGGTTCCGCAGCGATGCCTCGACGGGCACGAAGTCAATGGTGCGGCCGATTTCCTGGCTGTTCGTGTACGTCATCTGCAGGGCCTTCTCGCCCAGTCCGCGCTTCAGGATGGCAGGGCGGCCTGCCTTGAGGGCGGGCTTGTAGACGTAGAACTCATCAGGGTTCACGGCACCCTGGACTACGGCCTCGCCGAGGCCGTAGGAGGAGGTGACGAACACGGCGTCCTGGAACCCTGACTCGGTGTCCATGGTGAACATCACGCCGGAGGCCCCGACGTCGGAGCGCACCATGCGCTGGATGCCCGCCGAAAGTGCCACGTCGGCGTGCTCGAACTTGTGGTGCACACGGTAGGCGATGGCGCGGTCGTTGTAGAGCGAGGCGAAGACGTCCTTGATGGCGAGCAGGATGTTCTCGATGCCGCGGACGTTCAGGAAGGTTTCCTGCTGCCCTGCGAAGGAAGCATCCGGGAGGTCTTCCGCCGTGGCGCTGGAACGGACGGCCCAGGACAGGTCCTCGGAGCCGCCGTGCTTGTCAACGAGCTTCTGGTAGGCATCGCGGATCTGGGCTTCAAAGTCCGGCAGGAAGGGCGTCTCGCGCATGAGGGTGCGGATTTCCTGGCCGGCGGCGGCGAGGGCGGTCACGTCGTCCGTGTCCAGGCCCAGCATGCGGTCGGCAATCTTTTGGTCCAGGCCGGAATCAGCCAGGAAGCTGCGGTAGGCGTCGGCCGTGGTGGCGAAGCCGTCCGGGACCTGCACGCCCGCGGACGTCAGGTTCTGCACCATCTCGCCAAGGGAGGCGTTCTTGCCACCCACCCGGTCCAGGTCCTTGAGTCCGAGTTCGGAGAACCACAGGATATCTGTCGTCATAATTGCTGCTCCTTTGCAGATGATGGCATACGAGGGCGCCGCCCCGCTCCCGGCTGTGGCCGGTTGATGGGCGCGAATCCTGTCTACAGTGACAGGTCAAGCGGGCTCTTTCCAACATGATGTCCGCCACACTGTGATTGTGAAAATTTTCCCTAATGCTTGAGGTTCATCCGCTGCAGGATGGTGGCGGCCATCTCCTCCACGGAAACCGAGGCTGAGTTCAGGTACGGGATCCGGTGGGAGACATACAGCTGCTCCGCACTGCGCAGCTCAAAACCGCACTGGCGCAGCGACGCATAGGGTGAGCCGCGGCGCCGTTCGGTGCGGATCTGGCTCAGCCGCAGCGGGTTGGAGGAGAGCCCGAAACACTTCTCAACAAAGGGCCGCAGCGGCTTGGGCAGCCCTTCGCGCTGGAAGTCCTCGTCCACCAGCGGGAAGTTCGCCGCGAAGATGCCGTGCTGCAGGGCCAGGTACATGGTGGTGGGCGTTTTTCCGCAGCGGGATGGTGCCACCAGGATGACCTGCGCCTTTTCCAGCGCCCGCAGCGACTGGCCGTCGTCGTGCTCCATGGCGTACTCGACGGCCGCCATCCGGGACTGGTACCGCTCGGCGTTGCCCAGGCCGTGGGCCCGGCCCGTCACGGCACTGGCCGGGGAGCCGAGGGCCTGTTCCAGCTGGCCGAGGTGCGTCCCGATCAGGTCCACCACAATTCCCTGGCTGGTGGCGAGGGTCTGCCGGATGTCAGTGCTGACGGCGGTGGAAAAAACAATCGGCCGCGGGCCGGCGCCGATCAGCCCGTCGATGGTGGCCACCACATTCTTGGCCTGTTCCACCGTGGTGATGAAAGGGACCGTGATGCGGTCGAAATTGTTGGCCGGGAACTGCGTCAGCAGCGTGTTGCCGAGCGTTTCCGCGGTGATGCCGGTGCTGTCGGAGAGGAAGTAGACAGGCCGAAGATCGTCATTGGTCATAAGGCGTTCGTTTCGTTTAGCGGCGGTGACAAACGGACGTGGCGCCAGGGCAGGCCCCGGCGGCCACTCCAGACTACCGGGCGGTCAGGATGCTGGCCGCCGGGTGGCTCCGCTCACTGCACTGGGGCAGCCGGGCTACCGTTTCCCCACCAGCCCCAGGCACAGCAGCGCGGCCGCGGCGGAAGCGGTTGCCACCAGGCCGAACGGAACGGCGTTGGTGGCTCCGCCGATGCCCACCAGCGGCGCAGCGAAGCCGCCGAAAGCGAAGCGGGCCAGACCCAGCAGGGACGAGGCGGTGCCAGCGATATCGGGGTAGTCCTTGAGTGCCAGCGACGTGGCCGGCGGACTGGTGACGGCCGCGCCGCTGACCATGGTGAACAGGGACAGGACGATGGCCATCAGCGGCAGGTGCAGGAGTGCCGTCGCCAGCAGGCCCAGGGCCCCGGCGCCCGTCATGATCAGGCCAACGGTGAGGGTCCCCCGCTCGGACCACCGCTCCGACAGGCGGCCGGCAATGAACCCGAACACCATGAACCCCAGCGAGTTCAGCCCGAATGCGAACGAGTAACCCTGCGGGGAGAGCCCGTAGACGCCCTGGAGGATGTAGGTGGCCCCGCTCAGGTAGGCGAAGATGGCTGCATAGGTGAAGCCTGTGATCAGCACTGCCCCGACGAACACGCGGTCGGCGAGGAGGCGGCGGAAATCCCGGAGCGTGTGGGCCAGGCCCCCGGCAATGCGACGGTCCGCCGGCAGCGTCTCCCGGAAAATCAGCAGCGATGCCAGCAGGATGGCCACGCCGATGGCCGCAAGGAACAGGAACACGCCGCGCCAGTCGGTGACCGCGGCAAGTTGGCCGCCAATGACGGGGCCAATGATGGCTGCCAGTCCGCCCAGGACCGTGAGCCGGCCGTAGTAGCGAAGCAGCTTTCCGCCCGAATACACGTCCCGCCCGGCCGCCTGCGCGATAACGATGCCCACGGCGCCAGCCAACCCCTGCACGAACCGGGCGAGGATGAGGGCTTCGATGGTGGGGCTCAGCGCGCAGAGGACGGACGTGACCGTGTACGCCACCACGCCGATCAGCAGCGGTTTCCGCCGCCCGAGGCGGTCCGAGAGGGGTCCGGCAACCACCTGGCCGATGGCGAGCCCCAGCAGGCAGGCGGTAATGGTCAGCTGGGCCACGGACGTAGTGCTGCGCAATTCGGCGGTCAGGGCAGGCAGGACCGGGAGGTAGAGGTCCATGGAGATCGGGCCGAAGACGGTCAGGAGGCCGAGCACCACGGCCAGCGGGCGGCCCACGGCCAGTTCACGGGCGGGCCTGGGGGTTTCGACGGCGGTCACGCTGGCTCCGTTCGGTGGTTGGGGAGGGTCTGTTTCCCATCCAACCGGGTGATGCCCGTCCTAACGAGGGCCCTGTCCAGCCGGGTTATGGCAGTACCTCCCTGGGAATCGCTCCAGCCGATCGTGCATGACAATTTCGGTAGCGTAGATAACCATATAGAAATCCTTATTTACAACTTTGTCATAACGATATAGGTTCATCCCCAGTGGACCGCACCCAGGTCCGCTTCACCCGAACCTACAGAGGACAGCTATGACATCAACCAGGACTCTGGCCACGAGCCTCATGAGCCTCACCACAGCAGCACTGTTCGCCCTTTGCTCGGCAGGGCAGGCCACTGCGGCCCCCACGCCGTCGGACAACAAGGATGTTGCCGGCGTCAGCAGCACCACCGTCACCGACACCAGCGGCGCCGACTACTGGACACCGGAACGCATGCGAACGGCCATCCCGGGCGACGTGCTGGCGAAGAAAGCCATGAACCGGGACAAGGCTAACAAGCCGGCCCAGGCCCAGGATGCCAAGGCGGCCGAAACCAAGGTCCAGGGCTCCGCCCCGCAGGTCCAGCAGAAGGCCAACGCCAGCGAAAACCCGGTGCCCCACATCGGCAAGGTGTTCTTCACCCTGGGCGGGACCAACTACGTCTGCTCGGCCAATTCGGTGGCCTCGGCCAACCGGAACACCGTCTCCACCGCCGGGCACTGCCTCAATGAGGGCCCGGGCGCCTTCGCCACCAAGTTCACGTTCGTGCCGGCCTACCTTAACGGCGCCGCACCGTACGGGAAGTGGACGGCCAAGGCGCTCTACGCACCCACCCAGTGGAGCTCGTCCGGCAGCATGCAGTACGACACCGGCTTCGCCGTGATGAGCCAGCTTAACGGCAGCAACCTCGCCGACGTGGTGGGCGCCTCCGGCGTACAGTTCAACGCCGCCCGCGGACTGGCCTACAAGGCATTTGGCTACCCCGCAGCCTCGCCGTTCAATGGTGAATCCCTGAAGAGCTGCTCGGGCACAGCCACCAACGATCCCTACAACCCGCAGTTCAACACCCAGGGAATCCCCTGCAACATGACCGGTGGCTCCTCAGGCGGTCCGTGGTTCATCGGCACCAGCTCCAGCGGATACCAGAACTCAGTCAACAGCTACGGCTACGGCAGCAACTCCACCAAAATGTACGGCCCGTACTGGGGCTCCGTGATCCAGGCGACGTACAACGCCGCGGCAGCCTCCTAAGCGGGGCGCCACCCGGCAACGAACGGCGGCGGTCGCCCAGCGGCCGCCGTCGTCCTCGCTTAAGGGAAAAGTCCGGGAAATTTTCCCCCGCCCCGCACTGGCTCCGCCAGCTGCCGCCCACCTACACCTTCCGGTGGATCGACTTGTAGCTCAGGTACGCGTTCAGGCCCTCAATCCCGTACTCGGTTCCCAGGCCGGAATCGTGCCGGCCGCCGAACGGTGCGGCATGGTTGGAGGCGAAGAAGTTCAGGCCCACGGAGCCGGTGTCCATGCGGTCCGCGACGGCCAGCGCGGCATCCTCGTCGGCACCGAACACCAGCCCGCCCAGGCCGAACTCGGTGTTGTTGGCGAGTGCCACGGCCTCGTCAACACTGCCGCCGGCGTCGTTGTATTTGAGGACGGTGATCACCGGCCCGAAGATCTCCTCACGGGAGATCCGCATGTCCGGGGTCACGTCGGCGAACACGGTGGGCTCCACGAAGTAGCCGTTCTCCAGCCCGCCGGACAGGGTCGCGGCACGCCCGCCGGTTGTGGCGCGGGCGCCCTCGGCCAGCCCGGATTCCACGTACTCCAGCACGGTCCGGTACTGCGATTCCGTGGCGCAGGGGCCGAACACGGTGTCCGGTTCGAGCGGGTCGCCCTGCTTCCCGGCGGCGATGGTGGTGGTGACCATGTCCACCACCTCGTCGTAGCGGCTGGCGGGGGCAAGAATCCGGGTGGAGATGTAGCAGGTCTGGCCGGTGTTGCGCATGGAGGACTTGATGAGGACCTTGGACATGGCGTCCAGGTCGGCGTCGGGCAGCACTATGGCGCTCGACTTGCCGCCCAGTTCCAGGGTGACCGGTCGCAGCAGCTCACCGCAGGCAGCGGCAATTTTCCGGCCCACCGGCGTCGAGCCGGTAAACGCCACCTTGGCTACACCGGGGTGCTTCACCAGCACGTCCCCCAGCCTGCCGGAACCCGTTACCAGGTTCACCACGCCGGCCGGAACACCTGCCGCAGCCACCGCGTCGATGATCACGCGGATGGAGAGCGGTGTGGGCGACGCCGGTTTGATCACCACGGTGCAGCCGGCCAGCAGCGCCGGCGCCAGTTTGATGATCACCAGGTTGATGGGGAAGTTCCACGGCGCAATCAGCGCGCAGACGCCCAGCGGTTCGCGCCGGACCACGGACTCGCCGCCGCCGCGCGGGAAGGGGCGGACGTCCTCCCGCTCGAGATACCCGGCGAGCGTGGCGAAGTACCGGAAAATGCCGGCCGCGTTGGCGGCTGCACCGGCGGATTCGGCCACGGGCGAGCCGTTTTCGCGGGAGTTGGTCAGCGACAGCTCCTCGGCCCGCTTCTCCACCTCGTCCGCGATCCGGAGCAGGTAAGCGGCCCGCTCGGACGGGGTGAGCCGGGGCCACTCTCCCTGAAATGCGCGCTGGGCGGACCCGACGGCGGCGTCCACGTCTTCCGGGGTTCCGTCCGGCACCGAGCCCCAGACTTCGCCCGTGGCGGGGTCGGTCACCGGGTTCCGGCCGGTGCCCCGCGAAGGCTGCCAGGCGCCGTCCACGAAGATCGTGTCCACATGCGTGTGCGGCAACTGGAGCCCCCGCCGTGAGACCACGGCATCATGGGTGGCGGAGGTCATCGGATCACCGCCGTCTTGAGCAGGGCGTTGGAGCGGCCCAGATCGGCCGTTGCCATATCCACCGCGGCCTGGGTGATGAGCTCGGGCACAATTTCAGTGGCCAGCCGGTCGGTGTACGTGGCAGGGTCCATGGCGAACCACGAGGACGCCAGCGAAATCCCGGCGCGGTCGAACCGCCACAGCCTGTCTGCATCGCGCATCAGCGCATCCTCCAGGGAGCGGGCCACCGGCCGGGTGTCGTGGCCGTCGATAATCTCACAGACGCGGTCCACGAAATCCGGCGAGTACCCCAGCCCCGGGAGGACCCGGCGCGCAACGTGGCACCCCTGCTGCTCGTGTTCGTAGCGGATGGCGGCCTTGCGCCAGTCACCGGTGAAGCCCTCGGAAATGATGCGGGATTCGTCCACGTGGGCCCAACCGGTGTCGTGCAGCAGGGTGGATACCCGTACCAGCTCGGCGTCGGCGTCGGGGTAGGCCCGGCACAGCCGTTCGGCGTACGCCAGGGAAATCGGCAGGTGGATGTCATTGCCGCGTGTCCGGGTTTCGTGGACCACGGCCTTCCACAGCGCGTCGAGCTCCTCAAGCGCAGCGGGTGTGTTGCAGATGGCGGTGGTGTCCACCGGGCCGGCTGCGGGGACGGGCCGGACGCTGTACTCGGCGGCGAAGACCTCCGCCGGCACATCCGGTTCGGCGGCGGGTCCCGCGGCAGTGGTGCCGGTGTCGGCTGCTGCCGGGCTCTTGGGGGTGCTCATAATGCTCCTTCGGGTGGGCCAGCGAACTGTCTCAGTGCGGCTGGCTGTCCGTGGTGATGGTCTTGAGGTGCGTGGCGGGGTCCGCCGCGGCATCGGCAGGGATGTTCTGGCCCTTGGCCAGGGCGTTCTTCACGGCCATGAAGTCCAGCGGGGCGTTGACGCAGTCTGCGGCGATGATCCGGCCCTGCCGGTAGTAGAGGACGCTGAACTTTCCGCGTTCCTCATCGCGCCGGACCACGGTTTGGTCGAAGCCGTTGCAGAGGCCCGCGATCTGCAGTTTGAGGTCGGACTGGTTGGACCAGAACCACGGGATGCCGGCGTACTCCTCACGCCGTCCCGTCAGGGAATAGGCGGCTACCTTGGCATGCTCGATGGCATTGTTGACGCTTTCGAGCCGGATCCGTTCCCCCGGTTCGGAGCCGGGGACCGGGTTGGGCATGTTGGCCACGTCGCCCACCGCCACGGTGGTGCCGTCCGAGGCCAGGGCGAAGCGGTCCACCACCACGCCGTTGTCCACGGCCAGGCCCAGCTGCTCGGCCAGCTGGGTGTTGGGAATGACGCCGATGCCGATCAGGACGATCTGCGCCGGCAGCACCGTTCCGTCCTGAAGCTCGACGGCGGCGACTGACTTACCGCCGTCGGCGTCCGGCATGAACCGTGCGGCGCTGGTATTGAGCCGGATGTCCAAGCCGCGGGAGCGGTGCGCCTGCAGGAAGTACTCGGCGGTCTCCTCCCCCACGGCACGGCCCACCAGCCGTGGTCCGAACTCGAGGACGGTGACATTTTTGCCCATCTTCTGCAGGCTGGACGCCGCCTCCAGGCCGATGAACCCGCCGCCGATCACCACCACGTCGGTGGCGTCGCCCACCCGGGCCTTAAGCGCCAGGGCGTCGTCCGCGTTCCGCAGGTAGAGCACGCCGTCCAGGCCGCCGCCGTCGATCTCCAGTTTCCGGGCGCGGGCACCCACGGTGAGCGCCAGCCGTTTGAAGGGGAACTCCCGGCCGGAGGACGCGTGCGCCACCCCGGAGCCGTCCGCTTCCTTCTCGATCCGGACAATGTACTCACCCTTGACCAGGTCCACGTTGTGCTCGGCCCAGTACTCGTTGGAGCGGAAGATCAGCGATTCGCTCTCCACCGTGCCCTGCAGGAACTCCTTGGACAGCGCCGGCCGCTGGTAGGGCCGGTGGTCCTCGTCGCCGAGCAGCGTGATGTGCTCGTCGAAGCCGAGTGCCCGGAGGGACACCGCCAGCTGGACGCCGGACTGGCTGGCGCCGATGATCAGGAGCCCGGTCCGGGTGGGAACGGTTCCGGCGCCGGCCGGTGCGCCGGCCGCCTCTTCCACGGCATGGGTGCCCACGGCTACACCTGGGTTTCCGGGGTAGTGACGAATAGCTCGGTGTGGTCCGTCAGGCGCAGCTGGCAGGACAGCCGGGAGTTGTCCTCGCGGTCCACTGCGGTGCCGTACAGCATCTCGTCCTCCATGTCCCCCATGGGCGGGAGCTGGGAAAGGCAGTCCTCGCGGACGAACACGTGGCAGGTGGCGCAGGACAGCGATCCGCCGCACTCGGCCACGATGCCGGGAACACCGTTGCGCACCGCGGTTTCCATGACCGAGTCGCCCACGTTGCCCTCGACGTCGCGGACGGCGCCTTCTGCGTCGGTGAAGTGAACCGTTGGCATTGGTCCTCCTTGGGGGGGGTTGAAGTTGGTTGGTTGGTGAAGGGACGTGACCGGTCAGATGAACTGACGGCCGCCGTCCACCACCATGGTCTGTCCCGTGTAGTACGAGCTGTCCGGGCCGGCGAGGAAGAGCGCAGCGCCCACAATGTCCTCGGGCTGGCTGGCCCGTTTGATGGCACCGCGGTCCACGCCGTAGTTTTCGGCGTTTTCCATCAGCCCGTAGCTGGCTTCCGTGAGGGTGAAGCCGGGGGCGATCGCGTTGACTGTGATCCCCCGCCGGCCCAGTTCCTTGGCCATGACCCGGGTCAGGGCCACCACGCCGCCCTTGGAAGCGACGTAGTGCAGCCACTGCTCCGAGCCGCTGAAGATCGTGGCGCTGGAGAGGTTGATGACCCGCCCGCCCTCCGGCAGGTACGGACTGGCGGCGCGGGTCACCAGCCAGGGGCCCTTGAGGTTCACGTTCATCACCAGGTCCCATTCGGCCGGGTCGATGTCCTCGAACGGCGTGCGCGTCACGGTGGCGTACACGGCGGCGTTGTTAAGCACGACGTCGATGCTGCCGTTTCCGAAGTCCGCGCACCCTTTGGCGAGGTCCTCGGTGGAGTCCACGCTGGTGACGTCTGCGGCGAACGCCGCCGCCTCGGCGCCGAGCTCGCGGACCAGTTTGGCGGTCTGCTCGGCGCCTTCGACGTTGATGTCGGCCACCGCCACCCGGTAGCCGCGGCCGGCGAAGCCGAGCGCGAACGCCCTGCCCAGCCCACCGGCGGCACCGGTGATCAGGACGGTGCGCCCCGCCTGCGAATCCATACCGTCAGCGGAATATTCCGCGCTAGGCATGTTCAGTTCAGACATGGCTGTGGCTGTGGGCGCCCGGGCCGGTCACCAGCAGGTCGTCCTGGGCGTCGAGGATCTGGACCGTGCCCTTGGTCCCGTCGACGCGCAGCCGCTGGCCGGTCTTGATGGTGGTGGACGCGGATCCGGTGCCGGTCACTGCAGGGAGTCCGTATTCGCGGCAGACGATCGCGGCGTGGCTCATCATGCCGCCAATGTCCGTGACGGTGGCTTTGATCTTGCCGAAAATCGGGCCCCAGGACGGTGCGGTGACGGTGGCCACCAGGATTTCGCCCTGCTGGATTTCGGAGAGCTGGTCGGCGTCGGTGACCACGCGGGCCACACCTTCCACCACGCCCGGGGACGCTGCCATGCCGCGCAGTCCGCCGCCCTCCACTTCCTCGCCGGCACCCAGCCATTGCTGGACCTGCTCGGTGGTGATGCCCCAGAGCATCCGGGTGAACGGTTCGGTGATGGATTCCGGCGGGGTGTTCAGTGCCGGGGCGGGGCGGGCGGTCTTGAGCGCGTCCACGATGCCGCGGCGGCGTTCGATCTCTTCCGGCCAGTAGTCCGGGCCGATCGGCTTGGCGCCCACGCCCCAGCCGGTGACCAGGTCAAAGAGGGCGTCGCGGACCTCATTGCGGCCCAGGTAGAGCAGGTCGTCCGGTTCGGTCCAGAAACCCTCGGCGTGCATCATGCGGGACAGTTCGCGGATCTTGCGCCAGAAGACGCCCATGGTCCAGTGCTCAATGTAGAAGTTGTGGTTTTCCACGTACGGGTACGCGGTGGCGGCGAGGCCGCGCTTGGCATCGAAGGCGGCCTGGTTGTCGCCTTCGAGCAGGTCGCGGTACTCCTCGATGATGCGGTCGCGTTCGGCGATCAGGGCCTCGACGGGCCGCATGATCTCCTGGCCCTCGTCCACGCGGCGGATGTAGTCCGCGATGTAGCCCAGCGGGATTTCCTGGTGCTCGTTCCAGTACTTGTCGTGCCCGTAGAAGCCGTTGCCCACCGTGAAGTTGAACCAGGGGTCTTTGGCACCCTCGTACTGGGCGATCCACTGGTCCCCGCCGGGAGCGGACGCTACGGCACCCAAGGTGGATTCGACGTCGTCCGTGTTCCCGAAGTGGGCCTGCAGCCCGAGTTCCACGGCGAGCTTGGCGAGCTGCTTCAGTTCGTCGTCCGGGCGGAAGAGTTCCATGTCCACGCCCTGCACCATGGTGGCAATGGACTGGTCAGGGACGTTGGGGAAGACCTGCTTGCAGAAGTTGAAGAAGTCCAGGTACGCGATGTAGCCCAGGTTCAGGAACTCGAAGTGGTACTGCCAGTTCTGGTAGGCGAGCTGGATGAGGCGGTCGTAGCTTTCCAGCAGCTTCTCGGAGCCGTCCTTGCCCTTGCCGGAAGTGATGTCCTCCAGGGGGACCATGTCCGGGAGCTTCGGGAAGGAGATGGTTTCCATCTCGTCGATGGTGCCCTTGACCTTGACGTGCCAGTCCTTGAGCAGTTGCTCCCAGTTCTGGAAGTAGTGGCCCACGCGCTGTTCGAACAGCGGGACGCGGGCGGCGATCTGGTCTTCGGGCACCGGGATGGGGGACATGTAGAGGTAGCCCAGGTGGATGCGGAACTCGATGCCGTTGGCGTTGGGGATCATCAGGTGCCGGGAGTTGTACTGGCCCAGGCACTTCACCGCGAACTCGCCGCCGATCGTCTCGAACGGCTTGAAGACGGTGGGCCAGTGCTGGCTGTCGCAGAACCAGAACTTGGCGTCCTCCTGCTCCTTGAGCTTGTCCTGGAACACCAGATAGTACGGGTAGATCTTTTCCCAGCCCTCGGCGCCGGCGGGGACCGCGAGCTCGGAGGGCTTGGGGAAGGACTTCAGGGACATGGCGGTCCTTTCAAAAGGGCTCAACGGTGAGCCGTGGTTGGCAGAGCGGACTGACAGGAATTTCGGGGAGCTAAACGGCTTGCTTGGGAACTGTGGCGCTGAATCCGCTGAAAAAGCCGCCGGTGACCACCGGCTGCGGGGCGGTCTGCGGTTTGGACGAGTGCACGGTCTCCGGGCGGGACTGCAGCAGCAGCAGATTCTCCCCGTCCGGAAGGTCGGCGTCGAGGGCCCACTCAATATCCTGCGGGCACTTGTAGTGTTTCTCGGCCCGCTTGGCCATCTGGGCGACGGCGGTGAGTTCCGCGTCGGTGAGGCTGCGGCGGCCGCGGCGTTCGTCGTCCACCTCGCGTTCTACGAGGCGCTTGGCGCCGGCGTCGGGGATGAGTTCCGCGTGCTTGTCACCGAGGTGTTCATTGACGACGGCGAGCGTCACCTTGTCCAGCACGATGTTGTCCGGGGTGACCTGGCCGGATACCACCATTTCGCCCACCCCGTAGGAGGAATCGATGGTGATCTTGGAGCGGTCGCCGTTGGTGGGATCCATGGTGATGGCCACGCCGGAGACGCGGGAGTTGACCATCTTCTGGACCACCACGGCCATGGACAGGCCCTCGTCCGGGATGTTGTTCTTGAGCCGGTACAGGATGGCTCGGGAGGTGTAGAGCGAGGCCCAGCACTGGCGGATGTGCTCGGTGACAGCCTTGACGCCGTCGAGCCAGAGGTAGGTGTCCTGCTGCCCCGCGAAGGAGGCATCCGGCAGGTCTTCCGCGGTGGCGCTGGAGCGGACGGCCACCGGGACCGGTGCGTCGAAGCGGTTCATGAGGGCTTCGTAGGCACCCACGGTGAGTTCGCGCATGGCCTGGGGCACCGGGCGGGAGCAGATGTCCTCGCGGATGGCCGCGGAGACCTTGTCCACCTGGCTGGTGTCCTCGGGGTCGAGGCCGGCGAGCAGCTGGCTGATGTGGCGGGTGATACCGGCCTCGTCCATAAACGCGTCGAACTGGGCTGTGGTGACCACAAAGCCGGGCGGGACGGGCATGCCGGCGGAGGTCATGGTCACCAGGGATGCGCCCTTGCCGCCGAGGTTTTCCAGCTTCGGTTCAATGCCGCCGTCGAAGAACTGGATGTATTCGTTGCTTTGCATGGTGGTTAGGCCTTCCAGCTGACAGGAACGGTCTCGGGGACGCGGAAGGAGAGGTTTTCGCGGAAGGCGATGCCCTCCGGGTCCTCAAGCTGCAGTTCCGGGGCGAGCCGGGCCACTTCCTCGAGTGCAATTTTGGCCTGGAGCTTGGCGAGCATATTGCCCAGGCAGTAGTGGATGCCGAACCCGAAGGAGAGGTGCTCGCGGGCGTTGGGGCGGGAGATGTCGAAGTCCTCGCCGGCTTCGAACTTGCTTTCGTCCCGGTTGGCGGAGCCCATCAGGAGCAGGAGCTGGGAGCCTTCCTCAATGGCCACGCCGCCCACCTCGGTGTCCTTAAGGGCCTTGCGGCGCCAGCCGACGATGGAGCCCGCGTAGCGGAGGACCTCGTCGATCGCGGCAGGGATCTTCTTGGGGTCCTCCACCAGCTGCTGCCACTGCTCGGGGCGGGCCAGCAGTTCGCGCAGGGCGTTGGAGATCAGCGTGGTGGTTGTTTCGTGGCCGGCGAAGAGCAGGCTGTAGAGGACAGAGGCGATCTCGTGGTCCGAGATTTCGGCACCGTCCTGCTGGGCCCTGACCAGGTCGGCGGTGAGGTTGTCCCCGCCCTTCTCCTTGGCTTCTGCCACAAGGCGCTGGCACTCCTGCCAGTACTCCACGAGGTTGTGGGCGTGCGGGATCTGTTCCTCATCGCTCAGGTCGCCCCAGGTCATGGCGGCGCGGGAGTCGGACCAGCGCTTGAAGGTGTCCACCTGGGAGACGTCGGCGCCGATCAGGGTGAGGATGGTGATGGTGGGGACGTCGTAGGCGAGGTCCTTGACCAGGTCGCCGCGGCGCTCTTCGCGGGAGAGCATCTTTTCGAGCTGGTCCACCACGTTCTGCCGGATGAACGGCTCGAGTGCCTTGTAGCGGCGCGGCGTGAATGCCTTCTGGACCACGGCGCGGATGCGGGTATGCTCCGGCGGGCGCCTGGCGGAAAGGCCGGAGTAGGCCGTGAAGCCGCCCTCTTCCATGATCTTCTTCGCGGCCGGACCGCGCTCACGGACCGGGGCCTGCGCGTTCTCGCTGGAGAAGGTCTCCCAGTCCTCGAATACGGCCTTGATGTCGTCGTAGCGGGAGACAACGTAGAGGCCCACACGCTCGTCGAACATCACGGGCTGTTCGGCCCGGAGTTCGGCGTAGGCAGTGAAGGGATTCTTCATCTGGAAGGGCTCGTAGCCGTGGTGGCCCGCGGGGGCTTCGGCGCCGTAGCCGAACGGACAGCGGCCGGCCGTTTCTGTCGACGATGACATCTGGACTCCTGGTGATGTGGTTCCGCCCGGCACCATCTCGGTGGCGGGGGGTTCTTAGTCATCAGTGTGGTCCACATCACCGATGCGTGGATAGCACCGACTTCCACTGGACGGAAGTCATCTACTGATAGGTTCCAGAGCGCACTTCCGCAAACGAGCCATCCGGCCTGAAGCCGAGCATCACATGGTTTTTCCGGAGCCACCGGCCGTACGCGATGCTGGCTCCGCAGTACAGCGCGAGGAAAATGGCGAACACCACAACACCGATTTCTATCCCGGCCAGGTAATCCAGATAGCGGGGGTGACCTGGGGCTATATCACCATGGACCAGCGGCAGGACCCGCCCGGCCAGGAACAGTGCGGCAATCGCCAGCGGCCCACCAATGAAGTAGCCAATGCAGGCGTTCGCCCGCTTGCGGAGCCTGGCATAGCGGGCGAACTGCTGCTGCCATTGCTCCTGGTCGTCCACGAGCAGGATTGCCGTTGTGTTCTCCATGTGTCTCCCCGTGCTGTGCCGCTTGCTGAGAAAAGCATAGGCGGCGCCGGGGCACCGCTTAGGATTGGGCCCATGGAGCTGCGCTGGATGAGGGTCTTCTCTGCCGTGGCCCGGGAATTGAACTACAGCCGGGCGGCGGCCGCCCTTCACGTGAGCCAGCCCGCCGTAAGCCAACAGATTCGCCAGCTTGAAAAGGCCGTGGGCGTCATGCTGGTGGATCGGTCCACCCGCGCGGTGTCCCTCACGCGCGCCGGTGAGGCATTCCTCCCTTTATGCCACAAGGCACTGGAGGCAATAGACGAGGCGGTCCTCGCTGCCAAGAATTCACAGCGGGATGATCATGGTGTGGTCCGGATCGGGTTCGCGGGAACTATGGGCGCCACTGCCGTCGCAAAAATCACGCGCATCACCCGCGAGCGCTATCCCGGCATCGAGCTGCGCTTTCAGGCATCCCTTGGCAGCGCGCAGGTTATGGACCTTCTGGCTGCCGACCAGCTCGACATTGGCTTCACCGCCGGACAGCGCGCCATTAACGGTGTCGCTGTCAGGACGGTCTCCGAAGACCCGCTTGGTGCACTCGTTCCGTTGGACCACCCGGTGGCAGGACTGGAATCCGTTGCGCTGTCCTCCCTGCACGATGAAGGTTTTGTCCTGCTGGAGCCGGCCCTCAACCTGCGCCTGAGGGAGGAGGCGGTGGAAGCCTGCGTGGACGTTGGCTTTCGTCCACGCGTTGTCCAGAACGCGCCGGACACACCCACGCTGGTGGCGCTTGTGGCGTCAGGACTGGGCATCAGCATTACGGCCACCAGCTTTGCCCTCGCCGCCGAGGGGACCGCCTTCGTTCCGTTCAGCGATACAGCACGGCAGCTCCGGACAGTTGTCGCATGGCGGGAGGCGCACGGCTTCGGCGCCCTGTACCACGTGCTCAACGTCATTTCGGAAGTCAATCTGGCTGCACGTTCTATAAGTTGAGCTTATATCTGCGGCCATGATTTGGTATTGGACGCTTATGGCAACCGGTTGTGATACTTGACCCAAGTCACAACCGAAGGACAATGATGTTCCCCACCGACGCTCCCACCAGCACGCTCACCAGCGTTCCGGACCTCACCGGGCCGCTCCCCGCAGACCAGGTCTCGTATCCGTTCTCCGCCGCCTCCCACCAGGTTCAGGCCCTTGATCTCGGGGACTTCGGCTATGTAGAGGAAGAATTCTTCGCCTCCGGTGCGGCCAACGTGTACGAGGAAGGCACCGATGGCACCCCCTTGGTCGCCGAAAGCGAAATCCCTTACACCAACCGGCTCCTGGTCCGTCGCCCCGCCAACCCCGGCGCAGCGTCCGGAACCGTCTGGGTAGACATCATGAACGCCTCCAACGGCTTCGACGTCGAAGATCACTGGCGCCGCGCCTGGAACCACTGGATGACAGAGGGAGACACCTACATCGGAGTCACCTCCAAACCCATACAGATCGACGCACTCAAGAACTTCGATCCTGTCCGCTACGCACCGCTCACCTGGGACCTCCCCGGGTCCGCCGAACGCCGGCCCCTCATCGCCGTCGAAGGCGCATGGGATCCCATGCAGGAACTACCGGGCACCGAGGAGGGCCTTGTCTGGGACATCCTCACCCAGGTGGGCGGACTACTCCGGTCGGACAGGGTCACCGAACTCATCGCCATAAAGCCGGAACGGATTTTCCTCATCGGCCAGTCGCAGTCCGCGGTCTACCTCAACACCTGGATTGCCGGCTTTCACGCTGCAACGTCCGCAGCTCATGGCCGCACACTCTTCGACGGGTATCTGGCCACAGTGGGGGCTGATATCCGCCGCCCGCTGCGCCAGGGGGGCAACCGTCCCGCAGGCATTTTCGCCACCGTGGCAGCCGACAATGTGGAGCTCGACGTCCCCCACATCACGCTCACCGCAGAAGGAGACTTGGAACTCTTCCGCGGAATGAAACGCACGGGCCTGGTCCAGGCGGGCTCGCTCGATGGCCCACTGCGCCGGCACTGGCAGGTAGCAGGGACTCCCCACACTGACCTGCGCTCAGGCCAGCTTCCCAGGCCCGAGGACATTCGGAGGTCAGGCCGGATTCCGAGAGTCATGGACCGGGACTTCCTGGATCAGCTCAACATCATTCCGCTCGAACCTGCTGTCCTTGCCGCCATGACGGCACTCGTCCGCTGGGTAGCGGAAGGCGTACCGGCCGCGCCGAGCATCTATCTGCACGTGACGGACGACGGCCGCGTTGAGCGTGACGGTTTCGGCAATGCGCTGGGCGGCATCAGGTCTGGCCTTCTGGAGTACCCCCTTGGGTCGTTCCAGGGAGCCGCTGATGGCGGAGCCGTTTACGGAACGCAACAGCTGCTCAGCGAGGACAAGGTCCGGGAACGCTTCCCGGACGCCCAGTCCTACCTGTCCGCAGTGCGTGAGCAAAACCGCGCCCTGCAGGAAGCCGGCTATCTCACGGAGCTGGGGGCTCAGCGAATCCTCGAAGTCGCGGCCGAACTCTGGGACCGCATTCACACCGCCGGCTAAGACCACCACCCGCATCCCCAACCCGCAAAATCCACAATGATGTGAAAGGCACCCCCATGGCCACAAATCTCCCGGGCAAAAGTCCCAATATGGCGCGGCGCGCGGCGATCAGCGCGTTCGCCGGCAGCACCATCGAATACTTCGACTTCGTCCTCTTCGCAACAGCGTCGGCACTCGTGTTCAACAAGGTCTTCTTCGCCGGACTCGGCGAGCAAGCCGCACTCCTGGCCTCCCTCGCCACCTTCGGCGTCGCCTACGTTGCACGACCGCTCGGCGCAGTGGTTCTGGGCGGACTGGGCGACAGGATCGGCAGGCGCACGGTCCTCACGCTCACCCTCCTGATCATGGGCGGGGCAACATTCATTGTTGGCCTGCTCCCCGGCTACGACGTGATGGGGGCCGCGGCACCCATCATCCTGGTCATTCTTCGCCTCTTCCAGGGGGTCTCAGCCGGCGCAGAGCAGGCCGGCTCGAACACCCTGACCTCCGAGCACGCACCCGAAGGTAAACGCGGACTCTATACGTCCTGGACCATGCAGGGCGTCGTGGCCGGCTCCCTCCTCGCAAGCCTCGTCTTCGTGCCGATCACCGCGGCTGGCCAGGAGTTCCTCCTCGGCGGCGGCTGGCGCATCCCGTTCCTCGCGGCCGGGCCGCTCATGCTCGTGGCATTCTGGATCCGCTCACGGGTGGACGAGCCCGAGGTCTTCACCGAAGCCATTGCCACCGGGGCCGTGCGTCGCGGCCTGCCCCTCGCCGACCTTTTCCGTCACCACTGGCCCAATCTACTGCGCGTCATTTTTTGCTCGCTCTACGCGCTCACCGGGTCCATCCTTAACGTCTTCGTCCTCGCCTATGGCACCAAAACGCTGGGCCTGCCGGCCAGCGAACTGATTCTCGTCTCCACCCTCGCCGGAGTGGTGGGCCTCATTGCGCAGCCTTTCTTCGCCATCCTGTCTGACCGCATCGGCCGCAAGCCGGTCTTCATCGGCTCGGTACTCGCCATCGCAGCAGGCTTCTTCGCAGTCTTCGCCGCCCTGCAAACGCGTGACATGCTTCTCATCGCAGGTGTCTTGATCGCTGTCAATCTCGTCGCCGTGGCCGGCAACGTGGTTCAGGCCTCCTTCTACACCGAGATGTTCCCCACCGAAGTGCGCTACAGCGGAGTCGCGGTGGGCACCCAGATAGGCCTCGTCGTCGTCGGCTTTTCGCCGGCGATCGCAGCGGCTATCCAGGGGCCGGGCCCCGATGGATGGGTACCGGTCGCCATCATGGGCGCCATCGGCATGGCACTGGCCGCGATCTCCGCTGCGACGGCCAAGGAAACCAGCGGCCGGTCCCTCCCCGGCTCGCGGCCAGCGGCCTCCGGCTCCGAGCCTGAGGGGGCAGCAGCCACAGCCCACGCCGGCTGACCGAGTAGTACCTCCAAATCAAAGCCACCGTCAGGCCCCCACACACCAACACGTCGCGGGGGCCTGACGGCTGCCCCCGCTGATGCCCGCATCAACCTGACCCGGAAGCTCCCCCAGACGTGCCCCAGCAGAACCTCCCACGGCTCCGCCGGATCCCCGTAACGTTGACCGTATGGATAACCGAGCAGAGGTACGGCAGTTTTTGTCCTCCCGCCGTGCGCGTATCACCCCGGAGCAGGCAGGCCTTGAGCAGTATGGCGGCCGACGCCGGGTGCCCGGGCTCCGGCGCGAAGAAGTGGCCCGCCTGGCCGGCGTGAGCGTCGAGTACTACACCCGCCTCGAACGGGGAAACCTGGCAGGTGTCTCGGACGGCGTCCTTGATGCCATCGCCCGCGCGCTGGAGCTGGACCGGGCGGAACACGACCACCTGTATGACCTGGCACGGGCGGCCATCACGTCGGGCCGCAAGCGCAGTCCCGCGAGCGCACCGTCCAAGGGCGTGCGCCCCATGCTCCAGCACCTGTTGGATGCCATTACGGGAGCACCGGCGTTCATCGGCAACAACCGGCTGGACATCGTGGCCGCCAACACCCTGGGGTACGCCCTGTACTCGGACATGTACCGCGGAACCGCGCGGCCGGCCAACCATTCACGGTTTATCTTCCTCGACCCCCGCTCGCAGAACTTCTATACGGACTGGAACAGCGCGGCCAGCGCCAACGTGGCCATCCTCCGCCGCGAGGCGGGCCGCAACCCGCACGACAAAGGCATTGCCGAGCTCGTGGGTGAACTCTCCATGCGCAGCGACGATTTCCGCAGCCGCTGGGCGGCCCACAATGTCCGGCGCCACTACTCCGGCACCAAGCTGTTCAGGCACCCTGTGGTTGGTCTGCTCGAACTGGATTACCAGGTCCTGGAGCTGGACGAGGACCCCGGCCACACACTGACCGTCTACCCCGCTGTGCCGGGCAGCCCTTCTGAGGAAGCCCTCAAGCTGCTCTCTTCCTGGGCCGCGACGGAAAAGATCGTGGAACTCGCCCGGACGCCCGCGCGCAACCCTTAGACCGGCACTCTCCCGGGCCCGCCCCATGATGCCCCAGGGTGGCCCTGCCAGTACCCCTCAAGGCAGGGTCTCCCTCAGGCCTGTGGGATGGGGTTTGATGGAACAGTGCCCGGGGATGCCATCCATCCCGAAGGGCCCAGAAACTCAGCAGCCCCACCATGGGCTGCCTGCTCCCTCTTTATAGGAGAAAACATTGCTTACCGCTAACGCTTACGCTGCCCCGTCCGCTGACGGAGACCTGATCCCCACCACCATCGAACGCCGCGACGTCGGCCCCCACGATGTGCTGATCGAAATCAAGTACGCCGGCATCTGCCACTCGGACATCCACACCGTCCGCGGCGACTGGGGACCCCAGCAGTACCCGCTGGCACCGGGCCACGAAATTGCGGGCATCGTCACCGAGGTGGGCGCCGCGGTGACCAAGCACTCCGTTGGCGACCGCGTCGGCGTCGGCTGCATGGTCAATTCCTGCCGCGAATGCGCCAACTGCGTGGCCGGGGAGGAACAGTACTGCCTCAAGGGAAACACGGGCACCTACGGCGCCGTTGACCGCGACGGCACCATCACCCAGGGCGGCTACTCCACCCACGTGGTCGTCACCGAAGACTTCGTGGTCACCATCCCTGCAGGCATAGAGCTCGACGTCGCCGCTCCCCTTTTGTGCGCGGGCATCACCACGTACTCCCCCTTGCGGCACTGGGGTGCCGGTCCCGGGAAGAAGGTCGCCGTCGTCGGCCTTGGCGGGCTCGGCCACATGGCCGTCAAGCTCGCCCACGCCATGGGCGCCGAGGTCACCGTGCTCTCGCAGTCGCTGAAGAAGCAGGAAGACGGCCTGAAGCTGGGTGCGGACCACTACTACGCCACCAGTGACGAGACCACCTTCACGGACCTGGCCGGCAGCTTTGACCTGATCATCAACACGGTCAGCGCCTCGATCGACATCAGCGCCTACCTGCGGCTCCTCTCCCTTGACGGTTCCCTGGTGAACGTCGGCGCCCCGGCCGAGCCGCTCCCCGTGAACGCGTTCGCACTCATCGGCGGCCGCCGCTCCTTCGCGGGATCGGCGATCGGCGGCATCCGCGAGACCCAGGAAATGCTCAACTTCTGCGCCGAGCACAACCTGGGCGCCGAGATCGAGGTCATCCCGGCAAGCAAGATCAACGATGCCTACGAGCGCGTCCTCGCCTCGGACGTCCGCTACCGCTTCGTGATCGACACGTCGACTCTCTAAAGAGTCACTGCCGCCAGGGAATCTAAGCGGCCGTGATCCGGACCGGCAGGGACTCGAACCCGCGCAGCACGTTGTGCAGGATCGGCACCGGTGCACCGTCCGGTTCGATGGTGGCTACCCGCTGGAGCAACTGCTGGAGCACGATTTCCATTTCGAGGCGGGCAATGGGCTGCCCCACGCACTGGTGCAGGCCCATGCCAAACGCGACGTGGCCCGACGCATTGCGGTTGAGATCGAACTCATCGGCGTTCTCTCCCCACTTGCGCGGGTCACGGTTCGCGGCTCCGAGGAACACCAGGACCTTGGCGCCGGCAGGCAGGTGCACCCCGCCCAGAACGGTGTCCACGGCCACGGTCCGGTGGAACTTCTGGAACGGTGATTCCAGGCGCAGCGCCTCATCCACGGCAAATTTCGCCAACTTCGGGTTGTCCCGCAGCTGGGCCCAGGCCTCCGGGTACCGCGCCAGCACCGAGAGGGTGTTCCCGATGCCAAAGATCGTGGTGTCCACTCCAGCGGACAGCAACGCACGGACCAGCAGCGTAGCCTGCTGCTCGGTGATCAGGCCGTCTTCCACGCGCTTCCAGATCTGGGCGCCAAAGCCGACGTCGTCCAGGTTTTCGCGCTGGCAGTTCCGCATCACCGCGGCAGCGTGCTCATCGCCCTGGGCGAAAGCCTGCTTGAAGATGTAGTTCTCCGGGCCGAACGCGTTGAACACCATGTTGCCGTAGGGCAGCAAATGCTCACGGCCGACGTCGGGAATCCCCACCGCGTCCGGGAAGACACGCAAGGGGTACTTTTCGGCGAGATCCGTGATGGCATCGAAAGTGCGGCGCTGCGCCAGCTGCTCCGTCAGTTCGACGGCGGGCGGCGTGAAGGGCTCGCGGAGGGCACGGACTGTGCTGGGATTGATCACGCCGGTCAGCGCCCGTCGCATCACGGTGTGGATGGGCGGATCCGATTCCAGGATGCTGGGCGGGCGCCAACCCGAGTCTTTCCGGATGTCCCGCGGACCCAGGCCGCCGGAGGAGATGTAGGTTTCGAAGTCCGTCAGGACCTCATAGACCTCCTGGTAGCCGGCCACGGCGTAACTGCCGGTGCTTTCCAGGTACGAGACGGCACCTGCATCGCGGAGCCGCCCCAGGAACGGGTACGGGTCCAGGAGGTTGGCCGTCTCGAACGGGTCCTCGCCCAACACGTTGGCTTCATGGGTGGTAACGGTCATGGGAAACACTCCTGGGAACAAGAACTTGGCGGGTCAGGGAAGGTGGCTAGAGGTCCAGGACAAGGCGCGGGCATCCGGCAGCTGCGCGGGAAACGCACACCAGCATGACCTCACCGGCTTCACGGTCCTCTTCGGACAGCACGGCGTCGCGGTGCTCCGGCTCACCCGAAATGATCGGGGTTTCGCAGGTGCCGCACAGGCCGCCGCGGCAGGAGGACAGGACGCGTACGCCCACCTCTTCCACCGCCTCGAGGATGGTTTTGTCATTCGGTACGGTCACGGTGGTTCCGGTGCGGGCAAGCTCCACCTCAAACGGCGCGTTGGCCGCGGCGGCGCCCAGTGTGGAGGCCACGAAGCGCTCTGTGTGCAGGGCGCCTGGCGGCCAGCCCATGCAGCGTTCCTCCACGGCGCCGAGCAGCCCGCCCGGACCGCACGCGTACACCAGCATGTGCGCCCGCGGCATACCCAGGATCTGGTCCAGATCCAGCCGGCCAACCTCATCCTCGGCAATGATGCGGATGCGGTCCGGGCCGTACCGGTCCTCCAACTGCTGCGCGAAGGCCATGGTGTTCCGGCTTCGGCCACCGTAAACGAGCGTCCATTCTTTGCCGGCGGCCTCGGCCGCCTCAAGCATCGGAATCAGCGGTGTGATGCCGATGCCACCTGCGATGAACAGGTAGCGCCGCGATTCACGCATGGGGAAGTTGTTGCGCGGCTCGGAGATGGTCAGTGGCGTTCCGGCCAGCAGGGCATGGACCGCTTTTGACCCGCCGCGGGAATCCGGCACGTGCAGCACACCGATCCGCAGGTGGTCCAGGGTGTCCGGGGAGGAGCACAGGGAATACTGGCGTACCAGGCCGTCCCCCACATGGACATCGATGTGCGCGCCCGGCTGCCAGGGCTGGAACGGCCGGCCGTCGGCCCGCCGCAAAACCAGGGAGACCACCTGGTCCGCCACAATGTCCACCTGATCCACCACGGCATCGATGGTGGCTCCTGCAGCTGCACTCATGGGTCTTCACTTCCTGTGGAACGTCGCGCCTGCCGGGCAGGCCGCAGCCGGAGATCCGGCCGCTTTGGGGGCTTACTTGAGGTTAGGTGTTCCACACCACAAGCGGGTGGCTGCTTTCCGCCCAACGGAAAGACTGGCGGGACGAGACCTACTGCGGCAAATGCTCCACACCCAGCCGCCGCGCAATTCCCCGCGCGGCGATATTGAGCACGGGAACCACACTGCCTACCGGCGCCGGGCGGCCCCGGGTGACGATGCCCAGCGCAGCCACCACCTGCTTGTTGGGCAGAAATACCGGGACCGCCAGGCCGTAGTTATCCGGACCCGCCTCTTCTTCCGTGGTGGCGTAGCCCTTGGCCCGGACCCGTTCGATCTCGGCGGCCAGCAGTCCGGGGTTCGTGATGGTCCGCGGCGTATGCGGCTCCAGCCGCTGGACAGCGGAGGAAAACAGGTCCCTGGCGCCATAGGCGAGCATGATTTTGCCTGCCGCACTTGCGTGCAGCGGCAGGCGTGCGCCCACGCGCCGGAAAGGCTGGCCCGCGCCGGTGCCGGACATCCGCTCCACCAGCAGGACCTCTTCACCGTCCAGGATGAACAGGTTCACCACGTTGTGGGTGACAAACAGGACGTCCTGCATAAAGGGGGCGGCCACCTCGGCGATGTTCTGCTGCGCGGGGGCCAGCAGGCCCAGCCGCCAGATCCGCTGGCCCACCCGGTATTCGCCGTTCAGCTTCTCCAGACCGCCCCACTCAACCAGGTCACCGGCAAGCCGGTGCGCGGTGGCCACCGGCAGCCCTGCCCGCCGGGCCATGGAGCTGAGACTTTGGACCGAGTGCTCGGTATCGAAGCTGCCCAGCAGCGCCAGAGCCCGTGAGGTGACACTGGCCGCCTGGTGGGTGGCAGGATCGCCGTCACCGGCCCGGCGTTTGGGCGCCGCCGTCATACCCGTGCGCCGGGGTATCCGGCCCGCCGGGGCAGCGTTTGCCATGGTTTACCCTTCTGAGCGCTGGAGAGCGCGGCGCTGTATTGGACGCGGTGCCGCGTCCTGCCATCTTAAGGCCCGACGCCGGTGCCTCCCAGTGCGAACGGTGAGGCACCGGCGTCGTACGTTCTTACATCCGCCGTGAGACGACCACGCTCACCGGGGCACTGTGGCGAGGCCGGAACCGCGGTATGCGCCCAGGCCGCCGTCCACGCGGATATCCGAACCGTTTACCCAGCCCGATTCGGGGCGGAGCAGGAAGTCGATGACGGGCGCAATATCGTCCGGGTCACCGAAGCGGCCCAGCAGGGCACCGGCGCCCTCCACCTTGTCGCGGCCGTGGTCTTTTTTGAAGTCTTCAAGGATGGGGGTGGCCACGGGTCCCGGGCTGACGCTGTTAACGCGGATCCGCTGCGGCAGCAACTCGGCGGCCAGGTGCTCGGTGAGGACGCGGACGCACTGCTTGGAGAAGAGGTAGGACTCGGCGGTGACCTCGTGATCGTCCGCAACCGAATCCAGCGCGGCAGCCTGATCGTCAGCGAGCGCGAAGGCGGAGCATTTCGCTTTCACGTCCCGCCAGTTCACGGCCACGCTGGAGGCCAGGTTCACCACGGCGGACCCTTCGCCCAGCAGCGGGGCGAGCGCCCTGACCAGCCCGCGGACACCGAAGACGTTAACGGCCAGCACAGTCCGCCACGGTGCGGTGCCGGGGACCCCGGCAATGTTCGCCAGCCCAGCGATGCCGTTCGGCGCTGCGGCTGCCGCAGCCGCAGCGGCAGCATCAATGCCGGCCTGGCTGGAAAGGTCGGCCTGGACGAACGTGCCGGAAAAATCTGTGGGCGCGTTACGGTCAATGCCGATCAAGGGGACGCCGCGGCCGGCGAGGATCCGGGCCGTCCGGGCCCCGATGCCGGAGGAAACCCCGGTGAGTACGATGGGCAGTTGCTCCTGGGACATGCAGACTCCTCGTTAGTGCGTGACGTGCTTCACTCCATAGTGGCAAGCGTGCACCGGCCCCCGTGGCCAACTTTCCGTTGGATGGAAAGCCCTCCCCGTCATTGTGACCGGTGCCATGACACTGGAATAAGAATTCCTCCCGGCCGAAAGGACAAACCATGACGGCAGCCCAGTATGAGGTCCATGACCCGGCCACCCTCAAGCTCGTTGGACACGCTCCGGAAAACACCGCCCAGGACGTTGAGCTCGCGGTTTCTGCCGCCCGTGCAGCGTCGGCCGGCTGGGCTGCTGACCGGGAGGCGCGCCGCAGTGCGCTGCGCGCAGGCGCCGCACTGATCCGCCGCGACCTGGATGCCCTGTCCACGCTGCTCTCCCGGGAACAGGGCAAACCCAAGGCCGAGGCGGCGGGGGAGTTCACCGTGGCGGCCGGACTCTTTGAGTACTACGCGGACCTTGGGTGGGACGAAACCGAGCCCCTCGCACCCCGGGCCGACAGGACACTTGAGGTCCAGTACCGGCCGGTTGGCCTGGTTGGCACCATCACGCCGTGGAACTTCCCCATTTCCTTGCTCTGTGTAAAGCTCGCCCCGGCCCTGGTGGCCGGCTGCACCGTGATCGCCAAGCCCTCCCCGTCCACGCCCCTGTCCACCATCGCCCTGGTCAACCTGCTCAATGAGGTCCTCCCGCCCGGCGTACTGCAGGTCCGCACCAGTTCGCGGCGGACAGTAAACGTTGCCCTGAGCACCTCGCCCGGCATCCGGAAGATCTCCTTCACGGGTTCCACGGAAGTGGGCATCTCCATCGCCCAGCAGGCTGCATCCACCGTCAAGCGCGTCACTATGGAACTGGGCGGTAACGATCCTGCCGTTGTCCTGGACGACGCCGACATCGCCGTCACCGCCCGCGGTATTGTGGGCAGCGCCTTCCGCAACGCCGGCCAGGTCTGCATGGCGGTCAAGCGTGTGTACGTCCCGCGCAGCCGCAGCGCGGAACTGGCTGAGGCCATTGCCACCGAGGCCGCCCGCCATGTGCTGGGCCACGGCATCGCGGACGGTACCACCATGGGCCCAATGCACAACGAGTCCCAGCTCAAACTGGTCCGCGGCCTGGTCGATTCCGCTGTGGGCGCCGGGGCCCGCATCCTCTCCGGCGGCACCGCCGGCTGCGATCTGCCCGGCTACTTCCTCTCCCCCACTGTGGTGATCGACGCTGAGCCGGGAATGGACCTGGTGGAACAGGAACAGTTCGGCGCCGCACTGCCCATCGTGGCCTACGACAACCTCGACGAAACCATCGCCGGCCTGAACGCCGGGGAATTCGGCCTGGGCGCATCCGTCTGGAGCCCCGACCAGGAACGGGCCCACGCCATCGCCTCACGCATCGAGGCCGGAACCGTGTGGGTCAACCAGCACACCCTGGTGGAACCGGACGCGCCGTTCGGCGGCTGGAAGGCATCCGGCGTCGGCCGTGAACGCGGCCGCTGGGGACTCGAGGAATACCTGGAAACCCGCGTCATCAATGCCCGCCCCCACGCCTGACCCCACAATTCTGCAGAAGGACTTCCCTGTGAGCGTCGAACTGATCACTCTTGGCACCGCCGCCGGCCCGGCTATCCGCGGACCGGAAAACGGCATCTCCAGCGCACTGGTTGTAGGCGACGCCTTCTACATGGTGGACTTCGGCCTGGGGTGCTCCCGCGCCGCCCATGACGCCGGGCTCCGGGGCAAGGACTTCACAGCAGGCTTCGTCACCCACCTGCACTCGGACCACGTTGTGGAACTTCCCGGGTTCCTGCTGTGGAACTGGGGGAATCCGGTGGAAGGCTTCACCGGGCCCGTCTCCATTGTTGGTCCGGGCAAGGATGCCACCCGCGCCGGCGGGGGCGGCCTGTCCGGCACCGGCGAACTGGTGTCGCATTCCCTCAAAGCGTTTTCCTACGACATCGACATCCGCATCCATGACGAGGCCCGTCCGGATCTGGCATCGCTGGTGCGCACCATGGACCTGGCCACGCCCGGTCACGGCTCCCCGGAGGCAGCCCGCCCCTTTGACGTCTATGAGGATGACAGGGTCAAGGTCACCGGCATCCTGGTGGAACACCCGCCCGTCCGGCCCGCTTTGGCTTTCCGCTTCGAGACCGACGCCGGCTCCGTGGTGTTCTCCGGCGATACGGCCGAATGCGACGCCATGGTTGTGCTCGCCAAGGGTGCGGACGTCCTGGTGCATGAAGCCGTCAATCTGGGCTTCTACGCAGACAAGGGTTTCGCACCGGAGTTCCTGAACCACCAGCGGATCGCCCACACCGCACCGGACGGGGCCGGCCGTGTGGCAGCGGCCGCCGGCGTGGGCCGGCTGGTCCTGTCACACCTTGCCGGGCGCGCCGAGCCGCAGTGGTGGCGCAGCCAGGCCGCCTCTGCCTTTGATGGCCCCGTGGACGTAGCCGTCAGCGGCCAGCGGTTCCGCATCGGCAGCCCCGTCCTGGCGCCCGCGTAAGAGGAGCCCGATCCCGGGAACCTGTCACCCTCCAGCTAGGACTCCTTTTGGCACTGCCGTCGCACACCTCACCAGCCATTGACGCCAGAGCGACGGACGGGGCCTGGCTTGCCGTCCTGGCCGCAGGCATCGCCGCAGCCATGCACATCTGGAAGCTGCCCGCCGCCCTGGCGGGCATCCAGGCGGATCTTGGAACTTCACTGGTCCAGGCCGGGCTGCTGTTGGGTATTATCCAGCTGGCGAGCGTGGTGGGCGGCCTGGCCACGGCTGTGGGCGGGGAGATGGCCGGACTGCGCAGGCTCCTTGTTTCCGGGCTTGTCCTGCTGGCCGCTGCCTCCGCCCTGGGCGCAGCTGCTCCCGGCACCGGATTGCTGATGGCAGCACGAACCGTGGAAGGCGTCGGATTCCTGCTGGCCGTAGTGGTTGCCCCTGCCCTTATTCGTAAGGTGGCCCCGCCGCAGCGGTTGAATATTGCACTGGCGAGCTGGGCGACGTTCCAGGGTGCGGCTACGCTGATCGGCCTGTCCGCAGGTGCGTTGTTCCTGCAGGTTGCCAGCTGGCGGGAATGGTGGCTGGTGATGGCACTCCTGACGCTGCTGCCGGTGCCACTGCTGCTTCGGAAGGTGCCGAAAGACCAGACACCTGCCGAAACCGGCCTCCGGCCGGCGCTGCTGCGGGTTGGCCGGACCGTGGCAACGCGTCCGCCCTGGATCATCGGCCTGGTGTTCGCCTGCTACACCGCGCAGTGGATGGCAGTGCTGGGGTTCCTGCCGTCGATTTACCGCTCAGCAGGGCTCGACGGGCCCTGGCCGGGCATCCTCAGCGCCGCGGTGGGCGGTGTGAACGCGATCGGCGCCCTCTGTGCCGGCCCGCTGATCCAGCGCGGGCTCTCGGAGCGGAGGATCATATTTTGGACCTTCCTGTCGATGTCCGCCGCCTCGGTGGCGACATTTGCCGTCGACTGGGGCCGACTCGGGAACGGCCTGGTAGTCCAGGTTCTCCTCATTGCCCTCTTTTCCGCCGTCGGGGGCCTCATCCCTGCCGCGGTGACCAGCTACTCGGTGCGCATCGCACCTGCGGACGGCTCTGTCACCGCCGTCCTGGGTTTGACTCAGCAGATCTTCAATGTGGGAAACTTCCTGGGGCCCATGATGTTCGCCCTGCTCGCCACCGCCACCGGCGGCTGGGGCACCACCTGGTGGCTGACGTCCGGATTAAGCGCCCTGGGAATTGTCCTGCTGGCATTCCTGGGACGGTCCCGGGCCGGGAGGTCGGTCCCGACGCGACGCCAGGAAAAGCGGCTTTCCGCTCAACGGAAAGCTTCAATGTAAGGCCGGTCACACGAGCCTAAAGTCAAGGAAAAGCCGCTGAAATACCGGCAAAAGCTCCCCTTCAACGATTGGGCCAACTGTGTCTGAAACTCCCTTTTCCGGTGTGAAGCCGGGCGCCGCGACCTCCCGTGATCCCCGGACCTGGTCCCGGGCCAAGCGCAACCGTTACGGCTGGTTCATGACGTTCAGCCTGCTTTTCCTGATGATGCTCAGCTGGGCGGACAAGGCTGTCCTGGGCATCGCGGCGGTCCCGCTGATGAAGCAGCTGGGCATCACCCCTGAGCAGTTCGGCCTGGTGGGCAGTGCAATGTTCCTGACCTTCGGCGTGGCCCAGATCGTGGCCGCCCCTATCGCCAACAAGGTCTCCAGCAAATGGATCCTCCTGGTTCTGTGCCTGCTGTGGTCCGTGGCGCAGGTTCCCATCCTGCTGTTCGCGTCGCTGCCCGCACTTTGGGCAAGCCGCCTGCTCCTGGGTGCCGGCGAAGGTCCGCTGGCACCGGTGCTGATGCATGGCATCTACAAGTGGTTCCCCGAGAAGAAGGGCGCCACCCCGGCGGCACTGGCATCGTCCGGCGTGACACTGGGCATCGTGGCGTTCGCCCCGGTCTTGGCCTGGGTCATCGGAGCGTTCGGGTGGCAGACTGCTTTTGCCTTGCTGGCCATTGTGGGCCTGGTCTGGTCTGTCTTCTGGGTCATTGTGGGCAAGGAAGGCCCGTACACCAGCCGGAAGGCAGAACAGGAAATCGACGGCGTCGCACCGGAAGAATCTCCGGTGGTGGCCGAAACCAAGATCCGCTACTGGCGCACCATCCTCTCCCCCAGCTGGATTTTCGCGGTCCTGGCATCGTTCTTCGGCTACTGGACCTTTACCCTGGCCATGTCCTGGGGACCGGCATATTTCCAGAATGTCCTGGGCTTCAGCGGCCAGCAGTCCGGCGCCATGATCGCCCTGCCGGCCGCCTGGGGCACCATTGCCACGGTGGGCCTCAGTGCCCTGACGCAGCGCCTGCACGTCAGGGGCGTGCCCACGAGAAAGGCGCGCGGCTGGGTACTCGGCGGTGCCGGAACCTTTGCCGGCGCGTGCCTGGTGGCCGCCACCATGACCACGTCTCCGATCCTGTCCATCACACTGATGGTTTTCGGCTTCGGAACGGCCCCGGCTCTGTTCGCCATCACCTACCTCGTGGTAGCGGAGCTGACAACCATCGCCCAGCGCGGCGCCAACCTCTCCATCGCAAACGCGGTGCTCACCACGGGCGGCGTCTTCGCCCCGGCAGTGTCCGGGTTCCTGATTGGAGGCGCGGCCACCCCGGGAGACGGCTACCGTGCGGCGTTCGCCCTGGCCGGCGGCCTGATGCTGGCCTTCGGCGTCCTGGCACTGCTGTTCGTCAACCAGCAGCGGGACCGCCGCCGGCTCGGTCTGGACGTAGCCGCAAGCCACACACTCGAGGCACCCGCACCGGCCGTCGAAGCCGAGGCAACGTCACTGGAGGCAGCGGCTAAGCCCTAACGACACACCACCACAAAGGAGCTAGCCAGGGGAGGCCGCAGCGCGGCCTCCCCTACTCGCCTGCGCGACACGCGAAGGATACGAAAGGGACCACCCATGGAGAAATTAGATGCCCGCCGCGACGGGGGACGAACCGGGCTCTCCGGCCTCATACTGGGCGGCGGCACCGAACCGGACCCGCGCTTTACCCTGGCAAACGAACGCACATTTCTCGCGTGGATCCGCACCTCCTTGGCATTGCTCGCCGGCGGTGTCGCCGTCGAGGCCTTCATGGCCGATCTCTTCGGCCCCGAACTCCGCAAAACTGTCGCCCTCCTGCTTCTCGTTCTCGCGCTCCTTATCGGCGGAGGCTCATTCTTCCGCTGGCTGAATGTCGAACGCTCCATGCGCCGCAAGAACCCACTGCCGCTGCCGTGGATTGCCCCGGTCCTGGCAATCGGCGGAGGCCTCGTCGTCGCCATCATGACGGTCTTCGTCCTCGTCCGCCCCTTCTAATCCATGCCTCCACCATCTGACACGCCAATCCATGACGACCCCGGACTGCAGCCGGAACGCACGGACATGGCGTGGGGACGCACCACCCTGTCCCTGACAGTTGCAGCCGCCGTCTTCCTTCGCTGGATGCCGCACCACGGCTGGTTTGCGGCCACGCTGGTAGCGGCCTCCGTCATGACGTCCGCGGCTATAAACCTCACCCGCAAGCGAAGATTCCACCGCGCCATCAACGGCATCAACGATGAAGCAATGACACCCGATGTCCGTTCGATCGCCGCCCTGGCGGCCAGCGTCGTCGTCCTTGCCAGTTTGGGAATCTTCACCGTCCTGCTTATCCCCGTTGCGCAATGAGCCGGACCTGATGAGCTGCGCACGGCTTCTTCATGCCGAGGAAGTAGTGAAGATTCCAGGCGTCAGTCCCTGCCCGTCCGGTGCACACCGATCAGCGTCTCCAGCGGAATCCGGGCGGTGGCCCGCTCGATCTGCGCCGAAATTCCCTTCAGGACAGGGAGGTGCCGGGTCATGGTGGACGCGTGGGACGTGGGCAGCACCAGGCCGATGGCGGCGCCGATCCTGCCTGTGTGGAACACCGGCACGGCAATGGAACAGGAGCCCAGCCGCACCTCCTCCACGGTGGTGGCGTACCCCTGTTCCCGGATCTGGGCCAGCTCATCGGCAAACTTCCGGGGGTCGATGTGGGTGTGCGCGGTGGGCCGTTCCAGGTTCCGGTCCAGGTAGGCGTCCCGCACCCAGTCGTCCTCGAACGCGAGGATGACCTTCCCGACGGCGGTGGCGTGCATGGGCAGCCGGCCTCCCACGCGGGAGGCACGGGGAACGCGCTTGGAACCATAGACCCGGTCAATGTACAGAACCTCGTGCCCTGACCGGACGGCGAGGTGCGCGGTCTCGCCCGTCAGGGAGAAGAGGTCCTGGACATAGGGGCGGGCAGCGTCGCGGAGTTGGCGGCCGGTGTTTTGGGCAAGCTCCCACAGCCGGATGCCCAGCTGGTAGCGGCCGTTGGGTTCGCGGGAGAGGAAACCCCAGTCCGCCAGTTCGTTGACCAGCCGGTGCGTGGTGCTCAGCGGCAGCTCCGACTTTTCGGCAATATCTGTCAGGCTCAGCGCACCGCGGGAGGTCTCAAACGCTTCCAGGATGGCCAGCACCTTGGATGTCACGGTTCGCCCGGGTTCGCGGCTTCCGCCGGCCATGGTGACCTCCTCGTTCCAGTGCGCCCCTCGGCGTCCGGATTCGAGTCTAGACGCCGGCCACGCTGTCGTCCCCGGCGGACTCCCCGCCGTCATCCCCGGGGGTCTGGAGCAGCCGCTGCCGCTGCGGCCACAGCGTCACCGATTCCAGCGCGGACAGCGCCCGCGCCATGGCTTTCGCCTCCTCGGTGAACAAGTGGCCGTGCACGCGCTGGCTGCACAGCCGCAGCGCCTGCCCCCGGTCCAGCCCGAACCAGTCCATCACCGTATTGATGCCGTGCGGGCTGAGCCGCCAGGTCTTGTCCGCATCCTTGACGATCGCGTCCTCAATGGAAAGGGCCTCCCGGCGGGAATCGTGACCGTCGATAATCCCCAGAATTGCGGGAATTTTCGCGTCGTCATATCCGCGCTCGGCGAGGATTCCGGCAGCCAGCCGGGCGCCCTCCTTTTCATGCAGCAGCACCAGGTCAGCCCTGCCGCCGCCGGGCGCGATCGCCTGCAGGACCTCCGACGGCGGCACCTGGGACCAGCCGATATCGTGCAGCATGATCGCGGGGAGTACGACGGCGGCATCCGCTTCCGGATGTGCGTCCAGCAGGGCGCTGGCCAGCCCCAACGCGTAGAGCGTGTGGGCGTCGTTGTCGCGCACGCGCAGCAAGGGGGCGGCGAGTTCCCAGATGGCCGCCAGGCCGGGGGCCAACGCGATCACGCCGTCAGGTTCGGCGTCAATACCGGCCGAGACATCCTGTCCGTAGCGGTTCGCGGCCGCCTGCAACTTCGTCATGCTTCCACTGTGGTCCGGGGAGGGCGCGGCGGCAAGGGATCACTCCCGCTCAGCGGAAGCCGCCAGCTGCCCCGATCACCAGGGCAGCGGCTCACGAAAGATTCATTCCAAAAGGCTCCACCTGCGGTGACACCTGCGCTAGCCTAGCCACTAGGCGGCAGGACCTTCCTGCCGTCCGCGCGATCGGGGGCACCGCAGCCCCCGGATTGTGACTGTTGGTTCGTTCGAGCAAAGGATGAAAATGGCCGTTTCTATTGAGCTCAGCAAGAAACTCGACAAGGACTACGAGGAAAAGAGCCTGGAGGAAATCCTCGATGCCCCGCCGTCCGCGTTGGCCGGCCTGACCGACAAGCATGCCGAACTCCTCGCCGGGCTGGGCATCAAAACCGTTCGTGACCTCGGCAGCAACAAATACTTTGCTGTGGCAGGCGTCCTCGTGGCGCTGTCCAACCACACCGACTGACGCCCCACAAAACCACGAAAGGTCCGGCCGGATGATGTCATCCGGCCGGACCTTTCTGTTCTCAGAGCCTACTGAATCAGCGCCAGCACGGCCCCGACGTTGACCACGCCGCCTGCCTCTGCCCGCATGGCAGTGACGGTTCCGCCGCGGTGCGCGGCTACCTGGGTTTCCATCTTCATGGCTTCAAGCACGACGACGGGATCCCCCGCCGCCACCTGGGCGCCCGGTTCCACGAGCCACTTCACTACGGTCCCGGCCATGTCCGCCCGCAACTCACCCGGAGCGGCGGCACCCGCCGCCGCGCCGCCGTCGTACTCCCCGTTCGGAGACTTCCCTGCAAGGGAAATCCCTGCGGGAACGGCGCCACCGGAGCGCGCCCAGCCGTCCAACAGGGCTGCGGGAAGTCCGACGGCGAGGCGCCGGCCATCGACGTCGACGGTAATGGTGCGCCGCGCACCGTCCGGGACGGCCGTGGTGAACTCGGGGTCCGCGAGCGCGCCGGCAAAGTCCGTCTCGATCCAGCGGGTGTGGATGCCCAGGGCGTCCTCGGACGTGAAGTCCGGCGCCTCCACCACGGCGCGGTGGAACGGCAGGACGGTGGCCACGCCGGTGATGTCCATTTCGGCCAGGGCGCGGCGGGCCCGGCGGAGGGCCTGCTGCCGGTCCGCGCCGGTGACAATCAGCTTGGCGAGCAGCGAGTCGAACTGCGGCGCCACGAGGGAGCCCGAGCGGACGCCGGAGTCCAGCCGGATGCCCGGGCCGGTGGGGCCGCTGAACGTGGCCACGGTCCCGGGCGAGGGCAGGAAGCCGCGTCCCACGTCCTCGGCATTGAGCCGGAATTCGAAGGAGTGCCCGCGCGGTTCGGGATCGGCTGTGAAGCGCAGCGGCTCGCCCGCGGCGATCCGGAACTGCTCCTGGACCAGGTCAACGCCGGTGGTCTCCTCCGTGATGGGGTGCTCCACCTGCAGGCGCGTGTTCACCTCGAGGAACGCGACGGTGCCGTCGGCTGCCACCAGGAACTCGACCGTCCCGGCCCCCGCATAGGAGGCTTCGCGGCAGATTGCCTTGGCGGCGTCGTAAATCTGGCGGGTCTGGTCCTCCGTGAGGAACGGCGCGGGCGCCTCCTCCACCAGTTTCTGGTGCCGGCGCTGGAGCGAGCAGTCGCGGGTGCCCACCACCACCACGTTGCCGTGCTGGTCCGCCAGGACCTGCGCCTCCACGTGCCGGGGCCGGTCCAGGTAGCGCTCCACGAAGCATTCGCCGCGGCCGAAAGCCACTACCGCTTCGCGGACGGCCGAGTCGAAAGCTTCCTCGATCTGGTCCAGCTCGCGGACCACTTTCAGGCCGCGCCCGCCGCCGCCGAAGGCAGCCTTGACGGCGATGGGCAGTCCGTGTTCCTCGGCGAAGGCGCGTGCCTCGGCGGCCGAGGCCACCGGGCCGTCACTGCCGGCCACCAGCGGAGCGCCGGCGCGGACGGCGATTTCGCGCGCCGTGATCTTGTTGCCGAGCTGCCGGATGGCCTCGGGGCTGGGGCCGATCCAGGTCAAGCCGGCGTCCAGGACGGCCTGGGCGAACCCCGCATTCTCGGACAGGAAGCCGTAGCCGGGGTGCACGGCATCAGCGCCGGATTCAGCAGCCACGCGCAGGAGGTTGGCAATGTCGAGGTAGGTTTCCGAGGGCGCGTTGCCGCCCAGGCTGTAGGCCTCGGTGGCGGCGGCCACGTGCATGGCGTCGGCATCCACGTCCGCGTACACGGCCACGGATTCGAGTCCGGCGTCCTCGCAGGCGCGGGCTACGCGGACGGCGATTTCTCCGCGGTTGGCGATCAGGACCTTGCGCATCAGTTACTCACTTTGTGTTCGGAAATGTTTGGCGAATCAGCGGCGGCGGGCAGACCGTACCCGGGCGCCCAGCGGAACCGGATGGACCCGCCGATGGGAATCTGCGCGGCGAGGTCCAGCTGGTGGTCCACCACCACGCCGATCACGGGGTAGCCGCCGGTGATGGGGTGGTCGGCCAGGAACAGCACGGGCTGGCCGTCCGGCGGGATCTGGAGCGCGCCGGTCATGGTCCCTTCACTGGCCAGTTCCCCGTCCCGGCTTCGCTGCAGCGGTTCGCCGTTCAGGCGCATGCCCACCCGGTTGGAGCGGGGGGTCACGGCCCAGTCCTGGCTGCACAGCGATTCGAGCGCGGCGGCGTCGAACCAGTCGTCGCGGGGCCCGGGCACGATGTCCAGGACCGTCACTCCAGTGTCCGGGAACTCGGGCTGCAGCTCGGGGTTGCCCACCACGTTGGATGACGTGGCGGCTCCGGCGCCGAGAAGTTGCCCGGCGGCCAGCGGTGCTGGCCCGATTCCGGACATGGTGTCCGTGGACCGGCTGCCCAGCACGGCGTCGGCTGCTGCCCCGCCGCGGATGGCCAGGTAGGTCCGGAAGCCGCGCTCGGGGGCGCCGATGGTCAGGATTTCGCCGTCCAGCAGGGCGAAGGCCGTGGCCATGGGCACCTCGCGGACCTGCTCAGGCTGGTTGTTTTGGTTGTCCGGTGCGTCCCCGTTGTCATCGGCTGCGCCGGGAGCGTCCGACGGCGTCACCACAGTCAGTGCCGACGGCGCCCCGGCGACTGCCAGCACCTGGTCTCCCACGGCCTGCACGCGCAGCCCGCCGGCAACGGTTTCGACGACGGCGGCCGAGGGCTGGTTGCCCACGATCCGGTTGGCGCGGCGCAACGATGAGCGGTCCAGCGCACCGGCGGCGGAAACGCCCAGGCCGGCGTGGCCGGGACGGCCCAGGTCCTGGACCAGGCTCTGGAGCCCTGGCGTCAGGATGCGCAGGCCGGACTGCGTGGCGGCTTCCGGGGAGGTATCGGAACCGGCAGGGCGCCCTTCGGAAACTTCTACGAGCTCGCGCACGGCCCGGAACTGCACCCGGTCGCCGGGCGCGGCCAGGGCAGGCTGCTCCCTGCTGAGATCCCACATGTGAGCGGCGGTGCGGCCGATCAGCTGCCAGCCGCCCGGCGACTTCCGCGGGTAGACGGCCGAATAGTTGCCGGCCAGCGCCACGGATCCCGCGGGCACGGCGGTCCGGGGCGAACTCCGGCGCGGAACCTCCAGCACCTGGTTCTCGCCCACCATGTAGCCGAAGCCCGGGGCGAAGCCGCCGAAGGCCACGGTCCAGACCTGCCCGGTGTGGGCGGCCACCACTCCCTCAGCCCCCAGGCCGGTGAGCCGCCCCACCTCGGCGAGGTCTTCGCCGTCGTACACGGTCTCGATGGTGACCAGCTTCCCCTCCGCGTGGGCCCGGACCGTGAGGTCCTTTTCCAGCAGCAGGGCGGCCATCCGGCGCGCGGCGGCGGGCGAATCCGCCTTGACCATCACGGTTTCGGCGGCGGCCAGGACGTCCACCTGGCCGGGCAGCGGATCCTCCAGCAGGAGGGCCTGCAGCGCCAGCACGTCGTGGAGCCCGGAGAGTTGGGCGAGCACCGCCGTCGTACCTACCGGCCGTACGGCCAAAACGCGGGCGGCAAGCACGCGGGCAGCCGTGGCAGGGTTGCTGACTGTTTCCATGGGGATCAGGCCGCGCCGCTCAGGCGTGGCTCTCCTGGGCGCTGCCGTTCTGGAGCAGGCGGACGTCCTCTTCCGGCTGCGGGTCGCGGCCCAGCCGCATGCCCACGATGGTGATGACGGCGGTGAGGGCGATGTACCCGGCGATCAGGTACCAGCCGCCGTTCGCCGCGCCGTAGAGGGCGGTGAAGATCAGCGGGGCCACGGCGCCGCCAATGACGCCAGCCAGGGTGTAGGCGAGCGAGCTGCCGGCGTAGCGGAGGCGGGCCGGGAACTGCTCGGTGATGAACGCTGCCTGCGGGCCGTACATAAAGGCGTGCAGGGCCAGGCCGATCACCACGCCGATGGTCAGCATCACCACGGACTTGCCGGCGATCATGAGGAAGAACAGCGGAATGTAGAGGGCGGTTGCCGCGGCGGAGATGCCGTAGACCCAGCGGCGGTTGAAGCGGTCCGTCAGGGCGCCGGCGGCCGGGATCAGGAAGAGCTGGAAGGCCGAGCCGATCAGGATGGCGGCCAGCACGTTGCCGGTGGTCATGCCCAGTTCCTTGGTGGCGTAGACGGCCACAAACACGGTGAAGAGTGCGTAGAGCACGTCCGGGCAGAGGCGGGAAAGGGCGGCGGAGACCAACGCCTTGGGTTCGGTGGTGAAGACTTCCTTGATGGGTGCCTTGGGACGTTCGCCGTGGGCCTGGATGGCTTTGAAGACCGGGGTTTCCTCGAGCTTGAGGCGGATCAGCAGGCCGAAGACCACCAGGATGGCCGAGGCGAGGAAGGCCACGCGCCAGCCCCAGGAAAGGAAGGCTTCGGTGCTCAGTGACGCGGCGAGGACGGCGAGGACGCCGTTGGCCATCAGGTTGCCGGCGGGCGGGCCGATCTGGGCTGCCGAGGACCAGAAGCCGCGCTTGTTGGGGTCGCCGAATTCGCTGGAGAGCAGCACCGCGCCGCCCCATTCGCCGCCGACGCCGATGCCCTGGGCCAGGCGCAGGGTGACCAGGATGATGGGGGCCCAGATCCCGATCGCGGAGTAGTCGGGCAGCGCACCGATGAGGACGGTGGCGACGCCGATCAGGATCAGGGTGAAGACCAGGACGTACTTGCGGCCTACTTTGTCGCCGAGGCGGCCGAAGACCACACCGCCGATGGGGCGGGCCAGGTAGCCCACGGCGAAGGCCGAGAAGGACAGGAGAAGTCCCACGAACTCGTCGCCGGACGGGAAGAAGATCTTGGGGAACACGAGGGCCGAGGCCACCGAGTAGATGGCGAAGTCGTAGTACTCGAGCGAGGTGCCGGTGAGGCTGGCGACGTATGCCTTAAGGGCGCCGGCCGGCGGCTTCCTTGCCGCCGTCTTTGCTGCCTTGTTGGTGCTGGTCATGATGGTTTCCTCCGAAGGGGATGGTGCGGGGCCTGGATGCGGCCGTGGGTGGGGCGGGACTGGCGGGCCGGAACGGGCTAAACGAACGCCCTGATGCTGACACCGGCGTCGCCGAGTGCGGACTTCACTGCAGTGGCCATGGCTACGGCCCCCGGTGAGTCACCATGCACGCAGATGCTTTCTGCGCGGATCTTCAGGGTGGAACCATCAGCGGTTCGGACGGCGGATTCCGTGGCCATCCGCAGGACATGTTCCGCCACTTCGGCCGGGTTGTGAAGGACCGCGCCCGGCTGGGAGCGCGAGACGAGGGTGCCGTCCGGGTTGTAGGCACGGTCCGCGAACGCTTCGGGCACTGCCCGCAGGCCTGCCTGCTCTGCCAGCCGCAGGACTTCCGAGCCCGGCAGGCCCATGATCGGCAAGCTGGGGTCAACCGCTTTCACGGCGTCGACGACGGCCCGGGCCTGGGCAGTGTGCGTGACGATGGCGTTGTACAGGCCGCCGTGCGGCTTCACGTACTGGACTGCGGTTCCCTCGGCCGCGGCCAGCGCCTGCAGCGCACCGATCTGGTACACCACGTCGTCGGCCAGTTCGCCGGGACTGATGTCCAGGAACCGGCGGCCGAAGCCGGCGAGGTCCCGGTAACCCACGTGCGCGCCGATGACCACGCCCGCCGCGGCTGCCTCGCGGCAGGTCCGGCGGATCACGGTGGGATCGCCGGCGTGGAATCCGCAGGCCACATTGGCGCTGGAGACCGAGCGGAACATCGCCTGGTCATCGCCCAGGGTCCAGCGGCCGAAGGACTCGCCGACGTCGCTGTTCAGGTCGATGGTTGTCATATGTGATCCCCGTCTCATGGAGTGGTTTAACTAGGATGCACTAAATTTAGCGATTGTTCAACAATCCTTCGATTCTACGATGTGACGATCGTGTAAATTCTCCGGTATGGCCACATCAGATCCCACCGCCCGCACTGCTGCCGGCCGCCTTCGGGTGGCTGTCCCGTCCGTGGCGGAGCGGGTGGCTTCTGAGCTTCGACTGCAGCTGGCGGAAGGGGCCCTGCTACCCGGGGCGCGGCTCACCGAATCAACCATTGCCGAGGAGCTCGGCGTCTCACGCAATACGGTCCGTGAGGCCTTTGCCGAACTGGCCAGCGAACGGCTGGTGGTCCGGCATCCCAACCGCGGCGTGTTTGTGGCGAGCCTGGGGGCGGGCGACATCCATGACGTATATACAGTGCGCCGTGCCATCGAAGTCACCGCACTGCGGGGCGGCGGCAGCCCCGAGGACGTGGCCGCGGTCCGGGCCGCGGTAGAGGAGGGCAAACGCGCCGCGGCGGCCGGGGACGATGAAGCGGGCGGCACCGCGAACCAGCATTTCCACGGCGCGATTGTGGCGATGGCGCACAGCCCGCGGCTGAACGTCATCATGGCCCAGGTGCTGGCCGAGATGCGCCTGTTCTTTCACAAAGCCGCCGCCGACGCACTGTTCTACCGGCGCTACCTGCCGGACAATGAGGCCATCTGCGAAGCCCTCGAAGCCGGCGAACTGGACCGCGCAGCCGACCTTTTGCTGGCGTATCTGGACCGCTCCGAAAACAACCTGGCGGACGTGCACGGGGAAGCCGACACAGAGTGAGCCGGTAGGCTGGGCGGATGAAACGCCGCCTTGCAGCCCTGTCCGCCGTCCCCCTTCTCCTGTTTGTTGCCGGCTGTGGTTCGGTGCAGGAAGTGGCCGAAAACGCGGCGAACGACGCCGCCTCCAAGGTAGCCACGGCAGCCGCCGACGAGGTCAGGAAGCAGGTCTGCACGGTGGTTGAGGACGGCCTGGTCAGCGTCTCGGACAAGGCCCTGCTGGGCGGACTCGTCTCCGCTGCGGACGCCGCCGGGGTCCCCGCGGAAATCACGACGCCGCTGGGCGAGATCGCTGCGGCCGGCGACCAGGTGCCGGCTGATTCAGTGGACGAACTGACGGCGGCCTGCGCGGCTTAGCGCTTCCCTTTCTTGCGCGAGCCCTTGCCCCGGCCCTTGTCCGGGTTGGGCGCGTACCGCTGCGCCACTTTGGGCTGCTTCACGGCCGGGCCACGCCGGTCCGGTTTCGGGGTCTTCTTCGGCTTCTCCTGCTTTGCGGACGGCTGCCGGGAGCTGGCCGCGGTCCGGCCGCGCACAATTCCGATGAACTCCTCGATGATCTCGTCCGTGGAATCGGCCGGCCAGGCCAGCGCGATCTCGGTGGTGGGCGCCCCCGTAAGGCGCCGGGCCACGGTGTCCTTGACGTTGAAGTGACGGGCCACGGACATCGGCAGGATTACCAGGCCCGCGCCGGATGCCACCACCTGCATGGCCATCTCCGGACCGCCCAGTTCCGCGACGTCCAGGAACGTCTCTGCGGCCAGGTCCTCCAGGGCCACTTCCTCAAACACGGAAATCTCGTGCCCCTTCGGCGCCACCACCACGGGCTGCTCCTCGTACAGGGGGATCACGCTGAGGCCCTCGCGCTCCACCGGAAGCCGGACAAAGCTGAGGTCCGCCGAACCGTCCGTGAGGACGGAAAGCTGCGCGCCGTCGTCGGACATAAACGACTCCAGCGGGACATCCAGCACGCGCTCTTCCCAGCGGCGGATCCACTTTCCGGGCGTCACACCGGCCACGAAGGCGAAGCGCAGCACCCGGGGCGCCTCCTGCCCGGTGGCGTCGGAAGGGCTGTTCTCGGCGGGCGCAGCGTTCTGCGGGGATTCATTGTCAGCGGGCACGTCTTCACAGTACCGCCCGCCCGGATACCCTTGAAGCATGACCTCTGCAAACTCCCAGTCCATGAAGCCGGCCACCGTTGCCAAGAAACTCGGCATCTACCTGCCCGCAACACCGCAGGAGTTCCAGGATTCAACCATTACCCGTGCCGATTTCGCCGAACTCCAGGCCAACCCGCCGGAGTGGCTCGCGGAACTGCGCCGCAACGGCCCGCACCCCCGCCCGGTGGTGGCCCAGAAGCTGAACGTCTCCATCAGCGGCCTGGCCCGCGGCGGTGTTGAAGAGGCGCTGACGACGGCGGAAATCACCGCGCTGCTGCAGGCTCCCCCGGCGTGGCTGGTCACCGAGCGCGCCACCCACGCCGCCGTCCGCGCCGAGGCCCAGCGCGTCAAGGAAGAAGCCGCCAAGAAGGACGCGAAGAAGGCCCGCGCCAGGGCCGAGTAGCGCTCCAGAAATTCTCAGTCCTGGTGCAGCTGCACCAGGTTCCCGCAGCCGTCCTCGAACACTGCACTGGTTCCGTACGGGTTCTCCGTCGGTTCGCCCGTGAACCGGACGCCGGCAGCCACCAGCCGCTCGTACTCGGCGTGCACATCCGGTACGCCAAAGACGATGGCCGGCATCCCGGCGTCGTGCACTGCGTTCATGTAGTCCGCGCCGATCGGGTTGTCGCTGGGCTCCAACAGCAGCCCCGCAGACTTATCGTCCGCGCCGGGATCCTTGATGATGAAGAGGTTGTGCTCGGGCATCGCCATCAGCGTGTCGAACCCGAGGGTTTCGGTGTAGAACGTGTGGGCGGCCGCGGGATCCTTGACGTGGATGCTGCACATTTTCAGTCTCATGGTCCCAAGCTACCCGGCGGCGGACCGTGGCCGGAACCCATTGACCCCCGCGCCCGCACACGATGCAATTGAATCAGCAGCCCGGAATCCTGGGCCGGGCCTGATACGGGGAGGTGCCGCGGTGCCGGCATTTGCAGAATCCGTTGTGGTGGGAACGTTGCAGCTGCTTTTCTGGGGTGCGGTGCTGGTGTGCGCTGTGGCCGTCACGGTAGTGGCCGTCCGCCATCATTCCGCCGCGGGCCCGGAAACCAAGGCATCGGATCCCGTGTTCTGGGACCTGTTCATGGGGTCTGCGGTGGCCATCCCGGCGGTCCTTATCCCCGCCCTGAACGCACCCTGGACGGGTGCCGTGCTCGCACTCCTGGGCGCCGGTGCGGGCGTGGCCGCCTACCGTGGCAGCCCGCGCATCCTGGCCTGGCAGTCAGACAGGCGCCAGCTCAAGCAGGACCGGCCCCGCTACACGGCCGCGCAGGCTGAGCACGATGCCCTGCTGGCCAAGTGGAGCCGCTACGAACTGGACCCTGCCAGCTGCATCGACTATCCGGCCATGACGGATGTCCGCCAGCCGGAGACTTCCGCCCTGATCAAGGCCATGCGCGACGCCGAACAGCTCCGGGCCGCGCGGCACCAAGGCTACCTTCCCGCCGTCGAACGTTTTGCCCTGGCCCTGACCGCCGCCGAAAAGGCAGCGGGCATCCCGGCCGGCCGAGGTTAACTGCTGTGTCGCCGCCGCTGGAGTCCGGCGGCGGGGCGCCGTAGCATCCGAGGATGGAACCCACAGAAGCGGACATCCGTGACCAGTTCGGCCGGAGCCTGGAGGACAAGGGCGCCTGGCGGCAGGCCACCACCCTCGCGGCCGCCGGGGAACTGACCGCGCGCTGGCTTGAAGGCCACAGCGAGTACCAGGCCGCCACGTTCACGGTCAGCTACGACGCCGAAACCGAAGCGATCGCCGCCGAGCTGGCGGAACTCAACCGGAACGGGCTGTTCACGAAGGAATCGCAGCCGGGCCTGCACTCCGCCGGAACGGCCCAGCGCCAGTACGTCACCGCGTTCTGCAGCGCGGACGTGGCCGCCGACCTCCTGGCCCTCTCCACCCGCACGGAGCTGGTCACCGTGGCGCACGCGCCCGGCGAGTCCAGCAGCGCCGCCATCCCGGTAACGCTCGACGGCGGCGAGGTAGTCACCGTCCTCGGCTCCAGTGAAAACCCTGTGGACGAGGAACAGATCCAGGACTGGGCGGACGAAACCAACGAAACGCTGGCGCTGCTGCTCGCCGACTCCTGGTACGTGGAAATCCTGGACCCCGTCTGGGGCCGGAACGACGTGCTGCTGCCGGCAGTTCTCGGCGCGCTGGCCGCCCGGCAGTAGCATGCTTGCCGCGGGGGCCCTGCCCACGGTCCTTTTGGCGTTTGGCCGGCCGGGCGCCGCCGGGCGCCGCTGCAGAAGGGCGACGGCCGGACCGAAACGCTGGTGGCCACATTCCTAGAGATTGCCGGGATGCCTGCGGTGGTGTGGGTGCTGGGCCGGTTCGTCTTCGGGCTGGAGGGGCAGCACCTCCTGGCCAGCGTGATCATGGCCGCGCTTCCCACCGCCCAGAACGTGTTCCGGTTTGCCCCCTACGGCCGCGGGATGACAGTGGCCCGCGACGTTATCCTGTGCACCACGGTGCTCAGCGTGGGGGCGCTTGTGGTGATCGCCTGGCTCGTGGGGTAGGCCGCGGCGGATCCTGGGGACCTCAGCCTGGGAAGCACTCTTGACGCTCAAAGTGACGCAGGCTACAGTTATGCAAGTTATACGAATAACCACGAATCCGAAGATGTCCCCAGGAGGTGCCCATGGCTGGATCACGGCCAAAGTCAGGACCGACGATGCACGATGTCGCTGCTGCCGCAGGCGTCTCGCAGGCCACTGTTTCCCTCGTGCTGAATTCCGCTTCCGGATCACGCTTTTCGGAGGAGACGCGGAAAAAGGTCCAGGATGCCGTGACCCGGCTGGGCTACCGCACCAATGCCCACGCCAAGACCTTACGTGAAGGCGTGGCCGGGATGATCGGGTTCATCGGCGATACCGTTGCCACCACTCCTTTTGCCGGCGCCATCATCGAAGGTGCGCAGCAGCGGGCGTGGGAGGACGGGCTCCTCCTGCTGACGGTCAACACAGGCGGCGACAAGGAGCTTGAGGCCGCATCCCTGGAGACTATGCTCTCCTACAAGGTTGCAGGCGTGGTTTACGCCGGTATGTACCACCGGCGGCTGGATGTCCCGGAGGTTCTGGCCGGAGTCCGGTCCGTGGTGCTGAATTCCCAGGATCGGGCCGGGCGGATTGCGAGCGTCGCTCCGGACGAAGCCAAGGGTGGATATTCGGCCACTCGCCGGCTGCTGGATGCGGGGCACAGCCGGATCGCACTCATCAATATCGAGAGCCTCGAAAGCGAACTGCCGGCAGCCGTCGGGCGGTATGACGGCTACCGGACGGCCCTGGAGGAAGCGGGGCTGGAACTGGATCCGGACCTGGTCCGCTTCGGCTCGGGCGGCGAGGAAGACGGCTACAAGTACACCATGGAGCTGATGACCTCCGGCAACGTGCCGACGGCAATTTTCTGCGCCAACGACCGCGGCGCCTGGGGTGCCTACCAGGCGGTGTCGGACCTGCGCCTTTCCATCCCTGAGGACGTGTCCATCGTGGGCTTCGACAATCAGGCAACTTTGGCGCCGTTCCTCCGCCCGGGCCTGACTACCTTTGAGCTGCCGTTCGTCGCCATGGGCCGGCGCGCGGTTGAACTTATCCTCCAGGACGCGGAACCCGATGGCCGGGTCGAGCTCATGGAATGCCCTCTGATCGAACGGAACTCAGTGACTCATCCCAAGGAGATGCCATGAGCCGCACCATACCGGCCGGACGCGGGCGTCCTGCTGCGGCACTGTTGCCGCAGCGGAAAAATTCTCTTTCGCTCCGCCTGAAGAGAATTTCCCGTGCCTGGCAGTTATACGTATTACTAGCTCCTGCCGTGATCTACATCCTGGTCTTCAAGTACTGGCCGATGTACGGCGTGCAGATCGCGTTCAAGAACTACAACCCGGTGGACGGGTTCACGGAGAGCCCGTGGGTGGGTATGACCCACTTCATCAGGTTTGTGAACTCCTACCAGTTCGGCCAAGTGGTTGGGAACACGCTGTGGATCGCCGTCCTGGGCCTGCTGCTGGCCTTCCCCATCCCGATCATCCTGGCCCTGCTGGTCAACCAGCTGCAGAGCGAGCGGTTCAAAAAGTTCACCCAGACGGTGCTGTATTCGCCCGCTTTCATCTCCACGGTAGTGGTGGTGGGCATCATGTTCGTGATCCTCTCGCCCAGGTCCGGGCTGGTCAACAACGCCATCCAACTGGGCGGCGGAGATCCGGTCTTCTTTATGGGATCGGCCGAGTGGTTCCGCCCCATCTACGTGATCTCCGATGTCTGGCAGAACGCAGGCTTCTCCATGATCGTCTACCTCGCTGCCCTGGCGGCCATCGACCCGGCACTGCATGACGCGGCCAAGGTGGACGGCGCCTCCAAGCTCCAGCGCATCCGGCACATTGACCTGCCCGGCATCATGCCGGTGGTGACCATCCTGTTCATCCTGGCCATCGGAAACCTGCTTAACGTCGGATTCGAGAAGGCCCTGCTGATGCAGACGCCCCTGAATATCTCAACGTCGGAGATCATCCAGACCTACGTTTATCACGCGGGTCTGCAGCAGGCGCAGTTCAGCTACTCGGCCGCCATTGGCCTGTTCAACTCCCTCCTCAACCTGGCGCTGCTGCTTGTTTTCAACACGATTGCGCGCCGGGCCAATCAAGCGACCCTGTGGTGATGCCGAAATGTCTCTGACAACCAACCCCCGCCCCACCGGCATCCCGACGCCGCCCGTCACCCAGGGGCGCCCCAAGCCGACCCTCCGGGACAAATATGGCGACCGGGCCTTCACCATAGGCGCCACCGCTGTCCTGCTGCTGTCCATCCTGGCCGTGGTGTACCCGCTGTACTTCATCGTCATCGCCTCCATCAGCGACCCAAACGCCGTCTACGAAGGCAAGGTCTGGCTTTTACCCTCCGGTATCACCACCGAAGGCTACGAGCGGATCTTCGCCGACAGCCGGATCTGGAACGGCCTGGGCAACACCGTCATCTACACCGTGCTCGGCACGGCTATCAGCGTGAGCACCATCCTGTGTGGCGCCTACGCCCTGTCCCGCAAGGACATGCCGGGCCGAAAAATCCTGATGCTCCTTTTCGTCATCACCATGTTCTTCGACGGCGGACTCATCACCAAGTACCTGGTGGTCCGCGACCTGGGCATGCTGGACACCGTCTGGGCCGTGGTCCTGCCGGGAGCCGTGGGCGTATGGAACCTGATCATCGCCAGGTCTTTCTTCGAACACACGATTCCGAACGAACTGCGTGAAGCCGCGCAGATGGACGGGGCAACCGACTTCACGTTCTTCTTCAAAATGGTCCTGCCCCTGTCCAAGCCACTGATCATGCTGATGATCATGGTCCACGTCGTGGCCCAGTGGAACTCATTCTTTGATGCGCTGATCTTCCTGAACGATGACTCCAAATATCCGCTGCAGCTCGTCCTGCGTAACATCCTGATCCAGTCAGATGTCTCCTCCACCGGGACCACCGGAGGAGACATCGAATCCTATGCCGCCGCGCAACGGATCGCGGAGCTCACCAAATACGCCATGATCGTCGTCTCGAGCCTGCCACTCATGATTGCCCTGCCCTTCATGCAGAAGCACTTCACCAAGGGCGCCATGATCGGCGCCGTCAAATAGCTCCTCCCCGCATCAACCGTCCCGGCAAACCGCTGCCGGACGGCACCATCCCCCCGCAGAATAGGAATGACCATGGCATTCAGCCGCAAATTCACCGCTCTCGGCGCCGTCCTGGCCGGGACATTGATGTTCACCGCCTGCTCCGGCGGCGGCTCAGGTACGGAGATAAAAGACGCCTCCGCGGACTTCGGCTTCCAGGAAACAGGCTTCCCCATCGTCAGCAAGCAACTCGACCTGACCTTCTCCGGCACCAAAACCGCCCTGGCCCCGGACTACAACACCATGACCGTGGTGAAGGAATGGGAAAAAGCCACCAACGTCCACATCAAGTGGGAGAACCTGCCCGAAACGGTGTTCCAGGAGAAGAAGAACCTGCTCCTCGCCAGCGGTGACCTTCCTGATGCCTTCTTCAACACCGGCCTCACCGACGCCGAGATCGCCACGTACTCCGCCAGCGGCACACTCATTCCGCTCGAGGGGCTCATCGAGAAGAACGCTCCCAATCTCTCCAAGCTGCTCTCCGACCGGCCCGACATCAGAGCCGCCATCACTTCTTCGGACGGGCACATCTACTCCCTGCCGTCCATCGAAGAACTCGGCCTGGTCCAGTTCCCCAACGAACTTGCCATCAACACGTCCTGGCTGAAAAAACTCAACATCCCCATGCCACAGACCATTGACGAGTTCCACGACGCACTGCTGGCCTTCAAGACCCGGGATGCCTCCGGGACGGGCAAGACCATCCCGCTCAGCTTCATGCCGGGTTCCTGGTGCGGGGACATTGTTGACCTGATTGCCGCCCTCGGCGGAGTGCCGGACAACATGGACCACCGCATCGTCCAGGACGACAAAGTCATCTTCACCCCCACCCAGGATGGCTACAAAAAGGCCATCCAGACCCTGCACGAGTGGTACCAGGAAGGCCTGATCGATCCCGAGTCCTTCTCCCAGGACGACAAGGCCTACCTGGCCAAGGGCAAAGCCGCCACCGAAAACCTCGGCTCGTTCGTCTGGTGGGAAATCCCTGAAATGGTCGGAGCCGACCGCGCAAACAACTACTCGCTCGTCCCGGTCCTGGAAGGCGTGAACGGACAACGCATCGCCAGCCAGTCCAACAACCAGGAAATCGCACGCGGGGCTTTCGCCATTACGCGGAACAACAAATACCCGGCGGCAACCATGCGCTGGGCCGATAACCTCTATGATCCCATCCAGTCCGCCCAGGCCAACTGGGGACCCATCGGCGAAACCCTGCAAAAGGATGCCAGCGGGCTGCTGACCCAAATCCCCGCCCCAGCCGGAACCAGCGAAGGCGAACGCCGCCAGAAGGTCGCCCCGGGCGGCCCGAAGGCGAACACCGCCGAGAACTTCACCACCGTCGTCGCTCCCGAGCCACGCGCCGCGGAACGCCAGAAAACCGTCAACGACCTCTACAAGCCCTTCGCCGGCAACGACGGCTACCCTCCGGTGGCCCTCTCCAACGAAGAGCTGCAGCAGATCAGCACTATTCAGACCGACACCACCTCACTGGTCAAGCAGAACATGGCCAAATGGATCGTCTCCGGGGGCATCGACCAGGAATGGGACGGCTACGTCGCCCAGCTCAAGAACGTCGGCGTCGACAAAATGATCGAGGTCTACCAGCAGGCCTACGACCGCTACAAGAAGAACTCCTAGACCGGGGAAAGGGCGGGGCCGGCGAATCCGCCGGCCCCGCCTCCCCGCTCATCCACGTGCAGCCTTCACCCAAGGACCTGCAGAGACCAGACCTGCCAAGAAATGAGACGTCATCTCCATGACTGCCGCGATTGCAACGACAGCCGAGACCTTCCGGCCGACCCTGCACTATGCAGCCCGGAACACCTGGCTCAATGACCCCAACGGCCTGATTTTTCATGGCGGCGTCTACCACCTCTATTACCAGAGCAACCCGCTGGGCAATGTGTGGGGAAACATGTCCTGGGGACACGCCACCTCCCCTGACCTGCTCAAGTGGACCGAGCACCCGACCGCCATCACCTGCGACGATGATGAAGACATCTTTTCCGGCAGCATCGTCTTTGACCGTGACAACACCAGCGGCTTCGGTACCGGCACAATGGCCCCGCTTGTTGCCGTCTACACCAGTTCGTTCAAACCGGGCTCTGCGCATGAGGGCCTCCAGGCCCAGTCGTTGGCCTACAGTTTGGACGGCGGCTACACCTGGACCAAACACGCGGCCAACCCGGTGCTGAACCGCGGATCAGCCGAGTTCCGCGATCCCAAAGTCATCAGGTACGACGGCGATGCCGGCAGCTACTGGGTGATGGTCGCCGTCGAAGCCACAGACTTCCAGGTGGTGCTCTACAAGTCCGAGGACCTAAGAACCTGGGAGCTGCTCAGCAGCTTCGGCCCGGCAAACGCCACCGGCGGTGTCTGGGAATGCCCCGACCTGTTCCCCCTGCCCGTCGACGCCGACCCGGAAAACCTCAAGTGGGTCCTCACCGTCAACCTCAACCCCGGCGGCCCCAACAACGGCTCAGCCGGCCAGTACTTCGTCGGAGATTTTGACGGGAAAACCTTTGTCTCCGCCACCACCGTCACCGAGGGCCTCCAGGACCCTGACCGGCTGGGCAAGTACCAGTGGCTGGACTGGGGCCGGGATTACTACGCCGCTGTTTCCTTCAGCGATGTGCCGGACAACCGACGCCTCATGATGGCGTGGATGAATAACTGGGAATACGCCAACCAGATCCCCACCTCACCCTGGCGCAGCCCAATGACGCTCGCCCGCGAAATCTCGCTCCAGACCACCGACGGAAACCTGCGGCTGGTCCAGCAACCCGCGGGCGACTGGACTGCCCTGGCCGGCGCGGAGCCGTTCTGCCTCTCTACGACGACCATCCACGACGGTGTGCAGGTACTGACCGGCGCGGCCGGCACAGTCCAACGCATCGACGTCACCTTCACCCCGGGAAGCGCCGAGGAATTCGGGCTCATCCTGCGTGGGGACGGCGTGAAGGGAACCCGTGTGGGCATCCGCCCTCGCGAAGGTTTCCTCATCGTTGACCGAAGGGAATCCGGACAGACGGACTTCCACGCATCGTTTCCGTCCATCGAGACAGCCCCCATCCAAGCCGCGGCAGGCTCCTACGCCCTCACCATCTACGTGGACCGCTGCTCGGTTGAAGTCTTCGCCCAGGGCGGCCAGGTCACCATGACAGAACTGATCTTCCCGGCCGAGACCAGTACCGAAGCCTCCCTATACGCCATCGGTGGAACAGCAACCGTCAACGAATTAGTGGTTACTCAGTTTGCGTAAGGCGGCTCAGAGTCCGGCACACCGGTTCGATCGCAAGCTTTCTGGCAACAGCATCAGAGGTTGTCGATACCATCAGCGCCGGTGACTTACTGTCAGCACTGATCCTAGGACTTCTCACCCGTGGAACCGACGGCCTCGCACCCGCCGTCATGAAAAAATCGGACGCACGGCAGCCATGGCGGCCGCGATCACCTTGGGCCGGGCCGGTGCAAACCCTCCCACGGGCGACGAACTCCGGGCAGGCCTACGAGGCTAATCAGTTGACAATTAGTTTCATCGGGGACGAACTGGGCCCTTGTAGTAAGCCAATCTAAGGGACCCGTTCGCCGTTGCCTTCGAGGCTGTTCTTCAGTTGCTGGCGCCTTCTGAGGAGTCGTGAGCTGATTTGCCTTGATCCTTGCATCGCCCATCCTCCGCGTATCCCACCTGCTCCCGATACTGGCAAGGCGACGTGTTGAATTGAGACGAGTAGAGCTCAATTTGGGCCCAGTCGTGGGACGAACAGGGCAGTGTGTTCCACTCGGGAGGTGGGTCAGCTGGGTTGACAGCGATCTTG
>JAHFUZ010000064.1 GCA_023264815.1 Arthrobacter sp. | reverse complement strand
CAGCTCGATCTCCTTGGCGATGGAAACACCATCGTTGGTGATCGTGGGGGCGCCCCACTTCTTTTCGAGGACAACGTTGCGTCCACGCGGGCCGAGGGTGACCTTGACGGCGTCGGCGAGGGTGTTCAGGCCCCGCTCAAGACCGCGGCGTGCCTCTTCATCAAATGCAATGATCTTGGCCATAACGGCAGTAGTCCTTTCGGGACAGTCGTTAAGAAGGAACCTTGCTGTAGTGCCCGCGACGGACGATCCTTTTGCCCGCGGCCTCTGTACGCCGTGGCTGGGGATCTCACTCCAGCTAGGTGTTTCTCTCGCTCCACTCCCGGCGCGAAGCTCCGGGCCGGTGGAGACCGGTCGGTGCTTTAGCAGTCGGTACGTAGGAGTGCTAACTCAATAATTAGCACTCCCCCGGTGAGAGTGCAAGCGAATGACCCCCCAAACCGTTGATCCCGGGGCCGGGCGTTCGCCACTGGCGATCAGCCTGCGGCCCGCCCCGCTGCCTCGCGTCCGCTGAGTACGGCCCGGTTGTCGGCTCCGTAGGTGAACACCATGAAGTTTGCGGAGGTGATGTCCCCGTGGGAGTCGAAGGCAATCGGCCCCGATTCGCCGTCGTAATTGACCGCCGCACCCGATTTCAGGGCAGTGAGGCAGCCAGCGTATGACAGGCACGGCGTGCCCGGCCGGCCGGTGCCGTGCCCGCCCGGGGCAGTTCCCCCGGAGACACCGATCAGGTTCGCCGCGATGGAGCGTCCGGCGTCGTCGTCCGCTGCTGCGGCCGCGAGGGCCGCAAGGTTAACCGCGTCATAGGCCTCCGCCGCGAACGAAAGATCCTTCAGGTCCGGGTTTACCGCCAGCAGGGAGGCCTGGAAGTCCGCCGAGGCAAAGACCCCGGGCACCACGGCGCGGGAACCATCGAGGGCTTTGGACCCGAGGCCCGCCCCGTACTGGCCGAACGCACCGTCGCTGAGGATAAGTTTCTTGCCCGAGAGCCCGGCGTTGTTGAGTTCAGCGAGGGCACCCTGGGCGTCGTCCCGCGCGATCAGGATGACAGCATCCGGCGTAGCGGCACGGGCTGCGGCAGCCGCCTGCTGTGCGGCACCGGGTGTGAAGGATGAGGTGCTGGCGGTCTCCAGGCCGGCCGCCGTTGCGGAGCCGGCTACTGCGGCGGAGACGTCCCTGCCGTAGGCGTTGTCCTGGTGGACTACTGATATCCGCCTCGCGCCGCCGTCCCTGGCCAGCTTCACCAGCACCGACGCCTGGGCGATGTCAGCGGCTGCGGTCCGGAAGTAGTAGCCGCCGCTTTGGTACGAACTCAGGGCCGCGGCCGAATTGGCAGGGGAAATCAGGGGGATCCTGGCGCCGGAGAGGACGTCGATGGCAGCGGCAGCGTGGCTCGAATCGGTGGGGCCAACCACGGCGTCGGCCTTGGCAGCGGCGAGGTTCCTGGCCTGGGCTCCGGCGTCGTCGCCGGTCCCCACGGTCAGTTCAATGGGCCTGCCCTTGTGCCCGCCGGCAGCGTTGATGTTTTTCACCGCAAGTTCGGCGGCAGCCCGCTGCGAGTCATTGAGGAAGGCCTGTTTCCCTGTGCTGTCCAGGATCAGGCCGATGCGCAGCGTCCCGTCGCCGGAGGCTTCAACGGAATCCAGCCGCGCGTTGCCGCCGGCCACGCCGGCACAGCCGGCAAGTGAAGCCGCCAGCGCGGCCGCGGTGGTTGTCCTGAGGAGTGCAGAACTGAAGAGTGCAGAGCGCAGGCCGCGGGAAGTCACTCTGCGGGCCGGACGCTTTCGGCCTGCGGGCCCTTCTCGCCTTCGCCGACTTCAAGCTCCACACGCTGCCCTTCGTCAAGGGCCCGGTAGCCTTCGCCCTCAATGGCCGACCAGTGCACAAAGACGTCATCCCCGGAGCCATCCACGGTGATGAAGCCATAGCCCTTTTCGGCGTTGAACCACTTAACGGTTCCCAATGCCATGATGTCCACTCTTTCCGTTGTGCCGACGGCCCCGCTGTGCGCCGCGCCTCAGGGACCGAAGCATGAAATCACTCTAGCCACATGCCGGCTGCGGGCCGAGCGGCAGGGCCGCTGTGGTGCCAAACGTTATGGACGCGTGACGGCGTACTACCGGTAGTCAGGCCCCAGGACCACCACCAGGGGTACCTGGAACTCCTGGCTGTTGACCACCGTGGGGATGCCCAGGAGGGTGGAAAGCGCTTCGGCGTTGGCCTGCTGCGCTGCACCCGCGTAGAAGATTCTGGAGGCCTGCTGCGGCGCTCCTGCCCAGTTGCCGACCTGGCCCAGCGTCCAGCCGTCGTTCTGCAGCACCGAACTGATGCGTCCGGCCAGCCCGGCGGTACCGGCCGCGTTGTAGACGGCAACACCTTGGGCTTTGTTCAGGACGGCGGCGGCCGATGGGGTGGCGGACGGGGAGGCTGAAGGTTCCGCCGAGGGCCCTGCAGTCTCCGAGGATTCGGCACTGGGGGTCGGTCCCTTGCTGGCCGTGGGTTCGCTGCTGGCCGACGGGGCCGCCGAAGCCTCAAGGCTGGTGGAGAGTTCGCTTCCGGCCTGGGTGAAGCCGAGCTTGGGGAGGATCAGGAACGAGACCAGTCCGATGGCGAGCGCCGCGATGCCCACGGCCAGGATGGGCCAGAGCCTGCGCCGGGCAGGTGCCGACGCCGTGCGGTGGACGCCTTGCCGCGAAGCGGTCTCCGGTACCTTGTCGAATTCATCGCGAGCGTATTTGGTCATGGTGCAGGGACGTCCTTGTTGATTGCTGCTGATGGCTCAGCACGAGGTGGTCAGGCGTCGGAACCCAGGCGGCGTGCCGTGCGTGCCCGGTGACGCGACGTACGTAGTCTACGCAATCTCTTGACCAGCATGGGGTCGTGGGCCAGTGCCGCCTCGGAATCAATGAGGGCATTCAGCAGCTGGTAGTAGTGCGTCGCGGACAGGTCGAACAGCTCCCTGACGGCCTGTTCCTTGGCCCCCGCGTACTTCCACCACTGCCGCTCCAGGGCAAGCATCTGCTGGTCACGCTCGCTCAACGGGGAGTCACGAAGGGTGAAATCCGCCAGGAGCGGACTGGTCCCCGCAGTCTCCGGCAGGTGTTCCCGGGCAGGCTCCGCCACGGCACATCCCTTCGTTCGTCAGGTTGGAAATCTCCTCCCATGCTACGGCGCGAATAACACGGTTGTCATTTCCCCTCCCCCGCGGTTTTGGTGCATTTATTGCGCCCCGGCGGCCTCCACAGCGTGTGTATCCGGACGAAACCCGCCGGCAGGGCCGGCCGCCCTGCGAGAATGGGACCGTGTTTGAATCCGATGCCCTGTTCGAGTTGGCGGAAGAACCGGCAGACGCCGTTGGCTTCGCCGAGATGGCGGTGCTGCCGCTCAGCGACCTGATGGCTGCCGACTGGGCGGAGGCCCTGGGCACGGTTGAGGCTGAGCTTCGGAGCGTCCTGGCCTTCCTCGCCGCAGAAGTCACCGCGGGGCACACAGTGCTGCCATCGCCGTCGAACGTCCTCCGCGTTTTCCGGCAGCCGCTCGCGGACGTGAAGGTCCTCATTGTGGGCCAGGATCCGTACCCGACGCCGGGCCACGCCGTGGGCCTGTCCTTCGCGGTGGGCCCCCGGACGCGCCCCATCCCCCGCAGCCTGGCCAACATCTACCGCGAACTGGAGTCCGACGTCGGCATTCCACCGCGGGTCCACGGCGATCTGACCGCCTGGGCCGGCCAGGGAGTGTTGCTGCTCAACCGGGTGATGAGCGTCCGTGCCGGCGCCGCAGGCTCCCACCGGGGCAAGGGCTGGGAGCCCATTACGACGGCGGCCGTCACCGCTGTGGCCAACCGCCGCACGGCCGACGGCGGCACTCCGCCGCTGGTGGCTGTGCTCTGGGGCAAGGACGCGGAGGGAGTACGGCCGCTGCTGGGCGGAGCGGCGGTGGTGTCCAGCGCCCATCCCAGCCCGTTGTCGGCGTCGCGCGGCTTCTTCGGTTCCAGGCCGTTCAGCGCCGTCAATGAGTTGCTGAAACAGCAGGGATCGGCCGGCGTAACTTGGGAGCTGCCTCCGGTGGTTTAGCTTAGGGTTGCCTTATGAGCACAGTCCCGGCCGCCACGAGCGCAACAAAAAAGACCCGTCCGCAGATTGACCTGACCGTGATCCGGCGCGAAGAAATCTCGCCCCACATGGTCAGGATCGTGGCCGGCGGCCCGGGCTTTGCCGCCTACCAGGACAACAGCTTCGTGGACCGTTACGTGAAGATCGTGTTCCCGCAGTCCGGCGTTGACTACGCCCAGCCACTGGATCTGTGGACCGTCCGCGAAACCATGCCCCGGGCGCAGTGGCCGTTCACCCGCACCTACACGGTCCGCTGGGTGGACACCGCGGCCCAGGAACTGGCCATCGACTTTGTGATCCACGGGGACGAGGGCCTGGCAGGTCCGTGGGCGGCTGCGGCCAAGCCAGGCGACACGTTCACCATGACCGGCCCCGGCGGCGCCTACAACCCGTCGCCCGAGGCCGACTGGCACCTCTTCGCAGGGGACGAGGCCGCCCTGCCGGCCATCGCCGCCGCCATCGAATCGCTGCCTGCGGAAGCCCGCGGACTGGCGTTCCTCGAGGTGGACAGCGATGCCGATATCCAGCACATCAAGGCCCCGGACGGCGTCCAGCTGACGTGGCTCCGCCGCAACGGCGTGGCCGCCGGTGAAGGAGACCTCCTGGTGTCCGCGGTGGCCGGCGCCGAATGGCCCGAAGGCCGCGTTGACGTTTTCGCCCACGGCGAGCGGGGCTACATGAAGGCCCTGCGAGATGTTTTCTTCGTCCAGCGCGCACTTGAGCGGCGCCAGGTGTCGCTGTCCGGCTACTGGGCCAAGGGCCGGGTTGAGGACGATTTCCAGGCGGAGAAGAAGCTCCCTGTAGGGCAGATCTAGGCGCTGTCACCGCCGGCGGGCGCGGCGGCTGTCACCGCCGGCGGGCGCGGCGCCGCTCGTTACTGGCGAGGCTGCGGGTCAGGGGCCGCGCCAGGGTGTCGCCGAGGACAATGCCCCCGGCCGTGCCCAGGACGATGGCGCCTGCCGCGAGCATCCCGCCGGCGCCGAGCAGGATGTTGGATTCCTCAATGGTCAGGACATACATCGAGCGGAAGATCGTCAGGCCAGGCAGCAGGATCAGTGCCGCCGGAACGGCCACCACCAGCTGGGGGGCGCCCATCTTCAGGGCCACCACCCTCGCCAGCAGGCCGATAACGACGGCGGCCAGCGCCGGGGAGAAACGCTCGCCCACGCCCAGTGCACCGGCTCCCAGCAGGACAAAGTAGCCCAGCACACCCACGCCGGCGGTGGGCAGCAGCAGCTCCCATGAGGTCTGTTCCGTAATGCCGATGGCCATCACGGCCAAGGCGATGAAGATAACCAGCACCCACAGGTCGTAGGCGGGCGGGAACGTCTCCGTCACGTCGATTTCCTGCATCCCGGTCATCGCACCGAGCACAAAGGCCACCGCGATCCCGGCCACGATGGCGCCGAAAGTCAGCAAGGTGGACACGAACCTGCCCGCAGCTGTGACGGGGAAGCCGTTGATGGCGTCCTGGACGGAGGAAACCAGCCGCCCGGTGGGAAGGAGCAGGAGGATTCCGCCCACCACCACGATCGCCGGCGCGTTGGTGAGGCCGAAGCGCCACAACAGCAGCGCACTGATCGTGACCGCAAACGAGCATGCCGCCGTCGTAAAGAAGTCCGGAACCCGCCATCTGCCCAGCTGGCGGGCGAGCAGGCTGACGCCGAGGTTGGCGACGAACGCGATGGCGGAGGAGATCGGTCCGCCGCCGAGGACGCCCACAAAGACGGCGGCGAATACGCCGAAGGCCATGGTGACCATCCAGCGCGGGAACGGTTTGGGGCTGGTGATGGCCTCGTCCAGCCGGCGGATGGCTTCATCGCGGCCCACTCCCCCGGCCACGATGTCGGTCACCAGCCGGTGCACTTTGGCCAGCCCGGCATAGTTGTTGGTCCAGGACCTCACCACCCGAAGCAGCGAGATGGGGGTCTGGTCCTTGGGGGCGTAGTTGATGGCCACCGACTGGTTGGTGATGTCCACTTCGATGTTCTTCAGTCCCAGTGCGGCGGTGACGGCGATAATGCTCGTCTCCACTTCCAGGGCACCGGCGCCGTACCGGAACATGGTCTCGGCCAGGTGCAGGGCAAAGTCGAGGGTTTTGCGGGCGGACGTGTCCACCCCGCCCACCTGGATCATCGGGTTCGCGTAGGGGCTGCCGGCGAGCCTGTCCACAATGCTCAGGGGCGCCGTGGGCGGGTTTTCCCCCTGGACCAGGCGGCGCAGCATCCTCTTGGCCGCAGCATCCTGGCGGAGCTGGGAGGGCGAGAGCGGCTCGGTCTTGGGCAGGCCGTCGGTATGGGCCTTGTCCCGGGAATTTTCAGGACGTTTGGCCATGGTGGTCCGCCTCCCTGTCTGACGCTCGGTGGTTGGTGTTTATGCCTGCCGTTTCAGGGGCAGTTTACTGAGCAGGATGCGGGCCGCGGCCACAGCTGCCCGGCCCAGGCGGTTGGCCTGGAACGCGAGCGGCCGGACCGGCATCACGAAGTCGCCGACGAGCTGGACCACGTCCCCGCCGAAACCCTTCTTGAACTGGTAGCCGCCGTGGCCTTCCTCGTCCTGGCCTTCGATGCCGAAGGTGCCGTAGAAGTTGTACCGGCTGTAGCCCTTCTCCAGGCCGTGGAGCATCATGCCCCAGTACAGCGAGGTGGCGCCGTTGAAGTAGATGTAGTCCTGCACGGTCCCGCCGATCACGCACACCACCTCGTCGCCGAAGCAAACGAAGTGGATGGCCGCGACGGTAGCCACACCCACGGAATCCGGGAACCGCTCAATGTCCTTGAGGCTGCGCTCGTAGCTGTCCGCGAGGTCCTGGACCACCTTGAGCCGGTTGGCTTTCTTCTTGCTGCCGGTTTCCTCAACCTCGCGGCGCAGTTCGGCGGCTGACGCGGACTCCGCTTCCAGGCGTTCGGTGATGGACTTCCGGTACGCGGGGATGTCGATCTTGGCCATCATGAGTTTGGTGAACTCGGGCGAGGTGGTCCGCAGGAGCTGCTCATAGTACTCGCGTTCCCGGTAGACGAAGCCCTTCTCGTCCCCGGCCGTGCGCAGCGCGTTGTAGAACTCGTCAAGGGTTTCTAGGGTGGCCTGTTCCAGGAACACGCCGTTTTTCTCCGCCTTGCGGATGGCCTTGCGGGTCCGGTAGCTCGTGCTCATGATGAGCTCTTCGGAGTCCGCGATGCCCTCGAGCTTCTTGATGAACATCCAGTTCACGTTGACGAAGTTCATCTCGGAACCCTGGTGCTCAAAGCCCAGCGCGGCCAACTCTGCCACGAGGGGCCTGTTGTCCGTCACTTCAGGGTGCTCGGCGCCGTCCTCGTCGCGTGCGACATAGGTCAGGTTGGGGGAAATCCGCAGTTCAGCGGCTTTGCGGCCAGCCGCCCGTTCTCTGAGGAGTACGACGACGTCACTCACCAGGGCGCTGTCCGAATAGTCCATGAGGGGGCCTTTAGCGCATTCACACACCGTGTAGCCCCACCGGTTGGTGGTGTAGTTCAGCTTGCCGGCGGCCACGAGTTCACCGTCGCGGCGGACACCGAACAGTTCCACCACCTGGCCGCGGGCCCGCTGGAACCGGGCGAAGTCGGCGGACTGGATGAAGTTGTTCTGCGGGTGGTTGAGCGAGAAGGCCTCGAACTCGGCGTCGCTGAGGACGCCGAACTCGAGCCCGGCTCCGGCCTTGGTTGGATTCACGGAAGTAACCTCATCTGTGGCTGCGCCGTCCGGCTTGGGGCGTGCGCTCGCGTTCGTGGTGGGTGGTGGGTGGGCGTTGCTGGGGCGCCGTCAGTAGAACTGCTGTCCGGAGCGGGCGGTTTCGAGCCGGCGGAAGACCCGTTCCGCGCCCTTGACCCAGAGGGCGTGCCGGACCGGGGACAGGACGTAGTCATGGCAGCCAACGAAGTCCGTGACAGTCTTGGTGAAGCTCGTCTTGAACATACCCATGCCGTACAGGTTGTGGGTTTTGTCCTTGATCCGGGCCGCGGGCGGGGTTCCGCAGAAGTCGTATTCGGTGCAGCCCAGCTCCTGCATCCGGCGGATCGCCGCCCACTGGACGAGGTGGGAATCGCCGTACTGCTTCCGGTTCTGGGTTGAGCCGCCGTCCTTATAGGTTGCCTTCGCACCGTAGTTGATGACGAACGCCCCCACGCTGGGCTTGCCGTCCTCGTATACAAAGAAGAACCGGCCCTGTCCGCGGCTGCAGAATTCATCCCAGAACCGGGCGTAGTACTCGTAGCTGCGCAGCGGCATGGAGCCCTTGGCGTTCACGGTGTCCGCCATCAGGTCATAGAGCGCTTTGTAGGTTTCCGGGCTTTGTTCGCGTTCCACCACTTCGCAGCCTTCGCGTTCGGCGCGGCGGATGGCGTTGCGGGCGCGGGAGGAAATGGCGCGGAGGACTTCATTCGCGGGGGCTGCGATGTCCAGCAGCGCCGTGGAGTCGTTCGACTGGATGTTGGGGGCCTTAACCAGGCCGGCGGCTGCCAGCTGGGCCCGGACGTCCGGCGCGTCAACCATGTCCGGTTCGATCTTGATGCTGAAGACGTTGAGCTTGCGGCTCCGGGCGAACACGGCGCAGGCGTCCAGGGCTGCCTTGAGGTCTGCGACGGATGCCAGGTCCGGGCCCTTGATCAGGTACCAGAGCCGGCCCAGGACGGGGAACTTCTTCTCCAGGACGAGGTTGTAGCTCGCCGTTCCGTCCTGCTCCAGGACCAGGAAGCGGACACTCCAGCCGCTGCCGTTTTTCACGGATGCGTAGGCCGCCGACTGCAGCATGTTGCCGCCGTTGGGGTTGGCGGTGACGTGCTTGTCCCAGTTCTCAATTTCCTCCGCTGTGGCAAAGCGGGCGGTGAATTCTCGCAAGGGGGCAGTGTCCAATCTCAGGGTTTCGTTCGCGGTTCTGTTCTGGTGGCTGCGTGCGGACATGTAGCCACAAGTCTAAAGCCTGATCGGCTTCCGGCATTCCAGCAGGGCCGGTCAGCGGCTTGACCAGCGCGTCCCGCTTCGCAAGGGTTGACCCATGGAGCCACTGCCTGAAAAATCCGTCCAGAGCCCGCCAGGTGCCGGCCAACAACGCGGGCCGGGTGTCCAGGCGATTGCCTTGGCACTCTTCCTGGCAGCCTCCGCCCTGGTCGCCTGGCTGGGCGCCTTCGCCACCGTCAACAACATCAATGGCTGGTACGTCGACGCTGATAAGGCCCCCTGGTCGCCGCCGAACTGGGTGTTCGGGCCGGTATGGACCGCCCTGTACACAGCAATGGCGGTGGCCGCCTGGCTGGTATGGCGCCGCCACAGTCCGGAGTCCAGGCGGGCGCTGGCCGCCTACGGAATCCAACTGGTCCTCAACTTCCTGTGGACGCCCACCTTCTTCGCCCTCTACCCCGTGATCGGCACGGCTGCGCTCTGGCTGGCCTTTGCGGTCATCCTTGCGCTGAGTGCAGCCGTGACCGTCACAGTGGTCCGCTTCGGCCCGATCAGCCGGGCGGCCGGGATCCTTCTGCTGCCCTACATCTCATGGATCGTCTTCGCGTCGTCCCTCAACCTCTGGGCGGCGCTGAATAACTAGCCCGCGCCCGTTTAGTTTTCGAATTCGGAGAGCGGGGGGCAGGAGCAGATGAGGTTGCGGTCTCCGCCGGCGCCGTCGATCCGGCCTACCGGGGGGAAGTACTTGTCCTGCTTGAGGTGGTGGACCGGGAACACGGCCTGCTCGCGGGAGTATTCGCGGGTCCAGTCAGAGTTCACGACGGCGGACGCGGTGTGGGGTGCGTTGCGCAGCGGTGAGTTCTCCACGGTGAAGTCCCCGTTGGCCACC
>JAHFUZ010000063.1 GCA_023264815.1 Arthrobacter sp. | reverse complement strand
TCGCGTCCGGGATCGGGTGCCCGGCGCCGTCGTACACGGTGCCCTGGAGCCGGATGGAGCCCGGGGAGCCGGGAGCCAGCAGCTCGCGGTCCTTGGTGTAGGGCAGGGCGTAGCCGTAGAACGGGCCCACGGTCTGGCCCGGGGTGGGAGTCAGCTTGGTGGGGCTGGGGTTACTCATGGTCGTCTCCTTCTGCGCCGAGGGCCTCGTTCTCAGTCCAGGTCCGCTTCGACCCGGTCAGGACGATGTCCCAGTTGTAGGCGAGGGCCCACTCGGGTTTGGTCTGCTCGTGATTGTAGGTCGCGACAAGCCGGTCCCGGGCGTCCTGGTCCACGATGGACTGGTAGATCGGGTCCAGCGGGAAGAGCTGGTCGCCGGGGAAGTACATCTGGGTGACGATCCGCTGCGTGAACTCCTGCCCGAACAGGGAGAAGTGGATGTGGGCCGGGCGCCAGGCGTTGAGGTGGTTCTTCCACGGGTAGGCGCCGGGCTTGATGGTGGTGAAGCTGTAGGAGCCGTCGGCCCCGGTGATGCAGCGGCCCACGCCGGTGAAGTTGGGGTCCAGCGGTGCCGGGTGCTGGTCGCGCTTGTGGATGTAGCGGCCGGCGGAGTTCGCCTGCCAGATCTCCACGAGCTGGCCGGCTACCGGGCGGCCGTCACCATCGAGGACGCGGCCGGACACCACGATCCGTTCGCCCAGCGGTTCACCGTTGTGCTGGATGGTGAGGTCCGCTTCCAGCGCGTGCACGTCCATGTGCCCGAATGCCGGAGAGTACAGTTCGATGGTCTCAGGGTCCGCGTGGTGCAGGTCCTTGGTGGGGTGGCGCAGGACGCTGCTGCGGTACGGTGCGTAGTCCAGCCGGGGCTGGATTTCGGCCGGCGCGCCGTTCTTGAGGGCCTGCGCATAGGCGTCGCCGAGCGCTTTCATTTCGGCGCTGAGATCCGCCTGTGACTCCGCGGCGGCATCGAGGGGTGCGTACTGCTTCGGTGCGGCCTCCGTGGCTTCGTCGGACACGTCTTCGGTGAGCGGATCCGCGTTGTACGTTTCAAGGTTGATTTCTTCAGGCACAGCAGCCTCCTTTCGTAGGGTGAGGGTGTTACTTGGTGGGTACGGGGTTCAGTCGGTGCAGCAGGTCGTACTGGACGGCGTGGCGGACCGGGGCGTTGGGCGCCCCGTAGCCGTCGTAGGCGCCGCGGCGTTCCACCATTTCGAAGAACACGCTGCCCACGGTGGCGGTGTAGAAGTGCAGGAACTCGCCGTCGGCGTCACGGTCGTACAGGAGGTTCAACTCCTGCAGTGTGGCCAGGAACTCCGGGGCCAGGCCGAACCTGGCATCCAGGTCCTCGTAGTAGTTCGCCGGGATCTGCAGGAACTCAAGTCCGCGGGCCCTGCAGTCCCGGGCGGTGGCCACCAGGTCACGCACGGCGAAGGCGATGTGCTCCTGGTACGTTGTCCGCTGCCCGGCGCCGGAACCGTCCTGCTGCGTGAGCGGTGCGAGGTTCAGCACCAGCCTGACGGAGCGGTCGTCCGTGACCATCACCTGCGAGCGGACCAGGCCGGTGGGGCTGGGAACCTCCGCGAACGGCTGGGGCGCCAGGGCGAGGGCGCTGGTGTAGAAGAGGACGGCTTCGTCAAAGTGCTGCCACGGCTGGGCCAGGTTGACGTGGTCGATCTTGGCGGCGGCGCCGGCAGCCGGCTTTTCCAGCCCGTCGCCGAATTCGCTCGTCCAGGCGGCGGTGCCGTCCGGGCTGCCCTGGCAGAGGAAAACCTCGGTGGAGTCCGGGGCAGCGAAGCCCTGGAACACTTCCTCGTTGGCCTGGCTCTTGCGCGGCACGGCGGGGGCCTTGAGCTGCTGGGCCCGGGCGGAGGCAATCACGGGGGAATGGACGTCGAAGCCAAGGGCACCAATGGCAGCGGCAATGGCGGGTGAGGCGTCTGCCGCGCTGTCTCCGGAACCCGGGGCGGCCTCGTTGACGATCACCCTGGCGTGACCCATGGTCCACAGCTGCACGTCCTTGGTGCGGTGCCGGCCGTTGAACTCGAAGCCGAGCTGGCCCAGGACGGTTTCCAGTCCCTTGGTGTCGGCGGCCCTGACCTCGGCAAAGTTGTAGCCAGCCGGTTCGGCCACCTGCGGGAGGGTGGCCAGTTCCATGGGATAACGACGGCGGGCGGGGGCCTGTGTGCCGGGCGCACCAGCGGCGCCCTGGCCGCCGGCACCCGCCAGCACCGGGGCGTTGGCATCGAGCCACTTGGCGCTCTGTTCCTCCAGCCAGATAAGCGAGCGCATGCCGTCCACGGCCGTGCGCTCCACGTCCGACTGGCGGAAGACGTCGTTGAAGATCTCCAGGGAGACGGGTCCGCTGTAGCCGGCCCGGACAATGTGGCCCATGAACTTGGCGAGCTCGAACTGGCCCTCGCCCGGGAACACGCGGTAGTGCCGGCTCCAGGACAGGACATCCATGGAGAGCTTGGGGGCGTCGGCCACCTGCACAAAGAAGATCTTCTCCGGGCTGAAGGCCTCGATGGGCGCGGTATCCCAGTTGCGCGAGAGGATGTGGAAGGAATCCAGGCAGGTGCCCAGGTTGGGGTGGTCCACGGCCTCCACCAGCCGGTGGGCGTGCTCGTAGTCGCTGACGTACTTGCCCCAGGCCAGTGCTTCGTAGGCAACCTTGACGCCGTGGTCCCCTGCCAGCGCAGCCAGCCGGCCGAGCTGCTCGGCCCGGAGATCGTCGCTGTCGATGCTGGCGGTGGCCACGTTGGAGCAGACCAGGATGGTGTCCATGCCCAGGCGGGCCATGAGCCTGAATTTGGCTTCGGCGCGGCGGAGGTTGGCGCTGAGGAGGTCCTCGGACACACTGTCGAAGTCGCGGAACGGCTGGTAGAGGTCCAGCGTGAGGCCCAGGTCCGCCGCCATTTTGCGGACGTCCTCGGGCGTGACGGGCGAGGTGACCAGGTCCTGTTCGAAGATTTCGATGCCGTCGAAGCCTGCGATGGCGCAGGCCTGCATCTTTTCCTTCAGGGTGCCGGAGAGGCAGACGGTGGCGATTCCGGTGCGCATCAGGCAGCCACCTCTTCCTGGGCCACGAGCTCCAGGAAGTGGCCGCGCATGCGCTCCGCATTGGCCTCCAGCCCGGTGAAGATCCGGAAGGAGTCCGCCGCCTGGCCCACGGCCATGCGGCCGCCGTCCAGGACCTCGCATCCCTTGGCGCGGGCGGCGCGTACCAGCTCGGTCTCGATGGGGCGGTAGACGATGTCCGCCACCCAGTGCCGGGAATCCAGCAGGTCCAGGTCAAGCGGAGCGCCGGGGTGGGCGGCCATCCCCACGGGCGTGCAGTGCACCAGCCCGTCGGCCAGGGGCATCAGCTGCGGCAGCTCCGCCGTCGTACGCGGTGTGATGGTGCGGTCCGGGAAGAAGCCGGCAAGTTCCGCAGCGCGCGCCGCGCAGCGGGCTGCGTCCGTGTCCACGAGGTCCAGGGTGGTCACGCCGGCGGTGAGCAGGGCGTAGGCGACGGCGGACCCGGCACCGCCGGCGCCAAGCTGGACCACGCGGTCCAGCCGGGCGCCCGGAAGGCCGGAGGCCAGGGCGGCGGCAAAGCCGGAGAAGTCGGTGTTGTGGCCGATGAACCGGCCGTCCTCGATCACCACGGTGTTGACCGCGCCGAGCCGGAGTGCATCCGGCGAGATTTCGTCCAGGTGCTGCAGGACAAGCTGCTTGCAGGGGTGGGTGATGTTCAGGCCGTTGAAGCCGAGGCTGCGGGCGCTTTTGAGCAGTTCCCCCACGGCCTCGCCGGTCAGTCCGAGCTCAAGCAGGTCGATGGGGCGGTAGAGGTAGCGCAGGCCTTGGACATCGCCTTCGCGTTCGTGCATGGGAGGAGTGAGTGACGGCATCACGCCATCGCCGACCAGTCCCACAAGGTAGGACTCAGTTCGATTGCTCATCCGGGCAGCTCCTTTGATACGGCACGTGGCGGGCGGCGGCACTCGGGGAGGACGCGGCGGCCAGGTGACAGGGATTACGGTACAACACTTGTTCACTTATCGCACGCTTGTTCTACATGCGAACATTTTGGGATTCGGTCAGCGCTGCGGCAGGCGTGCGGCCAGCTCGGCGGCCGCGTCCTGCAGCAGCGGCACATGGGCCAGCAGCCCCTCCATGCTGAGGCGGAAGACGGGGACCGCCGTGGCCAGCGACGCGAAGGCATGGCCCTGGGAATTGAGCAGCGGCACGGCCACGGCACGCATGCCGTTCTCGTTCTCCTCGTCCATCACGGCGTAACCCTGGCGGCGCACCCGGTCCATTTCAGCGCGAAAAACGTCGCGGTCCGTGATGGTGTGCTCGGTGAGCGGTTCCAGTTCGAGTTCCTCAATGAGGGCCTCACGTTCCGCATCGTCCGCGAACGCCACGAGGGCCTTCCCAACGGCGGTGGCATGCAGGGCGCCCAGGTGGCCCGGGTCGCTGGTCACCCGGAACATCTGCGGGCCGTCCACCTTGTTGACGGTCAGGTGGTGGTGGCCGTCGCGAACACTGAGGATGGTGGCCTCCCCCGTCTGTTCGGTCACGCGCCGAAGCACGGGCATGGCAGCGCCCGCGAAGCCGTGATGGTTGGAAACCCGCTGCCCCAGCTGGAAGATCCGCAGGCCCAGGTGGTAGCGGCGGCCGTCCGGCTCGTAGTCCACAAAGCCGTCCCGGGTCAGGGATCCCAGGAGGCGGTACGTCGTACTGAAAGGCAGTTCGGCGCGGCGCGAGATCTCCGCGGCACTGGCGCCGCGGGGCTCGTCACCCAGGAGGACCAGCAGGCCCAGGGCCTTGCCCACCATGTCGGTGCGGTCGGCTTTGGGCACTTTCTGCCCGGCGGTGACGTCGTCGTCGGCTGTGGTTTGGTTCACACTCATATCCCGATATTGCCACATCGTGGGAACTATTTCTAGATGGTGATTATTTTCTTGACAAGTGACTGCGCTCACAGCCATCATTGTCGTATCGCACAAGTAGCTCCCACCATGTGGCTACTGGTCCGGGTCTTTCCACGGACACCAGCCGCACCGCGCCCCGCCCGCACCAAGGCAGCGGCGGCTGCAGCCCAGATCCATCCGCGACAATGCCGTCACACAAAGGAACTCCATGAGCCAGACACTTCCGTCCGCCGGAACGGACACTGCCACCCACGGCCGAACGCCCAAGAAAGCAGCCGTTGCCAGCTTCCTGGGCAGCGCCGTCGAGTACTACGACTTCTTCATCTTCGGTTCCGCCGCCGCCCTGATTTTCCCCAAGGTCTTCTTCCCCGACGCCGACGCCAACGCCGCCATCATGTCCTTCGCAACCTTCGGCTTCGCCTATGTGGCCCGTCCTGTGGGCGCCGTCATCCTGGGCCACTTCGGTGACCGGGTGGGCCGCCGGAAGGTCCTGATGTTCACCCTCCTGCTGATGGGTGCCTCCACCTTCCTGATCGGCTGCCTGCCGGACTTCAACACCGTTGGCTGGTGGGCTCCCGCCCTGCTGGTGCTGGCCAGGCTGTGCCAGGGCCTGTCCGCGGCCGGCGAGCAGGCCGGCGCCTCCTCCATGACGCTGGAGCACGCTCCGGACAACCGCCGTTCCTTCTTCACCTCCTGGACCCTCACCGGCACCCAGGGCGGCCAGATCCTTGCCGCCCTCGTCTTCATCCCCGTCCTGGCCCTCCCGGACGAGATCAAGTACGGCATCGGCTGGCGCATCCCCTTCTGGCTCAGCGCCGTCGTCGTTGTTGTTGCGTTCATCATCCGCCGCACCCTGCATGAGCCGCCGGCCTTCGAGGAAGCACAGAAGTCCGCACAGATTTCCAAGCTGCCCGTCGCCGACCTGCTCAAGGGCCACTGGCGCGACGTCCTCCGCGTCATCTGCTGCGCCTTCATCGCCGCCGTCTCCACCGTGTTCGGCACCCTGGCCATCAGCTACGCCAAGACCGTTGCCGGCGTGGACGGCACCACCACGCTGTGGCTGGTGGTGGGAGCCAACCTGGTGGCCCTGGGCACCCAGCCGCTGTTCGGCATGCTGGCGGACAAGATCGGCCGCAAGCCCGTGTTCATCTACGGCGCCGTGGCAAGTGCCGCGCTGACACCCGCCTTCCTGCTCAGCCTGGAATCCGGCAGCGTGCCCCTGATGTTCCTGGCCGCCATTGGCATGTTTTCCTGCGGTTACGCTGCCTCCAACGCCGTCTGGCCGTCCTTCTACGCCGAGATGTTCAGCACCAAGGTGCGCTTCTCCGGCCTGGCCATCGGCACCCAGCTGGGCTTCCTGATGGCAGGGTTCGCACCGGCCATCGTGGCGGCCATGGGCGGCATCAAGCCCGGCGGCTGGGTACAGATCAGCATCTTCACCGCGGTCATCGCCGGTGTCGCGGCCGTCTCCGCCCTCACGGCCAAGGAAACCTTCAAGGTTCCCACCAAGCAGCTCGGCCTGAAGTAAGGCCCGGGGGCGGGCAACCCATTCCTTCCCGCCCGGTTGGCCAGCGGAAAGCCCGGCGTGTCCCCAGGACGCGCCGGGCTTTTCCGTGCCCCTGCCGGACTAACCGGGCAGGAACGTACGGAGGGTCTCCCAGGTAACGGAAGTACGACGGCGGCGGGCGGCCCGGGTGCCTACGGCCGGCCAGTCTCCAGCACCGAGGCGAGGTGGAAGTTCACCGGCTCCTCCAGCTGGGCGTAGGTACAGGATTCGGGGTCCCGGTCCGGCCGCCAGCGGTTGAACTGCGCGGTGTGGCGGAAGCGCTCCCCTTCCATGTGGTCGTACCGGACCTCAACCACCAGTTCGGGGCGCAGCGGGACGAAGGAAAGGTCCTTGCCGGCGCTCCACCGGCTCCCCTCGGCCTTGCGCGGGGTCCGCTCGCCTTCTTCCTGTTTCGCCCAGGCCCACGGATGATCCTCAAAATCCGTGACCAGCGGCTGGAGCTGCTCGAACAGTTCCTGCCGGCGCTTCATGGGGAAGGCGCCGATCACCCCAACACTCGCCAGGCCGCCGTCGTCCTTGTACAAACCGAGCAGCAGTGAGCCGATCGCGTCCGGTCCGCTCTTATGCACCCGGTACCCGGCCACCACACAGTCGGCGGTCCGCTCATGCTTGACCTTGAACATCGCGCGTTTGTCCGGCTGGTAGGTGCCGTCCAGCCGTTTGGCCACAATCCCGTCCAGGCCTGCGCCCTCGAACTGCCGGAACCACCGCTCGGCGGTCTCCTTGTCCCGGGTGGCGGCCGTGAGGTGGACGGGCGCCTGGCTGCCGGCCAGCGCCTCCTCCAGGGCGGCCCTGCGTTCTGAGAAAGGCCGGCCGGTGTAGTCCTCCTCGCCGAGGGCCAGCAGATCGAAGGCCACGAACGTGGCAGGCGTCTGCTCTGCGAGGAGCTTCACACGGCTGGCGGCGGGGTGGATGCGCTGCTGCAGGGCGTCGAAGTCCAGCCGTTCACCGGAGGCACCCACCAGCACGATCTCGCCGTCCACCACACACTTCGGCGGCAGGTTCTCCATCAGGGCGGCCACCAGTTCCGGAAAGTAGCGGGTCATGGGCTTCTCATTGCGGCTGCCGATCTCCAGGTCGTCGCCGTCGCGGAAAATGATGGACCGGAAGCCGTCCCACTTTGGCTCGTAACTGAGCCCGCCTCCCTCGGGGATACCATCAATGCCGCTGACGGACTTGGCGAGCATGGGCCGGACCGGCGGCATCACGGGAAGTTTCATACGGCCCATTCTTGCCCGGCGGCCGTCCCGGCGGTAGGGCTAGGTTTGAGGTTTCCGCACGTCAGCGGCGAGGAACCGCTCCGATTCCCGGAGGATGCGGGCCGAGACCACAGAATCCACCACCACCGTCCGGTCCCTTGATCCGAGCCGGACTTCGTGGCGCGCGTCCGGCTGCGCGCCAGGGCGGACCCCCGGCGTGCCCGCTCCCGGCCGCGGCAGGCCCACCTCGTGCCGGCCCGGCGCCGAGAACTAACAGGGCCCTAACCGTCAGGAAACCAGGCCGCAACATTGGGCAGCCACACTGGAAGTGCCGGCAAAGAGCAGGCGCCAGCTCCAGTCCAGGAGGCCCCAGCCATGTTGAAGGAAGTCAAAGCCCATGTAACCCGCGTCCGCGCCCTGGACCAGCTCCACCGCGGCGACGAAATCGAAGCCCGTCTGTCCGTAGGCCCGAATTACGACGACGTGGTCATCCGCCGCGGCAGCGTCCAGGAGACGGCTCCCGGCATTGGCGTGGTGTGGATCATGGACCACACCGGCTCGCGCAAGGCCATCAATACGGACGAATGCAGCGTGTGGCGGGTCGCTTAGGCACTGCCAGGGCCTTGCCCCTTCCAGGACCGCGACGGCGGGCGTAGTCAGTCAGGACTGCCCGCCGCCGGGTACCACCCTCAGCCGCCGGCCACCGACTGGATGATCAGGACTTCCTGCCCGGCGGCCACCTCTGTTTCCAATCCCTGGAGCCTGCGCACTTCCTCGCCGTTCACGTAAATATTCACGTAGCGACGCAGTGCGCCGGTTTCGTCCCGCAGCCGCCGCCCGAGCACCGGGTAGTCTCCTGTCAGGGATTCCAGCAACGTCGCCACGGTCACCGGTCCGTCGGTGGGCGCAGTCAGGATGGACTGCCCGCCGGCCAGGGGCTGGAGGACGCTGGGAAGCACCACACTGATGTCAGGCACCGCGGGCCGCGACCGTTTCGGGAACCGGCCGTGCCGTGCCCCGGATGATCGCCGCGCGGACACAGAGCACGTCCGGAAGGTGGCTGGCCACCTCCGTGAACGTTTCGCCTTCGTCAGCACTGGCGTAGACCGCTCCGCCCCGTGTACCGAAGTAGACACCCGCCGGTTCGGCTGAATCCACGGCGGCGGCATCGCGGAGCACACTGTTGTATTCGCTGGCGGGCAGGCCTGAATCAAGCCGCTTCCAGGTGGCCCCGGCGTCGTCCGTGCGGTGTACCGCAAGCTTGCCCTCCGGCGGGATCCGCTCGCCGTCGGCCTTCAACGGCACCACCCAGGCGGTGCCCTCGCGGCGGGGGTGAGTGAGCATCACGAAGCCGAAGTCGGCCGGAAGCCCCTCAGCGATCGACTCCCAGTGCTCACCGTTGTCATCGGTGCGGTAGACGCCATGGTGGTTCTGCGCGTACAGGCGCCCTTCGACCGCTGCGTCGGCCGCAATCTTGTGCACGCACTGGCCAAATTCCGGGTTGGGGTCCGGCATGAAGTAGGCCGAAATCCCCGCGTTGCGGGGCTCCCAGGAGGTCCCGCCGTCGAGCGAGCGGTACACACCTCCGGTGCTCATGGCGATGTGGACGTTGTCCCCGACCGGATTGACCACAATCGAGTGGGCAGCAGCGCCGCCGTAGCCGGCACCCCATTCGCTGCGGTGGGGATGGTCCCAGAGACCGCGGTTGAGTTCGAAGTGCTCGCCGCCGTCGGTGGATTTCCAGACCGAGATAGGCTCAGCGCCGGCCCACACCACGCCCGGCCGCGACTCTGCGTCCGGGTAGATCTGCCAGATCCGCTCCAGTGCGGCGCCGGTATCCTCGGGAAAGGTGATGGCACCCTGTTCGGGTTCGGTCCAGGTGGCACCCAGGTCATCGGAGTGCGCCACAGTGGGGCCCCAATGCTCGGACCGGACGCCCACCATGATTCTGGTTCTGCCGTTCCTGGTGTCGATGCCGATGCTTGGTATTTCACTCATGAGGAAGTGAGGGCCCGAGAAGGACCACTGTTTACGGTCCTGGCTCGTGGCCAGCCAAAGGCCCTTTTTGGTCCCGATCGCCAGGACAAAACTCGCCGCGGTTGCCATGCACCCCATGCAACCACCATGGCAACGGCGGCCGCAACGGTTCTTTCGGCTATGTGGGGCCAGGTGCAACCGGGCGACGGCTCAGTCGACGAATTCCGACTGGGTCTCGATAAAGTCCCAGTCCGCCTCCGTCAGGACGGCAACAGGGGTCTCCGGATGCGGCCCGCCGGCCTCGGCGATGCCCTGCAAGACCTCCAGTGGAAACTCCTCCGCGCGGAGGTTTTCCCGCAGCCATTCCTTGCTGTCCAGGTTCAGGTCCAACCACCACATGTAGATTTCCATGC
>JAHFUZ010000034.1 GCA_023264815.1 Arthrobacter sp. | reverse complement strand
CGCCCGCGCCCAACCGCCACGGTCAGCGGCGTCTCTGTCACACCCTCATGCCAGAATCGACCACGTCAGGCAGCCAGTAAGCCCTGACCCCGCCGAAATCCCGGATCATGAAAGATCGAGGCTAGAGTAGGGAATGCCGGGCGCGGCTTTGCGTGTTGCGAAGTAGTGACTTCCGAACCTGATTCCGAACCCTCGAAAGGACCGCCGAGATGGCCTACGTCACCGTTGGAACCGAGAACAGCACCGATATCGAGCTCTACTACGAGGACCACGGAAGCGGACAGCCTGTTGTCCTGATCCACGGCTACCCGCTGGACGGCGGCTCGTGGGAAAAACAGACCACAGCCCTTCTGGAGGCCGGCTACCGCGTCATCACCTACGACCGCCGCGGGTTCGGCAAGTCCAGCAAACCCACCCGGGGCTACGACTACGACACGTTCGCCGCGGACCTCAAGACCCTCCTGGAAACCCTGGACCTCAGCAACGCCGTACTCGTGGGCTTCTCCATGGGCACAGGTGAAGTGGCGCGGTACATCTCCACGTACGGCTCCGCCCGCGTAGCCCGCGCGGCATTCCTCGGCTCGCTGGAACCCTTTGTCCTGAAGACCGAAGACAACCCGGACGGCGTTCCGCAGGAAGTCTTTGACGGACTCACGGAGGCAGTCACCGCAGACCGCTTCGCGTTCTTCACCGAGTTCTTCAAGAACTTCTACAACACCGACACGTTCCTGGGCACACCCCGGCTCAGCCAGGAGGCACTGGACGCCAGCTGGAATACCGCGGCCTTATCCGGTGCCACGGCGTCGGTCGCGGCCCAGCCCACCTGGCTTACGGATTTCCGTGGGGACATTCCGAAGATTGATGTGCCGGCGCTGATCCTCCACGGCACCGAAGACAACATCCTGCCCATCCACGTCACGGGCCGCCGGTTCGCCAAGGCACTGCCCTCGGCGGACTACGTGGAGATCGACGGCGCCCCGCACGGCCTGCTGTGGACACACTCCGCAGAGGTCAACGAAGCCCTGCTCGCGTTCCTGAGCAAATAGCAGGTACCCAACAGAGGGGGCCCGGCGAATGCGCCTGGCCCCCTCTACTGTTCGTTGCTTGGCAATGCCCGATTCAGGAGCAATGCCCGATTCAGGCCCCCGCGGTCTTGCCCGGCAGTGCCAGCCTGAAAATCTTGCCCCAGGTCGATCCAACCTGCTTCAGCAGCGGACCGGTGGTGTACTTCAGGCCATAGCGCTGGCAGATGTCGCGGACCAGCGGGGCCACCTCGGCGTACCGGTTGGACGGCAGGTCCGGGAACAGGTGGTGTTCGATCTGGTGCGAGAGGTTGCCGGTCATCAGGTGCATGAACTTGGACCCGGAGATGTTGGCCGAGCCGATCATCTGGCGGACATACCAGTCACCGCGGGTTTCGCCTTCCACCATTTCCTCGGTGAAGGTGTCGGTGCCTTCGGGGAAGTGGCCGCAGAAAATAACCGCGTGCGCCCAGACGTTGCGGACGGCGTTGGCCGTCAGCGTGCCGTAGAGCGCCTGTTTGCCGGAACCGGTGAGCATGGCGACGGCGGGAGTGGCCGCGTAGTCCTTGGTGAACTGCGTGAGCGCCTTCCGGCCGAGGGCTTTGAGGTCCTTGAGCAGGGCTTCCTTGGACTTCTTGCCTTCCTTGTACTCGGTCAGCTCGAGGTCATAGATGGCGATGCCCCATTCGAAGAAGGGCGCCAGGATGGCGTTGTACAGGGGGTTGCCCAGGTTCGCAGGGACCCACGGCTGCTGCTCGTCCATGCGCAGGAGGTTGTATCCGACGTCGTTATCCTTGCCCACCACGTTGGTCCAGCGGTGGTGGAGGTCGTTGTGGGTGTGCTGCCACGAGCGCGAGGGCGTGACGAAGTCCCATTCCCACGTGGTGGAGTGGATGTCCGGGTCCCGCATCCAGTCCCACTGGCCGTGCAGGACGTTGTGCCCGATCTCCATGTTTTCGAGGATCTTGGCCAGGCTCAGGAGCGTGGTGCCGGTAACCCAGGCGGCCTTGTTCTTGCTGACCAGCAGGGCGGCACGGCCGGAAATCTCCAGGCCGCGCTGGATCTTGATCAGGCGCCGGATGTAGGCGGCGTCGGAGGCGCCGCGCTTGGCGAGGATGTCATCGCGGATGGCGTCGAGCTCGCGGCCCAGCTCAGCCACCTGTTCGTCCGAAAGGTGCGCGGCGGCAGGCGGGCGGACAGAGGGGCTGCCGGACTCTGCCAGTGCCCCGGGACGCGTCCTTGCCGTCCCGGCCGGGGCGGTCTTGCCGGTGGTTACTGTCTTGTTTTCTGAAACTACTGACATGCGGTGAAGCTCCTCAGAGTTCGAGGTTGACGGGTCCGGCGGCTGCCGAGACACACGTTTGGATCAGTTGGCCGGGCTCGCCGTGGACCTCGTTGGTGCGGAGGTCACGGACCTGTCCGGACAGGAGCGGAGTAAGGCAACTGTGGCAGATGCCCATCCGGCACCCGCTGGGCATCAGCACCCCGGCGTCCTCGCCGACGTCGAGCAGCGGGGTATCGCCGTCGGCGTCAACTTCCCGGTCCGACGCCTCGAAGGTGACCAGGCCGCCGTCGTGCCCTACACCCCCGGCGAAGGTGGTGTTGAAGCGTTCAATCATGAGGTTGCCGGGGTCGCCGGCGATCGCCACCTCCGAACCGGGGGCGGCGGTGGTGAGCGCGGCCTGCTTCCACAGCGCCTCGGCATCGTCCAGGAAGCTGTCCGGGCCGCACGCGTAGGCGGCTCGTTCCTTCCAGTCCGGGCAGATTTCGTCGAGCTCGGCGGTGTTGGTGAGGTCCATCCGGCCCTGCTCACCGGTGTACCAGTGGGCAAGCCGGAAGTTGGGGAACTGGTCAGCCAGCTCGGCAAGTTCCTCCCGGAAGAGGCTGTCACCGGGGGTGCGGGCGGAGTGGACCAGCACGACGTCGGCATCCGGACGGCGCGGGACCAGCGTGCGGATCATGGACATCACCGGAGTGATGCCGCTTCCCGCGGTAACCATCAGCAGCGGCCGCGGGTGCTCGGGGAGGACAAAGTCACCCTGCGGGGGTGCGAGGAACAGGACGTCGCCGGGTTTGGTGGTGCGCACCAGCGTGCCGGAAACGGCGCCGACGTCGGTGACGGTGATGGCGGGGTCCTTGCCGGCGGGGGCGCTCAGGGAGTACGAACGCCAATGGCGGACGCCGTCCAGTTCAACACCGATGCGCGCCCACTGGCCAGCCAGATGGGAGTGCCAGCCGCGGCCGGGACGGAAAAAGATCGTGGCCGACTGGGCCGTCTCCTGCACTACCCGGGTAACCACCCCGCGCAGCTGGCGCGCGGACCAAACGGGGTTGAACAGGGACAATACATCTTCAGGCGACAGTGGTGTGGTAAGGACCGATGCCGCCTGGGCCAGCTGGCGTAGCCGGATCATGCGGTATTACCTTTAGCGGCGCGAGCCATATTTCTCTCTCCTGACCGTTCCGCAGCCATTCTGTATTGGAGGGCGCTTGAATCCCCCAAGCCCGCTATAAGCCTAACGGCTGCGGTCTGCGGATGGTTCCCGGGTCAGCGGTTGTCCCGCGCCTCGAATTCCTCGTCGAGGTCCTCGTGCCGGAACTCTGTCTCCGGATTCGGCTCCCCGTCGGCTACGTATTCGTAGTCCAGCTGGCGCTGCACCTGGCTGTCCAGGACCTGGAGCTGCTGGTCAGGCAGCACAGAGAGGTCTTCCGGGAAATCGTCTTCCGGCGTCAGGTGGAGCTTCTCGGACATGGTGGGCCTCTCTGGCTGCTGGGCAGGACAGGATAACGCAGGGCGCCCGGCCTCCTAAGAATATTCCCTCCACGCCGGATCGCCCAGCAGGAATTCTCAGCGTGACGTTTCCGGGTCCGGCCGCGCAGGACGCCAGCCGGCGGCGGGCGCGATATGCCGGGCAATGGTGCCCAGCATTTTGGCGTTGTAATCCACGCCCAACTGGTTGGGGACGGTCAGGAGCAGGGTATCCGCCGCCTGCACGGCAGCATCCGCCGCCAGCTGCCCCGCGAGGACGTCAGGCGCGCCCGCGTACGCCTTGCCGAACCGCGCGGTCAGGCCGTCAATGACCCCAACCTGGTCCCGGCTGTCCCGCAGAGCGCTGCCGGCAAAGTAGCGGCTATCCTCCTCATCAACGATGGGCAGAACGCTGCGGCTGACGGACACCCGCGGCTCGTGAGTGTGGCCTGCGGCGGCCCAGGCGTCACGGAAGAGCTGGATCTGTTCAGCCTGGAGCTGGTCGAAGGGGACACCGGTGTCCTCCGTGAGGAGCGTGGAACTCATCAGGTTCATGCCCAGGCCCGCGGCCCAGACGGCGGTCTTGCGGCTGCCGGCGCCCCACCAGATGCGCTCGGAAAGTCCCGGCGACTGCGGCCGGACCGGCAAGAGGCCTGTGGCCCCGCCTGCGTAGCGTGGGTCCGCTTCGGCCACGCCGGCGCCGCTGATGGCCTGCCGGAACAGGTCCGTGTGCCGGCGGGCCATGTCCGCATCCGATTCGCCGGGCTCTGGCTGATACCCGAAGGCGGCCGCGCCGTTCCGGGCGGGTTCGGGTGAACCACGGCTGATGCCGAGCTGCAGCCTGCCGCCGCTGATCAGGTCCGTGGCGGCTGCCTCCTCCGCCATATACAGCGGATTCTCGTAGCGCATGTCGATCACGCCCGTACCGATCTCTATCCGGCTGGTCCGCGCGGCGATGGCAGCCAGCAGCGGGAAGGGGGATGCCTGCTGGCGGGCGAAGTGGTGCACGCGGAAGAAGGCCCCGTTGATACCCAGCTCCTCCGCGGCGACGGCCAGCTCAATCCCTTGCAGGAGGGCCTCGCCCGCAGTCCTGGTCCGGGAGCCCTGGCCCGGGCCCCAATGGCCAAAAGAGAGGAATCCGATGCGATGCATGTCCTGACTAACCCCCGCAGGGCCGCCCGCATTCCCGGCTGGCATGATGAACCCTGTGAATGTTTCCGGAGAATCCGTCTCGATCGCCAAAACGGTGGTGCTGTTTGTCCTGGCCGCAGCGGCCGAGATCGGCGGGGCCTGGCTGGTATGGCAGTCCGTCCGCGAAGGCAAGGACTGGTGGTGGGCGGGGCTCGGCGTCCTTGCCCTGGGCATCTACGGTTTTGTGGCCACGCTGCAGCCGGATGCCCATTTCGGCAGGATCCTGGCAGCCTACGGCGGCGTGTTCGTGGCCGGCTCGCTGGCCTGGGGAATGATCTTTGACGGCTTCCGGCCGGACCGGTGGGACGTCGCCGGCTCAGTCATTTGCCTGCTCGGTGTGGCCATCATCATGTTTGCACCGCGGAACGCAGGCTGAAAAGCCCTCCCCCGCCGCCACCGCGGCGCTGCCCACCGGCGAGCACCTCGCGTCGAAGGCCGTGCTGGACCGGGCTGCCTGACCGCGCACCCGAAGCCCATGTGGCTGGCGGCTAAACTGTCCCCGTGCCTATCAACCAGCCACCGCCCGGCGAGCCAGCCCACTCACCGCGGGGAAAAATAGCCGAGCGGCTGCTTCCCGGCGGCACCGAACCCGACCCGCGGTTCACCCTCGCCAACGAACGCACCTTCCTTGCCTGGATCCGGACCGCACTGGCGCTCCTGGCCGGGGGGATCGCCATTGAGGCATTCACCGCGGACCTGTTCCTGGAACCTGTCCGCAAGGCACTGGCGGTGCTTCTGCTGCTCCTGGGCATGCTGCTCAGTGCCGGCGCCGCGGTGCGCTGGCTCCGCGTGGAACAGAGCATGCGCAACAAAACCCCGCTCCCGCTGCCCCTCATTGTGCCGCTGCTGGCCGGCGCCGGGGCACTGGCCGCCGCCGTCGTCCTCGTTTTTATCCTCTGGCGCTAGCGCCGTGGCAGGCACGCGGTCTCCGGACTCCGCCCCGCACGGGGATCCCGGGCTCCAGCCCGAACGGACCACGCTGGCGTGGGGCCGGACCATGATGGCGCTGGTGACCGTCAGCGCCATCTTCCTGCGCTGGCTCCCGCACCACGGGCTGCCCATCCTGCTGCTGTTCGCGGTGTCCTCGGCCGCTGCCGCGGCCATCTACTTCACGCAGCGTCGCCGTTACAGCGCCAGCTCGCACGGCATCACGCGGGAAAACGTCGACGCCGACACCTCCGCCGTGCTCTGGACCGCCTTTGCCGGAATCGTTCTTGGCGCGCTCGGCATCGGAGTGGTGTTGGCCGGCTAGGCCCCGGGTCAGGCCTTGACTGCCTGCACGGTTTTCGAGGGACCACGCAACACCAGTGCGGTGAAGGCAAAGGCAAGCAGTGCGGTAGCAACCAGCAGCAGCAGTCCGATGGAGTAGCTGCGCGTCGCGGCATCGTACGTTGCGCCCATCACGAGGGGCGGGAAGTAGCCGCCCAGGCCCCCGGCGGCACTGACAACGCCGCTGATGCTGCCCACTTTGCCGGGCGGAGCGAGTACGCCCACCCACGCGAACACTCCCCCGGTTCCCAGCCCCAGCGAGGCCGCCATGGCCACGAAGGTCAGGCCGGCGGGGACCTCGCCGTCGGGCTGGAGGTTCACCACCCAGCCGAGCACCGCCACCCCTGCCAGGGACGCGAGCACCACCGGTTTGGAGCCGAACTTGTCGGCGAGGACGCCGCCTATCGGCCGTGCCAGCACTGCCGCCAAGGCGAAGCCCGCTGTGCGGGCCCCGGCGCCGCTGGGATCAAAGCTGTAGACGTCCCGCAGGTAGGTGGGCAGGTACGTGGCGAAGGAAACGAAGCCGCCGAAGACCACCGCATAGAGGAAGCACATCTTCCACGTGACCGGTGTTTTGGCGGCATCCAGGAGCTTGGGCAGAACGGGGGCGCTGTTGCGGGTCCAGCCCGGGGACTCTTTCATCAGGAACCACACGAGTGCTGCCATTGCCGCCAGGATCCCGGCGATCAGCAGGTGGGTGGGGAAGTACCCGATGGCTGCAACGAGGCGCGGGTTCAGGAAGGCCGCCAGTGCCGTGCCGCCCATCCCGGCACCGAACACGCCGGTGGCGAAGCCCCGCCTGGACGGCTCGTACCAGGCGCTGACGAAGGGGATCCCGACGGCGAAGACGGTCCCCGCGACGCCGAGCACCAGGCCGGCGCCCAGGACCAGCGCAAATGAGCTGAGAAGTCCGCCGACAGAGACCAGCAGGATCGGCAGGATGGAAGCGAGCAGCACAAACGTGAACATGGCCCGGCCGCCGTACTTGTCCGTCAGGGTGCCCACGACGATCCTGCCCAGCGAACCGACAAACACCGGCATGGCCACCAGCACCCCTGTAGCGGCCGGGTTGAGGTGGAGGTTCTGCGTGTAGAACGAACCCAGTGTGGCCACCGAGTTCCACGCCCAGAAACCCACCACCGAGGCGGAGGTTGCGAGCACAAGATTGAGCGTCCGGCCGGCCGGAACCGTCCGGGCTGAATCGGCTGGCGCTGAAGGGGCGGATCCGGCCACGGCGTTCCTCTTTCCTCTACTTTTGGTACGGGTTTTCGCTAGCGGTTCCGGGTGTCCCTGTCGCGGGTTCCGACGGCGGACCAGCCGCGGCGTGCCGCAGTTCCGGTGGTGCGAGCAGCCGAGCTTCCGGCTGTTTCCTTACGCCTCGCGTTGACGCGTTCCCGGTCACGGGAGCGGTAGACGATGTAGGGCCGGAAAAGGTAGTGCAGCGGCGCCGTGAAGGCGTGGACCAGCCGGGTGAAGGGCCAGATCACGAACAATGCCATGCCCACCAGCGTGTGCAGGTGGAAGGAGAACGGCGCTGACGCCATCGCCGCGATGTCCGGCTGGAAGATGAACAGCGAGCGGAACCACGGGGCCACGGTTTCGCGGTAGTTGTGCCCGTGCTCGCCCTCGAAGACGCTGGCCAGTGTGGTCCACAAACCGAACAGGATGGCCGCCGTGAGCACCACGTACATGGTCTTGTCGTTTTTGGTGGTGGCCATAAAAACCGGCCCGGTGGTGCGGCGGCGATAAATCAGCAGCAGGATGCCGCCCAGGGTTCCCACCCCCGCGATGCCTCCTACCAGCAGCGCGTTGAAATGGTAGAACTCCTGGCTCATCCCCACGGCCTGCGTCCAGGCCATCGGGATGACCAGGCCAAAAAAATGCCCGGCGATGACTGCCAGCAAGCCAAAGTGGAACAGCGGCGAGGCAATGCGCAGCAGCCGGGACTCATACAGCTGGGAGGACCTGGTGGTCCAGCCGAACTGGTCGTATTTGTAGCGCCAGATGCTGCCGCCTACCAGCACCACCACCATGACGTAGGGCAGGACGCCCCAGAGGACGATGTCCCAGGCGGAGAGTTCGACGGCGGCTCCTGGCATGGTCTCGAAGGGTGCCGGTTCAAGACTGAGCATGGTCAGGCCCCTTTCACGGGCAGCAGGCGCGGATCGTAGGGGTCCAGCCCCACGGCTTCGGTGGGCGGGCCGTAGCCGGCCATCCGCATGACAGCCTGCTCATCGGCCGGTGATTTCCCGGGCAGCGTGGCGCAGATGGCCTGGAGGATGCGGGCATGCGGCAGCTCATCGCGCAGCAGGCCGAAGCGGAGCATCTCGAGGCTGGCCCGGTAGCGGATCAGCAAGTCACGGCCCGCCGCAAGATCCACCCGGGCGGCGTACTCGAGGACCATGGGCAGGTAGTCCGGCAGCTCCCCCTGGGTGTCCACCAAAATGTCGCTTTGCCGGTACGCCGTCTTGAAGCTGCCCAGGACCTCGCCGCGGCGCCGGGTGTCGCCGTCCGTCCAGTAGCTCAGGTGCAGCGCGTGGCGCCGGCTGAGGTCGAACTCGCGCACGTACTGCGCCTGGCTCTCCATCAGCGGCGTGGCCTCGAGCGCGTCCAGCACCTCCCGGAAATGTTCGACGGCGCCTGGGAACTCCGCGAGCGCGGCGCGCATGAGCGGCACCTTGGCCAGGAGGTCCTCGTCCGGGTAGGACAGGCACCAGGCGGCAGCCAGGTAGAGGACCTGATCCCGCCGGCTCACGGCTGGTCCTCCGCCGGCGCGTTATCCACGGAAGCACTGTCTGCGGACGCGTTGGACCGTCCCGGGAAGAGCCCCGGCGGTGCACCCCGGCCGTCCCAGTTCAGCAGGTTGACCCGCCCGCTGAGTCCGGGGCCGGAACCCATCTCGTTGCTGGTCTGCCGGTCCCGGAGCGCATGGAACGTTTCCACCGCCACGGGGACAGGCCTGCCACTCGCCTCACCAAAAGGCGAGGAATCCTGCATGCCCGGGCCGCCGTCGAAATCCAGCGAGCAGCCCATCTCCTCCAGGTCATGTGCCTGCTCCACATGGGCCTTGGGAATCACGTAGCGTTCGTCGTATTTGGCGATGGCCATGAGCCGGTACATCTCGTACATGGTCTGGCTGTCCATCCCCACGGATTCCGGGATGGAGTCGTCGGGATCGTTGCCCAGGCTGATGCCGCGCATGAAGGACCGCATGGCGGCAAGCTTCCGCAACACCGCGGTGACCCGGTCCGTGTCCCCGGCCGTGAACAATTCCGCGAGGTATTCCACCGGGATGCGCAGCGCGTCGATGGCGCCGAACAGATTGCCGTGATCCTCGCCGTCGTGCCCCTGGTCGCGCAGCAGGTCCACCACCGGGGAGAGCGGCGGGACGTACCAGACCATGGGCATGGTCCGGTATTCGGGGTGCAGCGGCAGGGCCACCTTGTAGACCTTGGCGAGGGCGTACACCGGCGAGCGCCGGGCGGCGTCGATCCAGTCCTCCGGGATGTTCTGGGCGCGGGCTTCGGCCTGGACGGCGGGGTCGTTGGGGTCCAGCAGCACGTCCATCTGGGCGTCGTACAGTTCCTGCGGGTCCGTGACCGACGCGGCTGCGGTGACGGCATCGGCGTCGTACAGGAACAGCCCCAGGTACCGGAGCCTGCCCACGCAGGTCTCGGAGCAGACCGTGGGCAGCCCCACCTCCACCCGCGGGTAGCAGAACGTGCACTTCTCCGCCTTGCCGGTCTTGTGGTTGAAATAGATCTTCTTGTACGGGCAGCCGGTGACGCACTGCCGCCAGCCGCGGCACTTGTCCTGGTCCACCAGGACAATCCCGTCCTCCACCCGCTTGTAGATGGCCCCTGACGGGCAGGACGCCATGCAGGACGGGTTCAGGCAGTGCTCGCAGATCCGCGGCAGGTAGAACATAAACGTCTGCTCATACGCGAACTTGATCTTGTCCTCGGACTCGCGCCGGACCTTCTCCACAATCGGATCCAGATGGCCGTGCTCGGTGGAACCGCCCAGGTCATCGTCCCAGTTCGCGGACCAGGTGATCTTGGTGTCCTCCCCCGTGATCAGGGACTTGGGCCGGGCCACCGGGAAGTCGTCCCCCAGGGGTGCGTCGATGAGCGTCTTGTAGTCGTAGGTCCACGGCTCGTAGTAGTCCTTGAGCTCGGGCTGGACCGGGCTGGCGAAAATCCCCAAGAGCTTCTTGACCCGGCCGCCGGCTTTCAGGACCAGCTTGCCGCGCTTGTTCACCTCCCAGCCGCCGTGCCACTTCTCCTGGTCCTCATACCGGCGGGGATACCCCTGCCCGGGACGTGTCTCCACGTTGTTGAACCAGACGTATTCGGTGCCGGCACGGTTGGTCCAGGCCTGCTTGCAGGTCACCGAACAGGTGTGGCAACCGATGCATTTGTCCAGGTTCATGACCATGCCCATTTGAGCCATAACACGCATCAGTACTGCACCTCCTGGGAACGACGGCGGACGGTGGCAACCATGTCGCGCTGGTTCCCGGTGGGGCCAAGGTAGTTGAACACGTAGGCCAGCTGGGCGTAGCCGCCAATCAGGTGCGAGGGTTTGACCAGCAGCCGGGTGACGGAGTTGTGGATGCCGCCGCGCCGTCCGGTGGCCTCGGACTTCGGGACGTCGATGGTGCGTTCCTGCGCGTGGTGGACGTACACCACGCCGGCCGGCATCCGGTGGCTGACAATGGCCCGGGCCACCAGGACGCCGTTGATGTTCAGGCACTCCACCCAGTCGTTGTCCTTGACCTGGATAGCGTCCGCGTCGGCGGGGCTCATCCAGACCGTGGGCCCGCCGCGGGACAGTGAGAGCATCAGCAGGTTGTCCTGGTATTCGGAGTGGATGGACCACTTGGAGTGCGGGGTGAGGTACCGGACCACCACCTCCAGCTGCCCGTCGCCGCCGAGCTTGGGCTCGCCGAAGAGCCGGTGCATGTCCAGCGGCGGCCGGTAGATGGGGAGGCACTCGCCGATGTCCGTGATCCAGTCGTGGTCCAGGAAGAAGTGCATCCTGCCGGTGAGGGTGTGGAAGGGCTTGAGCCGTTCGATGTTGATAGTGAACGGGGCATACCGGCGGCCGCCGGTTTCAGAGCCGGACCATTCCGGCGACGTGATCACCGGCACAGGTCCCGCCTGGGTCTGGGCGAACGTGATGAACTTTTCCTCGGACCCCTCGGACAGGTCCACGAGTTTGCGGCCGGTGCGGACCTCCAGGTCCTTGAAGCCCTGGACGGACAGTGCGCCGTTGGTGGTGCCGGAGAAGGCCAGGATGGCTTCGGCCATTTTCGCGTCGGTGTCGATCGCGGGGCGGCCGTCCGCGGCGCCGCCGAGCATCACCCCGTTGGAGCGGCTCAGCCGGTCCAGGGGTCCGGCCAGCTTGTACGTGACGTTCTTGACCGTGAAGCCCAGTTTGTCGGCGAGGGGCCCGACGGCGGCCAGCTTGTCCGCGATGGCCGTATAGTCACGCTCCACCACCGAAAAGACGGGCATGTTCTGCCCCGGGACGGCGGGCATGTCCGTCTGCCGCCAGTCCAGCACGATCCCGCCGGGCTGGGCCAGCTGGCCCGGGGTATCGTGCTGCAGCGGAACGCTGACCAGGTCGCGGCGGACGCCCAGGTGCGTCTTGGCCAGCCGGGAGAACTCCTGTGCCAGCAGGTGGAAGGTGTCGAAGTCCGTTTTGGTTTCCCACGGCGGGTCAATCGCCGGGCTAAAGGCGTGGACGAACGGGTGCATGTCGGTGGAGGACAGGTCGTGTTTCTCGTACCAGGTGGCGGCCGGGAACACGACGTCGGACAGCAGCGTGGTGGAGGTCATCCGGAAATCAGCGGAGACCAGCAGGTCCAGCTTCCCTTCCGGGGCCTGCTCATGCCACTTCACGTCCCTGGGTTTGAGCCCCTCGGCATGGTCCTTGCCCAGGACGTTGTTATGGGTGCCCAGCAGGTTCCGCAGGAAGTATTCGTTGCCCTTGGCCGAGGAGCCGAACAGGTTGGAGCGCCACAGCACCAGGGTGCGCGGCCAGTTTTCCGGGGCGTCCACGTCCTCGATGGCCGGGTTCAGGGTCCGGTTCTTCAGTGCGTCGGCGATATACGTGGGCGTGTCCTTGGCGGTTCCGGCGGCGACGGCGGCCTCCGCCTCGTCCGCGAGGTCCAGCGGGTTGCGGTCGAACTGGGGATAAAACGGCATCCAGCCCAGCCTCGCGGACTGTGCCAGCGCATCCGCAGTGTGCAGGCCGTCCAGCGCTCCGGTGGAGAGCGGGGATTTCAGGGCATCCGCGGAGTAGCCGTCCTGGCGCCACTGGTCCGTGTGCATGTACCAGTAACCGGTGCCGATCATGGTCCGCGGCGGCCTGGCCCAGTCCAGGGCGTTGGCCAGCGACAGCCAGCCGGTGACCGGCCGGGTCTTCTCCTGCCCCACATAGTGCGCCCAGCCCCCGCCGTTGCGGCCCATGCAGCCAGTCAGCATCACCAGCGCCAGCACGGCCCGGTAGGTGGTGTCGCCGTGGAACCACTGGCAGATTCCAGCGCCCATGATGATCATGGAGCGGCCCTTGGATTCCTCGGCGTTCCGGGCGAACTCCCGTGCCACGCGGATGCAGGCCTGCGCCGGAACGCTGGTGATTTCCTCCTGCCAGGCCGGAGTGTACGGCGTGGACGCATCGTCGTAGCCGCCGGCCCACTCCCCCGGCAACCCGTCCCGGCCCACGCCGTACTGCGCGAGCATGAGGTCGAACACGGTGGTGACCAGCTGGCCCTCGACTTCAAGAACGGGAACGCCACGGCGCAGCACGCTGCCGGTGCCGTCCGCCTGCTCGAAGCACGGGAGCAGGATTTCGGCACTTTCGCCGGAGACTTCCTGCACGGACAGCGCAGGGTCGATCCCCTCCAGGTCAAGGTTCCACTTGCCTTCGCCGCTGCCGGAGTAGCGGAACCCCAGGGAGCCGTTCGGCACGGCCGGACGGCCGGCTTTTTTGTCGAAAAGGACGGTGCGGAATGCCGCGTCCTCAGCCCCGGACTCCGCCGGGATGTCACGCGCGGTGAGGAATTTCGACGGCGTCAGCGCGCCGTCGTCGTTCCTCACCAGCCGGACCAGGAACGGCAGGTCCGTGTACTGCTTCACGTAATCGGTGAAGAACGGGACCTCGCGGTCCACGAAGAATTCCTTGAGCATGACGTGGCCCATGGCCATGGCGAGCGCGGCGTCCGTTCCGGCCTGGGCGGGGAGCCATTCGTCGGCGAACTTGGTGTTGTCCGCGTAATCCGGGCTGACCGTGACCACCTTGGTGCCGCGGTAGCGCACCTCGGCCATCCAGTGCGCGTCCGGCGTGCGCGTGACCGGGACGTTGGAGCCCCACATCATGAGGTAGCGCGCGTCCCACCAGTCGCCGGACTCCGGGACGTCAGTCTGGTCGCCGAAGACCTGCGGACTGGCCACGGGCAGGTCCGCGTACCAGTCGTAGAAGGACGTCATCACCCCGCCGATGAGCTGGATGAACCGGGTTCCCACCGCGTGCGAGACCATGGACATTGCGGGGATCGGCGAGAAGCCGGCGCACCGGTCCGGCCCGTAGGTCTTGATCGTGTTTACGTGGGCGGCGGCGGCGATCTCGATCGCTTCCTGCCAGGAGACCCGCACCAAACCGCCCTTGCCGCGGGCCTGCTGGTAGCGGCGCCGGCGTTCCGGGTCCGCCGCGATCTCCGCGAAAGCCAGCACTGGGTCGCCGAGCCGGGCTTTCGCTTCCCGGTACATCTCCACCAGGACGCCGCGGGCATATGGGAACCGGACCCGCGTGGGTGAGTAGGTGTACCAAGAAAAAGCTGCCCCTCGGGGGCAGCCTCTAGGTTCATATTCCGGACTATCCGGGCCCACCGAGGGGTAATCGGTCTGCTGGGATTCCCACGTGATGATGCCGTCCTTGACGTACACCTTCCAGGAGCAGGAGCCGGTGCAGTTCACCCCGTGCGTGGAGCGGACCACTTTGTCGTGGCTCCACCGGTCCCGGTAGAAGATGTCGCCCTGGCGGCCACCCTCCCGGAACACGGCCCTGCCGTCATCGGTTTGGTCCCATTTCGTGAAGAAACGGCCCAGCTTGAGCATTGCATCAGATGCGGGTCCGTCTAACCCCGCGTTGGGTCCGGCAGCCATGGGCCTCACGCTAAGCCATGGCAGTAGTTAAAACCAGAGCCGTGCGGCCCTTCCTTTTAAGACGCTCGGAACATCGGCAGGAAGAACCCGACAATGAACGCCGCGGCACCGATGCCGGTGAGGACACGGCCAAGCACGACGGCGGTGCTCCCCACGGCTTCAGGCGCTGCGGTTTGCCACTGGGTGGGGCGCTTGGGATGGTAGTAGATCGGCAGGGTGTCACCCACTGCAAGGTCCTTGATGTCATGGGGCGACATGGGCGCGTGGTGGACCTGGAATTTGCGGTCGAACCAGCGGAACCCGGTTCCGGTCTCATCTGCGTAGACCACTGCCTCGGCCTCGGCCCACGGATGCACAAACCGGCGCAGGATGCCCGAGTAGAAAAGCAGGCCAAGCCCGGCAGGCAGGCACAGCCAGGTCAGGATCTCCAGGATGGGACCCGCCATTTCAAGCAGAGTGGGCATGGAAATGATGCTACCGGTGGTTCGGCCCCGGAAGAGCGCGCCCGCGGCCACACCAGTGAGCAGCCGTTCATCTGAGGGAAATGTGGGGCCCGCCGGCCGCCCTCCGACCCGCCATTTCACCACACTGCGGAACGTCCGTAACCTGCCCGAAACATCCCTGTCACGAGGTCTTCACGCAACTGCGGCGTGTGTAACATCCCCGCAATACGGACGGGCCTCACATGAAACACGGACCCACAACCATTGAGCAGGGGGATCGCGCGGGCAACAAGGTCCCCCGCGATCATGGATCAAGGGGAAGGGACCCCGGTGGAAATCACTGCGCAACATGTCTGGCTGATGATCGCGGCGGCGATGGTGCTGCTGATGACCCCAGGGCTGGGTCTCTTCTACGGCGGCATGACACGTGCCAAGGCTGCACTGAACATGATCATGATGAGCTTCATCTCCGCCGGCATCGTGGGTGTGGTGTGGGTCCTCTGGGGCTACTCCATGACCACGGGCGACGGCGTCCTGGGCATCTTCGGCAACCCTTTTGCCAATTTCGGCCTGCAGAACCTCATGGGCTCCCCCGACCTCATCAAGGCCGGCTTTAGCGCTACGTTCGCCATCATCACCGTCGCCCTGATCAGCGGCGCCATCGCCGACCGCGCCAAGTTCAGCGCCTGGGCCCTGTTCGTCCCGGTGTGGATCACGCTGGTGTACTGCCCGCTGGCCTACATGATCTGGGGCGGCGGGCTGATGAGCGCCGGCGGTGCCATGACTGCGATCTTTGGCCAGGTCATTGACTTTGCCGGCGGCGCCGTGGTGGAAATCAGCTCCGGAACGGCAGCCCTGGTACTCGCCCTGGTGGTGGGCCAGCGGCACGGATTCGCCAAGGACCCCAGCCACCGCCCGCACAATGTCCCCTTCATCATGCTGGGCGCGGCCATCCTGTGGTTTGGCTGGTTCGGCTTCAACGGCGGCGCCGCCACCACCGCGGAGCAGGCCGGCCTGGTCTGGGTCAACACCCTGGTCACCCCCGCCGCGGCCATGCTCAGCTGGCTGCTCACCGAAAAGGTCCGCCACGGCCACCCCACCTCGCTGGGTGCCGCATCCGGCGTGGTGGCCGGCCTGGTGGCTATCACGCCGTCGTGCGCCAACATCAGCCCAGTGGCCGCCATCGGCCTGGGCCTGGTGGCCGGCGCCGCCTGCTGCATCTTCGTTGACCTGAAATACCGCTTCGGCCTGGATGACTCCCTGGACGTGGTGGGCGTGCACCTGGGCGCCGGGCTGATCGGCACGCTGGCGCTGGGCTTCATCGCGCTCCCGGTTGACGGCCAGGGCGGGGGTCTCTTCTACGGCGGCGGCGTCCAGCAGTTGGTGGCCCAGTCCGCGGCCGTAGTGGTCACCGTGCTGCTGTCCGGCATCGTCACCCTGGTCATCGGCCGGGCCATCCACCGCTTCATCGGCTTCCGCGTCAGCCACGAGGCCGAGACCGTGGGAGTGGACCTGTCCGAGCACGCCGAAAGGGCGTACTCCTTCGCCGACCTGGCTGCGGGACATTTCAACCCGCTGGGCCACCGCACGGCTGCACCATCCGCAGCGGGGGCGCAGGCCGCCGTCGACCGTTCCCGCCCGGCCAGCGCCGCCAGCGCCGCCAAGGAAGATTCCTTCGCCTAAGCGTCAGCCTTCATCGCAGAGCAGGTGGAACCAGTTGTCCGCCAGGATATCGAGGGCATGCTCGCGGTTTGGTTCAAACTTGCGGCGCGTCCACAGCGTGGCAACGTAGTCCAGGGCGGTGAAGGCGAGGGTTCCCCGGATGTGGCGTGTCTCCTCGGAGAACCGGCCAGCCAGGCTCATCCCCCGAACGAGGTCGGTGATGACTTCCTCGTGCCAGCCCTCGAGCATGGCCCGCACGTCACGGTCAACCGCCGCGGCCTCGTCGAGGACGTCCAGGTAGGGCCGGAAGACCGGCCACAGCGCCGCACGCGACTCCAGCCAGGCAAGGATGCCGGACAGTTCGCCTTCCCGCACAACGTCCACCAGCTCCGGGGCGGTGGTGCCCTGTTCGGGGGCATCGGCCCGGTCCAGGACGGCGTTCACACGGGCCATGAAGTCGCGCATCAGGTCGCTGCGCGACGGATAGTACGCATAGAACGTGGCCCGCGTGGTTCCGGCCGCCGCGGCAACCTCGTCGATGGTGGTGGCGGCGTAACCCTTCTCGGTGAAGAGCTCCAGCGCCCGCTCGACGATCACGTCGCGGGTCAGCTGCTTCTGGGCTTCTCGCAGCGACGACATGAATCAATCCTAACGGGGGTGTGGGGCGGGCGGACGCACGTCCCGCTGTGGTGGGCGGGGACCGGCCTGGCCTGCCGCGTCCGGTAGCGGGCCGGGCACATCAGACGCCCGCCGGTGCGGTCCGCTGGAGGGCCTCCGGCCCTGTATTGGCCAGGCGCCGCAGTTTGGGAATCGGGATCCGGTAGTTGACCGCGGCAGCGGTTCCGGACCCGTCCTGGTTGTCCCAGCGCATCAGCACCGAGTCCGGCCCGTCGCCGGGCTCGCAGAAGTCGGGAGTCCCGGCCACCGGGGTGAATCCCGCCGCCTTGAGCGAGAGGCCGAACCCTTCGGTCCAGAAGTAGGGCTGGAAGCTGAACCCGGGCGCCGCGTCGCCCTGGAGAAGCCCGACGGCGGCCGCCTTGGCCTGGTCGATGGCGCTCGTCCACAGCGGAATACGCTGCACGCCGCGGCTGGTGGGGAAGAACGCCACGTCTCCCGCAGCCACGATGTCCGGCCGGAGCCGCCCACGTGAATCGACCCGCAGCGCCCCGTCGGTGAGCAGGCCGGACCCTGCCAGCCACTCGGTGTTCGGCTGGTCGCCGATGGCCGTGACCACCAGGTCCGCCTCGAGTTCGGTGCCGTCTGCCAGGACAACCCGGCTTCCGGCACCGTGGTCTGCCAGACGGGCTTTCCCGCCGCCCACCACGCAGAGGCCGCGCCGGACGGCGGCGGAGGTGAAGATGCCGGCCAGGTGGTCGCCGAGCTGCCGGGACAGCGGCGTGGCATCGGAAACCAGGGTGACGTCGCAGCCCATGTGAAGGCAGCCCGAGGCCACTTCCATGCCGAGCGGCCCGCCGCCGATGACGATCACCGAAGGGCGCCCTTCCACCAGTTCCTTCAGGAGGACCGCGTCCTCGATGGTTCGCAGGGTGAGCTCCCGCGGAATTCGGGCGTCGCCCTCCGACTGGCCCTCAGTAAGGCGCTTCGCCCGGGAACCGGAGGCGATGACCAGCCCGTCATAGGGCAGCTCACCGCCTCCGTCCAGGCGCACCAGGCGGGCATCGGGATCCAGGCCGGTGGCGCTGACGCCCAGCAGTTCGGCCGCTTCGTGGGTGGGCTGCGGCAGTTCGTGGGCCTGGAGGCTGTCCTCGCCGTGCAGGAGGGCTTTGGACAGGGCGGGGCGGCTGTAAGGGTGGTGGCGTTCGGCGCCCACCACCGTCAGCTCGCCCTCGAAACCGGCAGACCGCAGCGAGTCGCACGCGGTCAGCCCGGCAATACCGTTGCCCACCACCACAATCCGGCGCATCGTCATGCCGCGGCCAATCGCAGAGCGGCCACCGGGCAGACCCGGACTGCCGCCTTCGCGGCATCAAGCTCCGCGCCGTCCACGTCCGGGACATCGATGACCAGCTCGCCGTCGTCGTCCAGGTGCATCAGCGATGGCGCGGCCTCCTCGCAGAGGCCGTGTCCCTCGCAGCGCGGCCGGTCCAGTTCGATTTTCATGCTGCCACTACCTTTTCTACCTGGAGTTTCTCGATGCTCCGGGTGATGTTGCTCGGCTCCCTCTCTTCGTCGCCGATGGTCAGGGTCTGGACCCGGCGGGCGAGGGCTTCGATGATGGCGTGCGCCTCCAGCTTGGCCAGTCCCTGGCCGGCGCAGCCGTGCGGGCCGTAGCCGAAGGACAGGTGGTCCACGGGGTTGCGCGTCACGTCGAAGGTGTCGGGGTTCTCATAGTGCCGGGGGTCGCGGTTTCCGGCGCCGAAGAGGATGCCCACCTGGGCGCCGGCGGGGACGGTCACGCCGTCGATCTCGACGTCGCGGGTGGCTTTGCGGCCCCAGATGTGGACCGGAGCCCAATAGCGCAGCACCTCGGCGAAGGCTGCGGGAACCAGTTCGGGGTTGGCCCGGACCAGGTCGAACTGCTCGGGGTGGCGACCAAACAGGGCAACGATGTTCCCGATCGAGGCGATGGTGGTGTCGACGCCGGCGCCGAGGTACTGGTGGATGATGTGGCCTGCGGAGCCCTCGGGAATGTCGCCGCGGGTTTCGGCATCGAAGATTCCGCGGCCGATGGAGCCCGGGGCGAGGTCCTCGGCGGTGACCGACGAGCACCAGCCGTAGAGTTCTCCGGCGATGGGGAAGCTCTCCTGCGTGCGCTGGTTCAGCGGGCCGATGACCTGCATGGCAGCCTGGCCCCAGCGCAGCATGTTGTCCTTGACGTGGCCCTTGAATCCAATGAGGTCGGCCACGATCTCGATGGGGAAGGCCCGGGCCAGGGAATCGATGGCCTCGAAGCTTCCGCTGTCAGCGAGCTCGGCAACGAGTTTGTCTGCCTTTTCGTCGATGGTGACCTTCAGGCCGCGGAGCGCCCGGGGGGTCAGGTTCTCCGAGAGAACCGCGCGCAGCTGGGTGTGCACCGGCGGGTCGGAGGCCAGGGAGGTGCCCTGCAGTGCCTCGTTGACCATCGGATTGAAACCGATACTGGTGGAGGAGAACGTTTCCGGATCACCGAGTGCGCCGCGGATGGCGTCATAGCGGGTCAGGACGTAGAGGCCGTTCTTGGGCAGGTGGACCACGGCGGCCTGCTCGCGGAGCGCGGCATAGGTGGGGTAGGGGTCAACGAGCACGTCGTCATTCCAGATGTCGACGTCTGACTGGATGGGTGCAGTCACGGTGTTCTCCTTGCGTTGTGTCAATGGTTTGGTGAGGTTCGTGGTGAAGCTGGGGGCGGCAGCCTAGACAACAGCCCCGGCGTTTTCCTCGGTGGCCGCGGCAACAGGCTCTGTCATGGGTGCCGAGGAGCGGGCGGAGATGAAGAGGGTCAGGATGGCGGAGAGGACAGCTGCGATGCCTGCCGTGAGGTAGACCGCCTGGAAGCCCTGCCCCAGCGAGGTCCCGGCCACTCCCTGGATCTGTGGCTGTGCGGCGTTGAGTGCCTGGACCATGCCGTCCACTGCAGGGCCCGGTGCCCCACCGGCCGCGGCCTGGCCGGTGAACTGCGCGATGACCCCGTCCCAGCCGGCCAGGAAGCCCAGCGGCGGAACGTTGGCCAGCCCGTTGACGGCCTCTGCAGGCAGTCCCGCTCCGCCGAGGATGCCAGCCAGCGGACCCGCGAAAGCGGTGGCGCCGATGCCGAAGGCGATGGCTGAGCCGATAACGGGCCCGAGGGCGAAGCCGAGGTCGCGCAGGAGGTTGGTGGTGGCGGAGGCCATGCCGATCTGCTGGGGCGGGACGGTGTTGATGGCAACAGCGGTGACGGAGCCGACGGTGAGCGCGAAGCCGATGCCCAGCACCAGCAGCGGCGGGATGAAGGCCGTCCACGGGGTGCCGCCGAAGGCCTCCGGGTTGCCCAGGGCGAAGGTCGAGAGCCAGAATCCGGACACAGCCATCAGCGCGAAGCCTGCGGTGAGGACCCAGCGAGGGGCCACGTGGTGGATGAGCCAGCCCACTACCGGGATGAATGCGAAGGCGGGACCCTGGATGAAGACGAACAGCACGCCGACCTTCCAGGTCTCGGCCAGGGCGAGCCCACTCACGGCGACGCTGGTGCTGAAGCAGACCGCGAGGAAGGCGAACATGCCCGTCACCGCCACGATGCCGGTGATCGAGTAGGCGCTGTTCTTGAACAGCGCCAGGTGGATCAGCGGCTCCGCCGTGCGTGATTCGATGATGACGAAGGCGACGAGCAGGACGGCACCAATGACGTAGCTTGCGATCACCTGGGCACTGCCGAAGCCGGCATCCACCGCTGTCACTGTGGCGTAGAGGACGGCGATCAGGCCGAGTGCAAGCGTGGCCTGGCCGGGCAGGTCAAGCTTGCGCCGTCCGTCCGCCGCTGCGGAGTCCTTGGCCCGGAGCGCGACGATAAGCACCAGCACGGCAAGGCCTGCCGCGACAAGGTAGGCCGCCCGCCAGCCGCTGAACGTGTTCGGGGCGCCCGGAGCCGCGCCCGGCACCGTGAAAAACTGCGCCGTGAAGCCGGCGAGCACTGGGGAGATCACCGCGCCGAGGGACAGGAACCCTGCCCAGGTGGCGATGACCTTGGCACGAGCCCGGTGATCCGGGGTGATTGCCGCGATCATGGACAGCGAAATGGGGAACAGGATGCCGGCCCCGATGCCGCCCACGGCCTGGGCGAAAATCATCATTTCGGTGGTCTGGGCCAGCGCGGCCAGGACGGAGCCCACAACGCTCACGGCAGCGCCGATGTAGAGCAGCTTCTTGCGTCCAAACATGTCACCGAGGAGGCCCCAGCTGAGCTCGAACACCACGATGCCCATGAGGAACATGCCCGCAATCCAGGTCAGGCCGGCACCCGAGGTGTGGAATTCCACCGCAAAAGTGCCACTGAGGGCGCCCGGCAGGGCGTTGGTGATCTGGGCCAGCGTCACCGCGCTGTAGGCGGCCACAAAGGTGGCCTGTACCGAGCCGCTGCTCGACACCTTGAAGGTCTGACTCATCGATGAAACTCCCTTGTCTCCGGTCGATTTTCACGTAATGCCCGGGGCCGGATGGAACCGGCGCGGGGCACTGTTTTGATGTGGCGCTGCCCACATTCTGACGTCAATCTTTACACAGTGTCAAGAGCACGTACGAAGCGTTGGCTTCATAAACTCTTTGATTCTTTGGGCCATTCCAACGTTCCGACTATTTCCTTGACACTATGTATAGAAACATATGATGCTGGCTACACCTGCAACGGAGCGACGGCACGGTCCGGCTCCGCAGCACCCCAGCATTCAGCAACCCCACCTTCGAGGGAGAAGCCACGTGAGTCACTCCACACCCGCCGCCGCCGGCGGCGCGTCCCATGCCCCTGCCGGGCCAACGGTCAACACGGTCCTCGGCCCCGTTCCGGCCCACGAACTGGGCGTCGTCGCGGTTCACGAAGCTTTGCTCTCCGTACTCCCGGGCGCACAGTACGCCCCGGACATTTCCATGGACCGGGCGGAAATCTTCGAGGCCCTGGCCGCCAAGCTCACAGAGTTCCGCGGGCACGGAGGGAAGACCATCGTGGACAGCACGGGCATGTTCCACGGCCGGGACCTGAAGCTGTACGAGGCACTCTCCCGCTCCACCGGCGTCCACATCGTTGCCTCCACGGGCCTTGGCCCTGAGGAAGAACTTGGCGGCTACTTCCTGACCCCGCAGACCAACCCGCCCACCCCGTGGCCGGCCGAGAAGTTCGCCGACCTCTTCGGCAAGGAGGTCACCGAGGGCATGGTGGTTCCCCGGGTGGAGCGCCGCGCAGCCGCCGGCATGGTGGCCACCATCGCCGACCGCGCCGGCATGACTCCCACCGAAGAGAGCCTGTTCCGCGGATCCGCCCGCGCCGCCAAGAGCACCGGTGTGCCCGTCTCGATCCGCTTCGGCGCGGACGCCCTGCATGACCTGGACATCGTCCTGGACGAGCAGATCGGGGCCGACCGTGTACTCGTCGGCGACCTCGACCGCCGCGATGCCAAGGATTCCGCCGTCGAAGTGGCCGCCCGCGGCGCGTTCGTCGGCATCGATCATGTGGGGCTGAACGACCACGCGGACTACGTCACGGACCAGGAACGCGCGGATCTGGTCCTGGAGCTGGTCAAGGCCGGCCATGCGGACAAGATCATCCTGTCCGGCAACTCGATCGGCGTGGCCAAGGGCCTGCCCGAGTACAACCTGCCCTTCAGCCATGTCCTGACCACGTTCGTGCCGTTCCTTAAATCCCGGGGCCTGAGCGACGAAGACGCCCGGCGGATCCTTGAGGACAACCCGCGCAACCTGCTGACCGTGCGCTAAGCACCTGCCAGCCCCCACATCACAAACTTTCGAACCCCTGAGGTGAACGAATGACCAAGGTCAACACCGTGCTGGGAACCATCCCGGCCGAAGAACTGGAAATCGTGGCGGTCCACGAACACATCGGCTACGGGATGCCCGGCTCCGAGCTGGACACCAAATGGTGGAAGACACCGGAACAGGCCTACGAGGAAACCGTGCCGAAGCTGCGCAAGTTCCGCGAATACGGCGGCGGCACCTTCGTGGACGCCACAGGCATCTGCAACGGCCGGGACGTGGACTACTACAGGTCCCTGTCCCGGAAGACGGGCGTGCACATCGTGGCCTGCACCGGCTTCGTCGGCGGCGACACCGCTCTCCCGCACTTCTCCCGCGCCACCGTGGACTATTTGGCGAAGGTCTTCATCCACGAAATCACCGTGGGGATCGGCGACACCGGCGCCAAGGCCGGCGTCATCAAGGTCGGCGTCAGCCGCGGCGGACGCATGACGGACCTGGACAAGCGCATCTACCGCGCCGCGGCCCGCGCCGCCGTCGTCACCGGAGCCCCGATCCTGACGCACCTGGCCATTGACCCGGAACCGGCCGTGAGCATCTTCAACGAAGAGGGCCTTCCGCTGGACCGTGTGCTGTTCGGCCACGCCGACGACGGCCTGAACGCACCCGTCACCCCGCACGACTGGATCTACGAGCAGGGCGGTCGGATCGGTTTCGACACCTTCGGCTACGACCTCGAACTGCCGGACCCGCCGTTCTGGGGCCGCAAGCGCGCCGAACGCATGGAGCACTTCGTCAAGCTCGTCAACAAGGGCTACGCGGACAAGCTCCTGGTCTCGGCCGATGCGAACTGCAGCCCGCTGGGCTGGCCGGGCGTGAAGGGCCACACCATCAACTACATCTTCGAGGACATGATCCCGGACATGCGGGCGGCCGGCATCGACGACGCCACCCTCAAGCTCCTGCTCGAGGACAACCCCGCCGACTTCCTGTCGCTGACCGTCTGAACACTGGCCGTCAGGCCGCCAAAGCTTCCCAAGTTCCTGCAGGGCCCGCCCTGCGTTGAGAAAGAGTTGATACCAATGAAGGCAACAGAGATCCAGAACCTCAAGATCGCCATCGTGGGCGCGGGCTACGGCGGCGCCGCCGCAGCCAAGGCCCTGAGCCTGTTGGGCGCGGACGTCACCGTGTACGAACAGGCCAGCCAGATCCGCGAAGTCGGCGCCGGAATCGGCCTGCGCCCCGCCACGATGGAGCGGTTCCGCCAGTGGGGCACCTTCGACGCCATTGCCAGGGTCAGCTCCCCCAGCGACTACTTTGAGATCCTCACGGCCACTGACCAGCCCATCATGAAGGACAGCTGGCCCGTTTCCGGCGACGAGACCCAGACCTACCTCATCCACCGCGGCGACTTCATCGAAGCGCTCCTGGGCGTCCTCCCCGAGGGCATGGTGCGCCTGGGCCACAAGCTGGAGAGCATCGAGGACCGCGGCGCCACCTCCGTCCTGACGTTCGCCAACGGCGCCACGGCCGAGGCTGACCTGGTGATCGGCGCCGACGGCATCAAGTCCGTGGTCCGCCAGCAGCTGTTCAGCGACAAGGGCCCGGTGTTCTCCGGTGAACACGCCTACCGCGCCGTGATCTCCCTCGACGACGCCCAAGGCATGATCAACGACGACAACCTGCGCATGTACATCGGCCGGGGCACCAAGGTCTACCTGCTGCCGCTGCGCCACCGCAACCAGGTCTCCTTCGACATCACCGCCCTGAACCCGGACAGCACCTGGGCGCCCGAGGTCAGCATTGAGGACATGGTGGCAACGGTGCAGGGCTTCGACGAGCGGATCGTCAACATGACCCGCGGACTGGACCTGGACACCGTCAGCATCCGCGCCGTCTACGACATCGACCCGGTGGAGAACTGGCACACGGACTCCGTGGCGCTCCTGGGCGATGCCGCACACTCGATGCTGCACCACCAGGGCCAGGGTGCCAACTCGGCCATCGAGGACGCCGGCGCCATCGCGGACGCCCTGGCCCAGGCTGATTCCGTCAAGGAGGCGCTGGCCCTCTACCAGGCCACCCGGAAGCCGGTAACCGACGAACTGCAGCGCATCTCCCGCCAGGGCTGGTCCGAGGACGAGGTCAACGACGTCTTCCCCGGCCAGAAGCCCACGTCCCAGACGCCCGCGAAGGCCTGAACACCATGACCATCCACCCCGAAATAGCCAAGATCCTGGCCACCCTCCCGGCATCGGACGGCTCACCCCTGGACCCGGCAGCGATGCGCGCCGGTGAAGCTGCCCATGTCGCTCCCCCCGCGGACCGGCTGCCGCTGCACTCGGTCGAGGATGCCACGGCCGTCACCAAATCCGGCGACGTGCCCGTCCGCATCTACACCCCGGCCGAGGCCGACGCCTACGGCGTTCTGGTGTACTTCCACGGCGGCGCGTTCTTCCTGGGCAGCCTGGACACGCACGACCATGTTGCCCGGTCGCTGGCCAAGGAGACCGGCCACAAGGTCATCTCCGTGGGCTACCGGCTGGCCCCCGAGGCCGCCTTCCCGGCCGGCCTCGAGGACTGCTACGCGGTGGTCCGCTGGGCCGCCGAACAGGGCCAGGCCCTGGGCTGGGACGGAAAGAACCTGGCCATCGCAGGCGACAGCTCCGGCGGCAACTTCGTGGCCGCCGTCGCTGCCAAGGCCCACGATGACGGGTTCGACGGCGTGACGCACCAGGTCCTGTTCTACCCGTCCGTGGACCTGGACTTCGATGAGGACCGCTACCCCTCGATGCGGGAAAACGCCGTCGGGTATGGGCTGGAGACGGCTGGCCTGAAGCCCTTCAACGCGTTTTACCTGGACAGCGGCGCGGATCCGGCCGACCCCTTGGTCTCCCCCATCAAGCGTGACGACCTCACCGGCCTGCCGCCGGCCCTCATCATCACGGCCGAACATGATCCCCTGCGGGACGAAGGCGAGCTCTACGCCCAGCGCCTGCGCGATGCCGGCGTGGACGCCACGGTCAGCCGGTACGCCGGCGCCAACCACGGCTTCGTCCAGAACTTCTCTTGGATCCCGGAGTTCTACCGGCCCTTCCGTGAGACAGCCGGCTTCCTGAACGCGAAGGCCGGGCAGTGACCGGCCCGGTCGCCGTCCATCCCCTGGTCTCCCCGTGGGGCCGCTTCGGCCTCTACAGCTTCTTTATCGATGCGCCGGAGCCTGCCATCGTGGACACGGGGATCGCGTCGTCGCCGGCCGAGGGCATGGTGCCGGCGCTGGAGGCGATCGGCCGCCGGATCGAGGATGTCCGCTGGATCTTCCTGACCCACGGACACATCGACCACATTGGCGGCGCGTACGCGCTGTGGGAGCTCACCGGTCGGCGTGCCCAGGTGGTCATCCACGAGGCCGACGCGCCGATGCTCCGCTCACGCCGGGCGCACGTGGACGAATACCTTGCCGGGCGTGCCCGGTACCTGAATGATCCCGACGGCGAGGCGAGGCTGACGGCAGCCACCAACGCCGTCATCTCCGGCGAAATGGAGCCGACCCTGCTGGTCCGCGGCGGCGAAACCCTCTCGCTGGGCGGGGACGTCACCGTCTCGGTGCACTCGATTCCGGGCCACACCCCGGGCTCGGTGGCCTATGTGATTGACGGCCAGAATGACGTGTTCGTCGGTGACGCTGTCCAGATCCACGGCGCGGCCAACGGATTCCCGGGATTTGTGGACCCGGCCGGCTACCGCAGCAGCCTCCAGTACCTCACCAACGAGATCCGCCCCCGGCACCTCTACCTGGGGCACCCCTACCGGAGCGCGGACGGCACACCGTACGGTGTGCAGCTCGACGCCGACCAGGCCCGGGAGGCGCTCCGGGGCAGCCTGGACATCGAGGCCCGCGTCAAGGACGCGGCGTGCACCTGCCTGGGCGAAGGACTGCAGGACACGGACTCACCCTATTCACCGTTCGCCCGCGTGGCCCAGGACCTAGGCTACGAGGGAGACCCCACGCTGGAGCCGTCGCCGTTCTTCACCACGCTGCACGGCTACCGCACCACGTTCGACCGTTTGACCGACGATGAGGAGATAAGCACTCGTGGATGACTTCCAGCTAGTGAACGCCGGCGCGGAGTTGATTGCCGTTCGCAAGGACCTCCGGGTTCCCATGCGCGACGGCGTCGAACTCGCCGCTGACGCCTACCAGGGCACCGACGACAAGCCGCGCCCGGCGCTGGTGGCGCTGAGCCCCTACGGCAAGGAACTGCAGGCACTGGCCCTGACCACCCCGCCGCAGCGGCGGCCCAGCCCCATGTGGGACGGCTGCATCGAGGCCGGTGACATCGCCCGGATCGTCAAGGAAGACTACGTCCACGTGATCGGCGACCTTCGCGGCTCCGGCGCGTCCGGGGGCGAGCACATCGGCAACTACAACGCCGGCGGCGTGTCGCTGGGCCAGGACGCCTACGACTTCATCGAGTGGGTTGCCGCGCAGCCCTGGTGCGACGGCAACGTGGGCATGGTGGGCATCTCCTACTTCGGCTCCATGCAGGTGCTGGCTGCGGCCGAACGTCCGCCGCACCTGAAGGCGATCTTCGTCTCCGGCGGCCACTATGACTTTTACGAGACCACCTACCACGGCGGCGTCATGTGGTTCATGCCCCGGGCCGCGCGCGAAGGCCGCGGCGGCGACTCGGGCTGGGCGTTCACGGACAACGTCAAGTCCCGCATGATCGAAAAGTACGCCCCGGAAGAACTGAAGAAGCTCGTTGCCGAGCGCCTGCAGGATCCGGACGTTGCCGCCTGGCCGAACCTGGTGCACGTCCTGCACTACCCGAAGAACCACGAGGCCTGGTTCGACATCGTCATGAACGAGCTCGACGGCGACTGGTACGAAGAGCGCAACCCCATCACCCTGGCCCCGAACATCGACATCCCCGTCTACCTGCAGCTGGACCAGGGCCGCGGCTGGACCCTGGACGGCACCATCGAGCTGTACAACGAGCTCAAGGGCCCCAAGAAACTGGACATCGGCCCCTACCCGCCCATGCAGTCCCGTCCCTTCATTGAGGAACACGACAAGATGTTCCGGTGGTACGACTACTGGATCAAGGGCATCGAGAACGGTGTGATGGACGAACCTCCCGTGAGCGTCTTCGTGGAGGGCTCCCGCGAGGTGGTCACCGCGGACCAGTGGCCGCCCAAGGAAGTGGAGTACAAGTCCCTCTACCTGCGCCCGCGCGGCAAGCTGTCCGCGGAGTCCGAGCCGATGGCGGCTGAATACGCCGCTCCGGACGGCTTCTACCAGGCGCCGCTGACGGTGACGGACAAGGTGGAGATCCTGTCCTGGACCACCGACACGTTCGAGACGGACACGGAGATGATCGGCACGGGTGCCGCGCATCTCTTCGCGGAGATCGACCAGCCGGACACCAACTTCATCATGCGGCTCTGGGACTACGCCCCCAGCGGCAAGCGACAGCTCATCACCAGCGGCTACCTCAAGGCCTCACACCGTGAGCTGGACGAGCGCACCACCGAAGGCAACCCGTACCACCCGCACACGCGGTCAGTACCGGTGGAGCCGGGCAAGATCGAGGAGTACGTTCTGCGCCTTTACCCGTTCGCGAACACGTTCAGGCCGGGCCACCGCCTAGTGGTGGAACTGTCCAACGACGAGCCGCTGGCGGACGAACACAACGCCCTGCTGCCGCCGGACGCCTTCCACCTCCCGGTGGGGCGCCCCGTCACGCACAAGATCTACCGCGACGCCGTGCACCACTCGCGGCTTGTCCTGCCGTTCACCACACGCCAGGGTCACTAAGAATCCAGGGACTCGCAAGATAAAGCGCGACGTCGGATCCTGGTCAGTCGGCCAGGATCCGGTAGAGCGCGCGGCGGGTTTCGTCGAACTTCTCCACTGCCGCAGCGCGCTGCTCCCCGGTGGTGGCATCGCCCCTTCAGATGGACTCCAAAGTCCAGGAGGTTGCGGCTTGGCGTCAGTTCATCCGGCGTCTGGAATGAGGCAGTCCCCGCGGCGTATCCTGTTCACACGTCGCGAGCTTGAGGGCTGAACCATGACGCACGGCAGGAAACGTAAGCACCGTTTGGCCGCCACCCTGGGCGGGGTCATCGGATTTTTTGTGACGAGCGCCCTGTGTGGCGTCCTGGCCGCAAGCCTGGTGGTCCCGGCCGTGGCCACCGTGGGCCTGGGCGTCAGCAATTCCATCAGTTTCTTTGACAAGCTGCCCTCCGAACTGCTGGTTCAGCCGCCGTCGCAATCCACCAAGGTCCTCACTTCGGACGGGCAGCCAATCGCCACCTTCTATGTGGAAAACCGGATCAAGATTCCGCTCGACCAGATGTCCCCCTTCGTCCGGGACGCCATCGTGGCCATCGAGGACAGCCGCTTTTACGATCACCCGGGGATCGACCCGCAGGGAATCCTCCGCGCAGCCATCTTCAACATGACCCAGGAGGGCCGGCAGGGCGCGTCCACACTGACCCAGCAGTACGTCACTAATGTGGTCAACGAGTCCTTCCTGTCCCAGGACAAGGGTGATGAGGTCATCCTCAGCGGGCAGAAGAGCATCGGCGACAAGCTCCGGGAGATGAAGCTGGCCATCGCGCTGGAGAAGAAGTTCACCAAGGATCAGATCCTCGAGGGCTACCTGAACATCGTGTTCTTCAACCGGGAGGCCTACGGCATCGAAGCGGCCGCACGGTACTTCTTCAGCACCACGGCCAAGGACCTCACACTCCCCCAGGCAGCCCTGCTGGCCGGCGTGGTCAACAGCCCCAGCTTCTACAACCCCTCGGTCAACCCGGAGCAGGCGCTCAGCCGCCGGAACCTTGTGCTGGACAAGATGCTGGAGCACCGGAAGATCCTGCCGGCGGACCACGATGCCGCGGTGGCCACCCCCATCGAGCTTAAGCTCAACCCCGGCAAGCAGGGCTGCGCCCACGCCACCATGGCGCCGTACTTCTGCGACTATGTCTCCCACCTGGTCCTGAACAACCCGGCCTTCGGCACCAGCCTGATCGAACGCGAACGGAAGCTGTACCGCGGCGGCCTGACCATCGTCACCACCTTGGACAGCCGGCTGCAGGCGGCAGCGCAGGCGCAGGTGGACGGCACCGCCGGAGCGAACCCGGACCGCTGGGGTGCCGCGCTGACAACGGTCCAGCCGGGAACCGGAAAGATCCTGGCGATGGCGCAGAATACGGTGTTCCTGCCGGAGGACGGGAAGTTTGATACCCAGCTGAACTTCAACGTGGATGCCCGCGATCCGCAGGGGAACGACCTCAACGGTGCTGGCGGCTTCCAGCCCGGCTCCACCATGAAACCCTTCACGTTCGCAGAGTGGCTGAACGAGGGAAAGTCGCTCACCGCCGTCGTGGACGCCTCGAGGCGCGTCTATCCCCTGGGCTTCCCCTGGCGTTCCACCTGCGGAAAAGTGCTGGGAGCCTACAGCACGGCCCAAAACAATCCTGAGCTCGGCGCCGCGGACGATCTGCAGAATGCCGAGGACGGCTTCTACCGGCCCATGCCCATCAACTACGGCCTCTACAACTCCATCAACACCGCCACGTTTGCAACCGCCGCGCAGCTCGACTTCTGCGGGATCCAGAAAATGGTGGATGCCGTGGGGCTGCACAGCGGCCTGGACGGCGCCCAGATCAACATGCACCAGCTGGGCAACCTGCTCGGTGCCATCGGGGTGGCGCCGCTCCACATGGCCAATGCCTTCGCCACCTTTGCCGCCGATGGCAAGTACTGCACCCCCATCGCACTGCTGGACATCACGGACGTGACCGGAGCGAAGCTGCCGGCGCAGACCAGTGAGTGCCGCGATGCCGTCAAACCCGAGGTGGCCCGCGGGGTGAATGCGGTCCTGCAGGATGTGCTGGTCAAAGGTTCCGGTTTTTGGATCAACCCCAAGATCCACACCAAGATGCCCACAGCTGCCAAGACCGGAACGTCCAACAACAACGGCTCCACCTGGGTGGTGGGATACACCTCGGGACTGTCCACCGCGTCATTCTTCGGCGACGCGCTGGAGGGCCAAGGCAGGTCCGGCCAGAACGTGACCATCAACGGCCAGTTCTACAGCAGGCTTGACGGCTGGATGATTGCCGGGCCGCAGTGGGTCAACTACATGCTGGCAGCGGCGCCGCTCTACCCGGCAGACCCGTTCCCCCCGCCGCCGGCCTCCATGACGGCCCCGCCCAAGCCGGTCCCGGCCCCGGCTGCACCACGGCCCGCACCGCGGCCCGCACCGGCACCTGCGCCCGCCCCGCCACCGGCACCCGCGCCGCCGGCCCCGGCACCTGTCCCTGAGCCCGAGCCGCCCGCACCACCGCCGGTGCCCGAGATTCCGGTCATCCCGCCACAGAACGGCTTCCCGGGCGGCAGGAACTAGGACCCGACGACGGCGGGAGGCGCCGCCGTCGGACGCTCTACGATGCGCAGCTCCCCTACGTGGTGCCGCGCCAGAGCCGCTGCCACCACGTGCGCGGCGGCTCCGGTTCGGGCGGGGCGGCCTTCGACCGGTCAGCGCGGCGCTGGCGCCACCGCTCTACTTCGGCGTCGATATCCCGGGTTTTGGTGACAACAGGAGGCCCGCCCTGGAGTTGCCGGCGGGCATCAATGACCCGGGCGTTGAAGTCCGCGAGGATGTCCCGGACCTGTTCCTCGGTGAACTGGGCATCCAGCTTCGCGTCCAGTCCGGCGTCTTCGCCGCGGAGCAGGATGGCCTGGGGACCCAGCCCGCTGATGTTCTCGCGCTGGATCAGTCCCTTGACCCACCAGTCGGGATCGTAGGCCTCGCCCAGGCCCGGGATGGGCTTGCCGGCGTATTTGAGGTTGTCGAACTTGCCCTGTGCCATGGCGTCGCGGATCAGGTATTCGGCGCGGCGGGCGTCATCCACCTTCTTGCGCTTTTCCCGTTCCTTCGCCTCGGCCGCCTCAAGCTCTGCTTCCTCGTCGGAGCTGATGCCCGCACCCCGGTAGGAGCGCAGCTCTGCTGCCCGTTCCAGCCGGCGTTTGAAGTCACCTGTCCAGCCAGTCACAGCGCTGCCACTCCCTCCGTACCCACCACAACGGCGCCGCTCGCCGTGGAATCCGGGTTCAGCATCCATCCCATCCGCTTGGCGCGGCTGAGAATCACGGCGCTTTCCACCAGCTCGATCGCCGGGATGCGCTGCTGCAGGGCCAGCTCGGCGTTCATCACATCCGCCAGCGACTTCAGCCACATGAGGATCACAAAATTCGTCCTCCCGCTGGTGGATGCGCTGAGCCGGACGGTCCGCAGGCTGCGGAGTTCCGCGGCGGCGGCCTCGTGCTGGCCCGGCGGCACATTGGCGAACCACTGGCAGCTCACCGGGTAGCCGGAGAGGTCTTGCGCGATTTCGCAGCGGAAGGTCAGCAGGCCGCTGGAAATCACCCGGTTCAGTTGCCGCTGCACGGTTGCCGGGCTCCGGCCCAGGCTGCGGGCAATGTCAGCGGCACTCGCCCGCCCGTCACGGGCCAGGAACGGAATCAGGTCCAGGTGGCTGGCCGGCAGCGGGGCACCGGACCGGGCTCCTGCCGAGGCTGCCTCCTGGCCCACCATGGCCTGAAGGGCACTGTGCTTCGCCTGGTCCAGGGCGTTCAGCCGCCATACATGGCCGGCCGAGTGCAGGCGGGTCCCCAGCGATGTCCGGTACTTCAGCAGGCCGCGGATTTCCTTGAACCGCGGCAGCACCTTGTCCGTGAACTGCTCCAGGGTGGGCGAGATGACCGTCAGCATCAGGTCCCTGTTACTCGCCGCTTCCTCCACCGTGACCACCTCCGGGATGGCGGCAAGTTCGGCTGTCACCTCGGCCCGCAACCGCATTTCGCAGTCCACATCCACCAGCGCCAGGCACATCTGCTTGGGGTCGCCGATCAGGTGCGCAGTGGTCCAGGCGGCGCCTGCAGACCGCAGCCTGTCCCAGCGCGCGGCCAGCGTGGTGGCGTGCACCCCCAGCACCTCGGCGGCGTCCGACCAGCTGATCCGCGGCGCTATCTGCAGGACGTTGATCAGGGCAAGATCTTCCTCGCTGAGCATCACTTCCCAGGCCGCCTTTCGCCAGTGTGAACGATTTCTGTAATTTCCAGCATACTTTTGATTTTTTCCAGTAACTTCACGAGGTGTGAATCAGGTCACCCCACAATGGACAGCAGGTTACCAACCGTCAACGCCCAAAGGGAGAGCAGATGTCAATCACCGCCGACGCCAAGGAGCTGCAGCAGGAGCTTGTACGGCTTCGCCACGAGCTGCACCAGGAGCCCGAGACCGGCCTGCAGCTGCCCCGGACCCAGGAAAAAGTTCTCAAGGCGCTCGACGGCCTGCCCTACGAAATCACCCTGGGCAAAAGCACGACGTCGGTCACCGCGGTCCTGCGCGGCGGCGCACCCTCTGCGCTTGCCGCACAACCCGGTACCAGGCCCACGGTTCTTTTGCGCGCGGACATGGACGGCCTTCCTGTCCAGGAGCGGACGGGTGTGGAGTTCTCGTCCAAGGTTGACGGTGCCATGCACGCCTGCGGCCACGACCTCCACACCGCCATGCTGGCGGGGGCCGCCACACTCCTGGCCGAGCGCCGGGACCAGCTCGCCGGGGATGTGGTGCTGATGTTCCAGCCCGGCGAAGAAGGCTGGGACGGTGCCTCGCACATGATCCGTGAAGGTGTGCTGGACGCGGCAGGCCGCCGGGCCGACGCCGCCTACGGGATGCACGTCTTTTCGGCACTGGAACCCCACGGCCGGTTCGCCACCAAATCCGGCGTGATGCTCAGCGCCTCGGATGCCCTCACCGTGACCGTCCTGGGCGCCGGTGGCCACGGCTCCGCCCCGCATGTGGCCAAGGACCCGGTGACTGCCGCGGCCGAAATGGTGACCGCCCTGCAGGTGATGATCACCCGCCAGTTCAACGTCTTTGATCCGGTGGTCCTGACCGTCGGCGTCCTGCAGGCCGGCACGAAGCGCAATGTCATTCCCGAGTCAGCCACCATCGAGGCCACCGTCCGGACGTTCTCCGAGCCTGCCAGGGAGCGGATGATGACCGCGGTGCCCATGCTGCTGAAGGGAATTGCCGCTGCCCACGGCCTGGAAGTGGACGTAGACTACCGTCACGAATATCCCGCCACCGTCAACAATGACGACGAAACCCACACCGCCGAGAAGACCATTGAAAACCTCTTTGGCAGCTCGCGCCTCTCCCGCTGGGCCACCCCGCTAAGTGGCTCCGAGGACTTTTCCCGGGTGCTCGCGGAGGTACCCGGAACGTTTATCGGCCTCAGCGCCGTCGCCCCCGGCGCCGACCACACCGCCACTGCATTCAACCACTCTCCCTACGCCGCCTTTGACGACGGCGTCCTCTCCGACGGCAGCGCACTCTATACAGAGCTTGCCGTCTCCCGCATCGCAGCCCTGGCCTCGGCCAACTAGACACCCGGAGCAAACCATGACCACCACCGCAGGCGTCCCCGCAGACGTCCAGATACACAAGTCCCACGTAAGGACCCTCGTCGGCACCGGCATCGGCAACGCCGTCGAATGGTACGACTGGGCCATCTACGCCACTTTTTCCCCCTTCATCGCAAGCGCCCTGTTCAGCAAGGAGGATCCGACGTCGGCCTTCCTGGCCACCCTGGCGATCTTCGCCGTGGGCTTCGTGGCCCGTCCGTTCGGCGGCTTTGTGTTCGGCTGGATCGGCGACCGGATCGGCCGCAAGACGTCCATGACATTCGCCGTGGGGCTGGCCGCCCTGGGCAGCCTGCTGATCGGCATCGCGCCCACCTTCGAAGCCGTAGGAGCCTTTGCCTCGGTGCTGCTGCTGGTGGCCCGCCTGATCCAGGGCCTGGCCCACGGTGGTGAGCTGCCGTCGTCGCAGACCTATCTCTCCGAGATGGCACCCAAGGAAAAGCGCGGCTTCTGGGCAACACTGATCTACACGTCCGGCACCGTGGGCATCCTGGCCGGAACCATGCTCGGCGCCACCCTGTCCAATGTCCTGAGCAAGACGGACATGAACGCCTGGGGCTGGCGGATCCCCTTCATCATCGGCGGTGTCATGGGCCTGTACGCCCTGATCATGAGGGCGCGCCTGAAGGAAACGGCGGCCTTCGAAGCGGAATCGCCCAAGGAAAAGCATGAGCCGATGTGGCCGCAGATTTACAAGCACCGCAAGCAGGCCCTGCAGGTTATCGGACTGACCGTCGGCCTGACCGTGTCCTACTACATCTGGGGCATCGTAACGCCCAGCTACGCCGCATCAGTGCTGAAGATGGACCGTGGCGAGACCCTCTGGGCCAGCGTGATCGCGAACGTGCTGTTCATCGCCGCGCTGCCGTTCTGGGGCAAGCTCTCGGACCGCATCGGCCGCAAGCCGGTGCTGATCATGAGCGCCGCCGGCGCCGCGCTGTTCCACTTCCCCATGACCTGGCTGCTGAAGGACTCGCCGTGGCAGCTCACGGTCACCATGAGCGTCATGCTGTTCTTCATCGCCGGAGCGGCTGCGATCGTCCCGGCCGTCTACGCCGAACTGTTCCCCACCAAGATCCGCACCGTTGGCGTGGGCGTGCCCTACTCCATCTGCGTCGCACTCTTCGGCGGCACGGCACCGTACCTGCAGGCCTGGCTCGGCTCGATTGGACAAGCCAACCTCTTCAACGTCTACGCGGTGGTCCTGCTGGTCATCAGCATCGCGTTCGTGTTCACCATTCCTGAGACGAAGGGCAAGGACCTCACACACTGATCCTCTGATCTGTGCCTGCCGCCGCCTTCACGGCACGGGCACGGCACGGATACGGCACACACGAAAGACGCCGACGGCGGGACCTCCCGCTGTCGGCGTCTTTCGTGTGTGGGCGGTTGCCTATCGACGGTGACCGATCATGCAACGCCGGCGCATCCCCCGGTTGCCCGGGCCGTAGACCCGGTGCTCCAGCGCAGGTCACGCGGGAGCGTTGCGCGCGCCGGAGCGTCCGGGCATGGCTACTCAGTGAGCAGGAAGCACCAGTTGTCCACCATGAGGTCCAGCGACGTGTTGCGGTCAACGGTCCACCCCAGCCGCATCCACCGCCGCGAGAAGAACTCAAGTTCGCCGAAGGCCAGGGCGCAGCGGACCCGCCGGCTGGAAGGCTCGAACCGGTCCGCCAGGTCCAGGCCGGCCTGCATGTTGTTGATGGCGTCATCGAACCAGCCGTCCAGGGCCGCCTGGATTTCCGGTTCGCTGGCCGCCGCCTGGTGCGCCGCGGTGACGTAGGGCCTGATGTCGGCCCACTGGTCGAATTTGCGGGTCAGCCATTGCCGGATCCGGTCCCGGTCCCCCGACTCCACCACGGCCCGCAGCGGCGGCACGTCGGCTTCGGTCAGGATCCGGTTGGAACGCTCAACCAGGACCTGCATCAGGTGGCCTTTGGAGGGAAAGTGCGCGTAGAAGGTTGCCCTGGTGGTACCCACGGCCACAGCGATATCGTCCACCGTGGTTGCGGCGTAGCCCTTCGCCTCAAAGAGCTCAAGCCCCTTTTCCAGCAGCAGCCTGCGGGTCATCTGTTTCTGGGCTTCCCGGATACTTGCCACACCCCCAGATTAGTCCAGTCGCCTGACTTGCCCCGGTCCCCGGCGCCCGGCGGACCTCGTCCGGGCACTACGGACTTCACAAATAGCAGCACAAGCTCCCACAGGGTAAGTCTTGAGGGATGAACACCCAACCAACCGGCCACAGTCCCCGGTCCCTCACACTGTTCTGCGCCTTTGCACTCAAGCAGGCCGTGGAGGGGACCGTCCTGCCCGCGTACCTCCAGGCCGGCGGGGTGCCTGTCGAGGCTGTCTATGAGCCCACGTTCCGGCTGCTGGCTCGGATCGAAGCCGGAGCCCGGCCGGCGGTAATGGCGGGGATCACCGGCTCACTTGCGGACCTGGCGGCGGCAGGTATTGTGGCGGACCCCCGGCCCGTCGCCCGGACGGGCGTGGGCGTGGCTGTCCCGCCGGGTGCTCCTCTTCCGGATATCAGCACCCTGGACGGATTCATCAGCGCGGTCACAGCAGCCCGCTCGGTGGCCTACTCCCGCATTGGCCCCAGCGGCCTCTACTTCGCCGGGCTGCTGGAACGGCTGGGGATTGCGGCCCAGGTCAAGCCGCGCGCCACCGTGGTGGATTCGGGGCCCACGGCGCTGGCGCTGCTCGATGGCCGCGCGGACCTCGCCATCCACCAGCTCAGCGAACTGGTCCTCGTCCCGGAAGCCGTGATTGTTGGCCCGCTTCCGGAGGCCGTCCAGGAGTACACGGACTTTTCGACGGCGTTGGGCACCTCGGCGTCCCGGGTGGCGGACCGGGTGGCGACGCAGACTGCCGGAGCCTCGGGGCTGCGCGATTTCCTGCACAGCCCCGAGGCCAGGGCGGCCTATGAGGCCAACGGCCTGGAGCCTGCCTGACGGGTCCACATGCCGTCATCCTGCCGGAGGACCTCGGTACCGAGCCTCCGGGCGTCAGCCACCGCCCGGTGAACCCGGGAAGAGCGGCAAAGCTACCAACGGAAACTGCCAAAAAAAATTACTTGACTCTTCAACTTTCTAGGCTTATATTTTAGTTGTAGCTTCAAGTAGCAGTCCTCCAGCAGAACAGAATCTGATGAAAACCCTCCTTGCCCGCCTTTTCGGAAAGAAGAACCCCATGACTGACATCACCATCATCGGTAACGGCAACATGGCCCGTGGCATCGCCACCCGCGCCGTCGCAGCAGGCAAGCAGGTGGAGATCCTCGGCCAGGATGCGGCCAAGGCGCAGGCCCTCGCCACCGAGCTCGGCGCCGGCGTCACCTCCGGCACCACTGCCAGCGTCCCGCAGGGCAGCATCGTGATCCTGGCCGTCCCGTTCGAGGCCGCCAAGTCCCTGGTGACCGCCTATGGCGACCAGTTGGCCGGCAAGACCATCGTGGACATCACCAACCCGGTCAACTTTGAGACCTTCGATTCATTGGTAGTGGCGCCGGGCTCCTCGGCCGCCGAAGAAATCGCAGCATTGGCTCCGACCGGCGCCAACGTGGTCAAAGCCTTCAACACCACCTTCGCGGGCACGCTGGTGGCGGGCGAATCCGGCGGCCAGCCGCTGGACGTCTTCATCACCGGTGACGATGCCGCCGCCACCGAGGCAGTGAGCAGCTTTGTCGCCGCGGCCGGCATGCGTCCGCTGGCAGTAGGCCCGCTCAAGCGTTCCCGCGAGCTTGAGGGCTTCCAGTTCGTCCTCATGACCATGCAGGCGAACCCGGCGTTTGAGGATTTCAACTGGGACACCGGACTCCTGGTCACCAAGTAGCACCACAGCAAAGGCAGGAGTACGACGGCGGGAGGTCCCGCCGTCGTACTCCTGCCTTTTGCGTGAGGCGGCCCCTGAGCCCTTCAGGCGCGGGCGTGTTCTGCCAAAAGGCCGTCGATCTGGCCCGCAGCCTCCCGCATGCCTTCCTCCATCCCCATCCTGACCATCTCTTCCATCTGCTCTTCGGACTCGAACGTTGAGTGAACGGTCATGCGCGTACGTCCACCGATGTCCTGGAGGTCCACGGCGGCGTGGGTGATTCCCATGGCCTCCACCGGGGCGCCGGATTCGTCCGCGAAGCCGTCATCGAATTCGAGCTTGCGCGGCGCCTCGATGGCGGTGAACTTCCACCAGCCGCCGGCCTTCTCACCTTCGGGCCCGGTCATGTAGTAACTGGCCTTCCCGCCGGGCTGGAAATCAAAACCGTCAAAAGTGGCCGGCCAGGTGGGAGGGCCCCACCAGCGCTCAAGCTGGCGGGGGTCTTCCCAGATCTGCCAGACGCGTTCGACGGCGGCGTCGAACTCGGCGACGAGGGTGAAGCTGAGTGCCTCGAGATTTTTGGTGGAGCTGATAACAGGCATTGCCGTACCTTCCTTATCCTTCAGCCAGAATGTCTGCAATCCGTTCGGCGCGCTGCCGCCAGATCGCCTCGTACTCATCAAGCAGCCGGCGGGCCTTCTGCAAACCTTCGTGATTGCCCCGCACGATCTGCTCCCGTCCGCGTTTCTCCTTGGTAACCAGGGAGGCGCGCTCCAACACCGCCACGTGCTTCTGGACGGCGGCGAAACTCATGGCGTAGAGCGCAGCAAGGCCGGAGACGGAGTACTCCGCCACCGTCACCCGCCGGACGATGTCCCGGCGGGTGGCGTCTGCGAGCGCCTGGAACAGGCGGTCCACATCCGCGTCACTGAGCTTATCTACAACCATTTGGTTGTACGATACGCCCGCTCCTGCACGCGCGTCAAGGATTCCCTTCGAACCGCCCCCGCGAGAGTGCACTTGGCGCTGGTCCAGGGGCGGAACACTGCCGCGAAGTGCACTCTCGGCGAAGCCCGGCCGAAGTAAGCTGAGGGAACCACCCATACCGCCAGCCCGGGTCAGTCCACGGAGGCCAGCATGAGCCAGCGCTCTGAAACCGAATCCACGCCCCCGCCCGGCACCGCCACGAAGCCGGCCGGCACCTCACTGCGGCTGGTTCCTGCAACCTTGCTCTCGGCGTCGGGCTTTACCCTCTTCGCCCTGGAAAACCGGCCGATCGGCTTTATCCTGCTGGCGGCAGCCCTGGTGCTGGCCGGCTTCATCAACCGCCGGCTGCTCATCGACCTCGCATTGATCGCTGTGGGGCTGACGGCCATGAGCGCGGTCCCCATCACCACGGACATCAGCACCGGGCACATGCTGGTCATGGGCACTGCGATGATTGTCGCGGTCGGCGTTCCCTACGCGGTGACCAGGTTCCTCACGACGGACCACGCCATCAGCTTTCCCCTCCGGACCGGCGAGCGGTGGACCCGGGCGGAGAAGTGGTACCTGCTGGCCGTTCCGCTGCTGGGGTACCTGGTCCTGCCGGTCTACATGGTCAGCACTGGCGTCTACCGGAACTGGCCGGCGGTCAGCGATCCGGAAGGCATCGGCCGGCTGTTCCTGGGCACCAATGCACTGGGCATCTGGGACGAACTGTTCTTCATCTGCACCGCCTTCACACTGCTGCGCCGGCATCTCCCGGACTGGCAGGCCAACCTGCTGCAGGCGGTGCTTTTTACGTCGTTCCTGTGGGAGCTGGGGTTCCACGCGTGGGCGCCGTTCTTTATCTTCCCGTTCGCACTGCTGCAGGCGAAGCTCTTCACCATGACGCGGTCCCTGACCTACATCGTGGCCATCCACCTGCTCTTTGACTTCGTGCTGTTCCTGGTCCTGGTGCACGCGCACAACCGGGCGTGGATCGATATTTTCCTCTACTGAGCGCCGGCGCCACCGGCCCGGCGTAACAGCCGGCGACATGCACGTGGAGTCCATCACACTTTCGCCGATTCGGTTGTCAAGACACCCGCGCACCATGAACCATGAAAGAGGGGCCACGCTCCCGCACACCTAAATCAGCAATCCTCACCGACGAGGATGCGGCCATTTCAAGGACGACCTGGGCCGTTAACTGCATGAGCGAAAGTACTGACAATGACGTTTGATTCCAGCCACTCTGTAACGCTTAAAATTTGGGACCGCACCGCGATCGACCACACCCTCGATGCCGCCGCGCAGGACCTTTCCACCAAGGCAAACACCACCAAGTGCCGCATCGCGGTCCATGCCAGCGGCCCCAACACCTTCACCTTGACCGTCCGCAGCGACGACCGCCAGCTGGTCACCGCCTAAGCACTCTCTCTGCAAGCAGAAGCGGGCGACGCCGGGACCTCCCGCCGTCGTCCGCTTCTTTTGTGTGCCCCGCGGCACATCAGCCTGACGGCCCCGTCACATTCGGGTTCCATCCGGCCAGATCGGGGGTAGAGTGCCAAGTGCATGCAAATGCATGAAATGATCCACAACGAGCTAAGGAGATGCCCCATGAAGGCATGGCAGTTCACCGGCACCAATAACCCGCTGACGCTCAACGAGGTGGCCGAACCCACGGCGGGTCCGGGCCAGGTGGTTGTCAGCGTCAAGGCCGCCGGAGTGTGCCACTCCGACGTCACGGCCCTTGACGACGCCGGGTGGATGCCGCTGTTCCCGGAGCTTCCCCGCACCATGGGCCACGAGAACGCCGGTGTCATCACCGCGGTGGGCGAAGGCATGGACCACTGGAAGGTCGGCGACCGCGTAGGCCTCTCCCCCGTCATGAGTGACGGCGACGCCATCGGCTACGGCAAGTGGGACGGCGGCTTCGGCCCCCAGTTGCTCGCCACGGACGATAACCTGGTGAAGCTGCCCGACGAGGTGTCCTTCGAACTCGGCGCCATGGCAACAGATGCCGGGCTCACCGCCTACCACGCGATCATGGCAGTCGGCGCAGCCAAGGCGGGCATGAAGGTGGGCGTGATCGGTCTCGGCGGCCTCGGCTACATCGGGGCACGCGTGGCCGTCATTGCCGGTGCAGAGGTCTACGGCGCGGAGGTGAACCCCGAGACGCAGAAGCTCGCGGACGAAATCGGGCTGGCCGGTGTGGCCGACTCCATCGAGGCCTTCAAGGACAAGAACCTCGACCTGATCGTGGACTATGCCGACTTCGGCACCACCACGGCCGCCGCATTGGAGACGCTCGCCGAGTTCGGCACCCTGGTGCAGGTGGGCATGGGCCGCCTCGAAGCCACCATCAACACCTACCCGCTGATCGTCAACCAGCTCTCCATCAAGGGTTCGAAGTCGGGCACCAAGGAGGACCTCGAGAACCTCTACGCCCTGATGAAGTCGGGCCAGCTGAACCCGCCGATGAACCTGATCACCCAGGCGGACATCCCGGAGGCGATCGACAAGCTGCGCAAGGGCGGCGTGGTGGGCCGCTTCATCGCGGTCTACGGGGACTAAATTCCCCAGCACCCCAGGCAAACTGAAGCGGACGACGCCGGGAGGTCCCGGCGTCGTCCGCTTTCTGTTGGTGCGCCCAGAGGCAGCCGCCCACGCTTGCCATCCCGCACCCGGTCAGGCCGGTTGACAGTTGCGGCTCCATACGATTCACTCTTTTACATATGCTGAAATAACAGTTCCACGATGCGAAATGTAATCGCATAGCCTACACCGTGGATGCCAGCATCGAATTGCGAGGACCTGTTATGCACCTTGACCAGTTCAATGCGGCCAGCCGCACGAAAGCCGGCGATTTCCTGCGCCCCTGCCTGGACATCCAGCGCTGGATCGACGAGCTGGCCGACGCCAGGCCATACCCCAGCCTCGAAGCACTCCTGGCCGCGGGCAGGGCCGCCGCAAGCCCGTTCGCTCCCGCTGAAATTGACGCCGCACTGGCCCACCATCCGCGGATCGGTGAGCGGGCGCAGGGCGACAGCACAGAAGCCAGAATGTCCCAGGCCGAACAGGCCGGGCTGGGTGCAGCCGATGCCGCAGTGGCCCAGGCTCTGGCAGCGGGCAACCGGGCCTACGAGGAAAAGTTCGGGCAGGTCTTCCTGATCCGCGCTGCCGGCCGCAGCCGCCGGGAGATCCTGGCCGCCCTCAACACCAGGCTCACCCACACCCCCGAACAGGAACAATTAATCATTGGCCAGCAGCTGCGGGAAATCGCCGTGCTCCGACTCGAAGGGCTGATCAGCAAATGACCACTTCCCATGTCACCACCCACGTACTCGACACCGGCTCCGGCAAACCCGCGGCGGACGTCCCGGTAACCCTGAGCGTGCTCGATGGTGCGGCCTGGGCGCAGATCGCCGAAGGCGTGACGGACGGAGACGGGCGCATCAAAGAGCTGGGACCTGAGCGCCTGGCTACCGGCACGTACCGCCTGGCCTTCGACACGGGCAAGTACTTCGCCGCGAGTGGCACGGAAACCTTCTTTCCGGAGGTGACCCTCACATTTGGCGTGCTGGAGTCGGAGGCCCATTACCACGTGCCGCTCCTCTTGAGCCCGTTCGCCTACTCCACCTACCGGGGCAGCTGAGCCTCGACTAGCCGCGGCCAATGAACGGCATGCCGGCAGCGGTGATCACCACGGAGCCCACACTGGCCGAGGCCGGCATGCCCGCCATCAGGAGTACGGCCCGCGCGGCATCCTCCACGGGGAACATGGGCTCGATTTTCCGCGAGCCATCGGCCTGGAGCGCTCCCGAGCCGACGCCAATGGTATCCATGATGCCCGTGGCGGTGTTGCCGATATCAATCTGTCCGCAGGTGATTCCGAAGGCCCTGCCATCGAGTTCAATGCTCTTGGTCAGGCCCGTCATGGCATGCTTGGTGACCGTATAGGCCACCGTCCGGGGCCGCGGCGAGTGGGCCGAGACAGACCCGTTGTTAATGATCCGGCCACCCTGCGGCTCCTGGGATTTCATGGCCCGCACGGCTGCGGCGGCGCACAGCATGGAGCCGGTCAGGTTCACGGCCTGGACGGCCTCCCAATCGGCCACGGAAATCTCGTCCACCGACGCCGCGGGGCCGAACACGCCCGCATTGTTGAACAGGACATCGACCCTCCCCCACCTCCGGATGACACTCGCGAAAAGACGCTCGACGTCGTCGGGCCGGGTGACGTCGCAGGAGACCACGAGGGCGTGGGGATGCCCGTCCGCCGCATCCAGGAGCTGAAGCTCGCGGCGTCCGGCGAGGGCAACGCGGTAGCCTTCCGCGAGCATCTGCCGCGCCACCGCCTTGCCGATGCCGGAGCCGGCACCGGTCACCACGGCGATGCGTCCGGACGGGCGTGGGTTGTTCATGGGGGTGCTCCTCATCATCGCGGTCACAATTGAAATAGTAGGCCTCATCATTCTAATCTCGAATTGCAAAATTGTTTTCTCACCATACGAAAACTAAAGCTCCACTTTCAACGATGAAAAGAGGCCGCCGTGGCTGCAGGAGAAGATACCTCCCATATCCTCAGCGGGTTGACTAACCAGCTGCCTGATCGTGATCCGGAAGAGACCGCCGAGTGGGTTGAGTCCCTGGACGCGCTGATCAGGGAACA
>JAHFUZ010000007.1 GCA_023264815.1 Arthrobacter sp. | reverse complement strand
TCGATGGCCGCACCGTGGCCGCCAGGCATCAAAGGGTCGCCGCCGGTCCGGTCAATCGGTCCAGCTGGATCACTATCTCGAGGTCCTCAAAACCAAACCCGGCGCTCTCCCCGGCTCCACTGCTTTGGCCAGGGCGCGGGAGTCCGGGGCGTTCACCAGCGCGCATGAGTCCTTCTGGGCCGCCTCCCGCCGGGTCAACGGCGACGCCGATGGGACCCGTGAACTCATCGACGTCCTGCTCCTCCACCGGTCCATGGATGCCGGAGACATTCAGGAAGGGATCACCGCGGCGCTGGGAGTGGGTGCCGTGAGCGCCGACGTCGTCGCGGTCGAAGCCCGCAGACACGCCACGACACCTTTCCGGGGTGGGGCCAATTCCGACCGTCACCCCGGTGCTCAGGTGGAAGAGAAAGTGCAGCGGGTTGTCAGTCTTACGCAGCGCCGCCTCACGGACCCCGCGGCGGTTATCGCGGGACTCCCGCCGGACAGCCGGCCCTTGCCCTCGGTCAGTGCTTATGACGAACTGCTGGCCAAACGCACCCACCCCGCCCAAGCAACTGCCTCGAAGGAGAACATTTCATGAGCCCTGCAGCACCGGCAACCACGATTACCCCCACCTTGCGCCGCCGGCGCGGTCTGACGGAGCAGGCCGCCGTCGCGGCCGTGGACCAGGCCTGCCGGCGCCTGCGTCTGCCAACCGTCCGGACAGTCCTGGATGAGGCCCTCATGGTCGCCGGCAAGGAACAACTGAGCTATCAGGGCTTCCTTGCCGAATTGCTGCTGGCTGAGTGCGATGACCGGGACCGGCGTTCTTCCGTCCGCCGCGTGAAAGCCGCGAACTTTCCCCGGGACAAATGGCTCGGGGACTTTGACTTCGACGCGAACGCCAACATCAATCCCGCCACCATCCACACTCTGGCTACCGGGGAATGGATCCGCAAAGGACAACCACTTTGCCTGATTGGGGACTCGGGAACCGGCAAATCCCATCTGCTCATCGGGCTCGGCACCGCAGCGGCTGAGAAGGGCTATCGAGTCAAGTACACCCTTGCCACCCGGCTCGTGAACGAACTCGTCGAGGCCGCCGATGAGAAGGTCCTGGCCAAGACCATCGCAAGATATGGGCGGGTGGACCTCTTGTGTATAGATGAGCTCGGCTATATGGAACTGGACCGTCGCGGCGCTGAACTCCTCTTCCAGGTCCTGACGGAGCGCGAGGAGAAGAATTCCATCGCCATTGCGAGTAACGAATCCTTCTCCGGCTGGACCAAGACCTTCAGTGATCCCAGGCTTTGCGCAGCCATCGTGGACCGGCTCACCTTCAACGGCACCATCATCGAAACAGGCACCGACTCCTACCGCCTCGCCCACAGCCTCGCACAGACCGGGCATCAAGGATAGCTATGCCGGGGACGCATCGAAGGACATCGGATGTCCCCGTAAAGAGCAGAAGACGCAGCAGTCCCCCGGGCCGGGCTTGCTGGTTGTCCCGCAGGCGGCACCCCTGCAGAAAAACACACGCGGCCGCCGGCATGTCCCGTGTCTCTTAGCTGCCGCAGGCCGGACAGGGCAGAATGCTGGCGAACTGAACGGCTGCTCATGCCTTGGCCGAGGATGTCCGGGCCAGGCGGCTGATCAAGGCGAGGCCTGCCGGCGTGCCGGGCCAGTGCCGTTCCAGGGGACCCTGGCCTGCTTTACGGATGACCGAGCGTAGAACCAGCGCCACGATGATGGCGTCATCGGCGTAGCCGATCACGGGCAGGAAGTCCGGGACCAGGTCAATGGGTGAGGCGAGGTAAACCAGCAACAGGACCAGCCGGATCCGGATCCCGCGGGGCAGGTTCCGGTCCGCGGTCAGCCTCCGCAGCAGTACCAGCAGATCCGGCAGCAACCGCAGGGCTTCCTTCATGCCTACCGTTTCCGGATGCTTACGGGCGTAGAGCGCCAGAAGGACCAGCAGCACGGCATAGACCAAGACGATCCCGCCAATGATGGCGATCCCCGCGTCCCACCAGTTCATTCGATGACCTCGTCACTTGTCGTGTGGATGAGTGCATGGCGGGGGACAAACAGGAGCAGCTGCCAACTGACTGGCCCACCACCAACCGAACAGACTATTCAGGACCGCCCCGCGATGAACGCACCGGGCGGCGTGAATTCCGAGTGCGGTTGCAGCACTCACCGATAATCCATCCAGCCTAACTTCCAGAGGCCCCCCGGCAGATTCCGGATATTCTCTGCTTCTTCCTCAAGAGGAGGACTCGAGTACGACGAAGGCCCCTCCGCGGGGTGTGGGCCAGGCAATTCTGGGCAGATGCCGCCCGTTCCACCCTGCGGGGGTTTAGCCTTGTTGTAACGGTGATGGATCCCACCGGGACCGGTTGATTTGCCGGTTCGGACCGCCGACGTGGCTGATGGTTCCTGCTCCGACGGTGAAGGGCAGGATGGTCGCCATGGCTGGAGCTCGGAGCGGGCCCGGCATCCCGGAAACGTCGGATAGGGATAGGTTGACCGGCGTTCTGGTGCCCGTCGGCCCGTTGGAACTGTCCGTGGAGGAAGTGCGCCAGCTCTGGTCGTTCATTCACGGGGACATCATGGACGGGAGCATGCGCCGGTTGCTGCGGGCTTCTCTCGGGTTGTGTCCCCGGCATACCTGGGCTTACGCGGTCGTGGAGGTTGAGCTGTGGCAGGCCGGCGCGGGGTCCCGGGGAGGGCACCAGCCTTTCGACGTGACGATCCTGTACGAGGACCTCCTGGACCACGTCGCCGATGGGCTGGGCCGGAAGACTTCCTTGCTGCACCGGCATCCGGACGAGGTGCTTCTGCCGGTGGGACCGTGCCGGATCTGCCAGGATATGGCCTCCCCGTCCCTGCCCGGGCTGCGCATGGGCTACGCGAACTCCAACACCGAAGCCCTCACTGTTGAAGCGAACACCTTGGTCCACACCACAACCTGGTGCCTTGAGACGGTGGGCCTTTGGCGGGACAGGGTCTGTCCCGCCTGTGACCCCGGCACAGCGGCGGGGACGGGTGACCCGGCGCTGTTGTGCCGTTTCCATTTGGCGGGACGGCGTCCGCTGCCGGAGCAGCTTCGGCATGCGGTGGCCTCGCGGCTGCGGGAAGTCCGGGCCCGGATGAGGCACTTGACCGAGTCAATGACGGATTACGGGGCGCCGGTTGGGGCCGAGGAAAACACGTCCTGGATTGAGGCCATTGGGTTCTTTGCCGGCTGGGGATTGCCCCTGTATCTGGCCACCGACCCGGAGGAGGCTTGGCTGGAACCCGGCAGTCAGCCCACTGAAAAAGGCGACTGAGCGCGTCATAGTGTGGCGGGTGTCAGCGTTGTCCCTGTAGTCTCTGTTCACGGTGATGGATCCCGCCGGAACAGCCCGCATTAGGTGTGGATGTTCGAACCGCCTCTTGGCTAATGGTTCCTACCTTTGCTGATACGAAGGTAGGTGACTCATGCCCGCACCCGGCGCACTTTTCCTGCTCCGCCACGGCCAGAGCGTCCTGAATGCCGAGGACCGGTTCACCGGCCTGCTCAACCCGCGCCTGAGCCCGGCAGGGAAAGACGAGGCTGCCCTCGCCGGCGCGTTGCTGGCTTCCTTATCGTTTTCCCCTGACACCGTGTACACGTCCACCTTGAGGCGCACCCGGAACACTGCCCGCATCGTTCTGGACGTCCTTGGCGACCCTAACGTTCCGGTCCTTGCGGCGTGGGAGCTGAACGAGCGCAGTTACGGCTCACTGACCGGCAGGGCCAGGAGGGAACTGCTCAGCGAGCTCGGGCCCGAAGTCTTTCGGTTCTGGCGCCGCTCCTACTACGGCGCACCGCCTCCCATGTCGCGGGCCGAGCTGGGCGCAATCCGGCGCAGCCGGGCGTTCGCGGGGCTGCCTCCGGAAGCGCTCCAGGCTACCGAATCCCTGTCCGCGGTGGTCAAGCGTGTCCGTATTTTCTGGCACCAGCACCTTCGCCCGAGGATACGTGCCGGCGAGGACGTGCTGGTGATCGGGCACGGAAACTCATTACGGGCGTTGTGTCTTGTCCTGGACCGGCTCTCCCATGCCGAGGTCGAGGCCCTGAACATCCCCACCGGGCACCCGCTGCTGTACCGGTTCACCCCCGGGCTGGTGCCGCTGGTGCGGTGCGGGGAGTATCTGAATCCGCTGGCGGCGCGGACCGCCGCCGCCCTGGTCGCCGCCGCCGGCGGGACCTGAGCTGAAGACGAGGAAATGGAGAACGTCATCATGTATGAACTTCAGATCACCGGGGTGCGCGCCCTGCAGATCCTGGACTCCCGCGGCTATCCCACGGTGAAGGTCTGGCTCACGGCAGCGGACGGCACGGTATCGGTAGCGTCGGCGCCGTCGGGGGCGTCCACAGGGGCGCATGAGGCGGTCGAGCTGCGCGACGGCGGCCAGGAGTACTCCGGACGCGGCGTGCAGAAAGCCGTCACCAACATCAGGACGGAAATCACCCAGCTGCTCACCTCCCGCAGTTGGCAGACCCTGGCGGACCTGGACCAGGCACTCCTCGGCCTGGACGGGACACCGGGCAAGTCACGGCTGGGAGCCAACGCGATCGTCGCGGTGTCGATGGCCGCTGCGCGGGCCTTCGCCTCAGCGGCAGGGCTGCCCTTGCACGTCTGGATCTCCCAGACCCTAGGCCGGGCCGGACGGCTTCCCGTGCCGCACTTCAATGTCCTCAACGGCGGACAGCACGCCGCGAACCCGCTGGAGTTCCAGGAGTTCATGATCGCCCCGGCCGGTGCACCGTTCTTCGCCGAGGGGCTCCGCTGGGGATCGGATGTCTACCACGCCCTGTCCCGTCGCCTGCGCCAACAGGGCCTTGCGACCGGTCTGGGCGATGAAGGCGGGTACGCCCCGGACATCGCCCGCCCCGAGGAAGCGCTGGACCTGATCGTCGCCGCCATCGAGGACGCCGGCTACACCCCGGGCCGACAAGGGATCGCGATCGCCCTGGACCCGGCCGCGAACTCCTTCTACGCCGACGGGACCTACACGGTCGCCGGCAAGGCCCACACCCCGGAACAGATGGTCTCCTACTACGAGAAGCTCATCACCGCTTACCCGATCTGGAGCCTGGAGGACCCCCTGGCCGAGGAAGACACCGACGGGTGGCAGGCCCTCACCGCGGCCCTCGGGGGCAGGGTTCAGGTGGTCGGCGATGACCTGTACGTCACCTCCGCGGACCGGGTACGGGACGGCATCCGGGACCGGTCCGCGACAGCGGTGCTGATCAAACCCAACCAGGCCGGAACCGTAAGCGAAACCTTCGCCACACTCACAGCCGCCTCCGAGGGCGGCTTCGGCGCGATGGTCTCGCACCGCTCCGGGGAAACCGATGATACGTTCGTGGCCGACCTCGTCGTCGGCTCAGGCTGCGGGCAGCTGAAATCCGGGGCGCCGGCCCGCGGGGAACGCGTCGCCAAATACAATCGGCTCTTGGAAATCACCGACGAGGACCCCTCGCTGCCCTACGGCCCCACCGGCACCCATCTCAACGACCAGTGAGTGAACACCAGCCCGAACAGGAGTGCCCATGAATGAGCCAGAGAACGAGACCCGGCCCGCCACCGGGCGGAAACAGTATGTTCCGCGCCGGATCACCGGGCCCGTGCTGATGGGGGTGGTTCCTGGCCAGCCCCTGGCCGTCGCGCACCGGGCCGCGGAACTGGCCCACAGCCTGAACGTCGGACTGATCTGTGCCTATGTGGACGTCACCAGCTACCTGGCCGAGGAGCCGGACGGCCGCGTCGAAGCCCTGCCCATTGATCCGGACGGGATCGATGACGACATTGAAGGGATCAGCGCCGGCATCAGGGAACGCCTCCTGGACGCCCTGGACGGAACAGGGGTCCGCTGGTCCTTCGTCACCCTCGCAGGTGACCCCGCCCGGGCCCTGGGACGGCTGGCCGAGTCGGCCGACGCATCCGTCATCGTCGTGGGCACCCGCGAACGCGGCCTCGGAGCCCGGTTCGAGGAGCTGCTCGTCGGTTCCGTCGCGGTCCACCTCACCCACCGCCAGCACCGGCCCGTCCTGGTCATCCCGCTCGCCCCGCACAAGCACCATCCGAAGGACGGCCACTGATGGAACCGCCCACCCCCGAAACCGCAGCGGCCCGCCCATCCGAAAGAAACGATACGGAGAGCACGGAACGTTTACCTATCGACAGTGACCCGGCGGAGACCCGCACTGACGAAACGGATGCGGGGACGCTCGGTGAGGTTCGTGCCCACCGCCCGGTGCACCTGCACCCCGGGTTCGTGCTCGTCGTCATCACCGGAGGCGTGTTCGGCGCCCTGACCCGGTACGGGCTCAGCACCGTCCTGCCGTCCCCGGGCGGCTGGCCGCTGCCGACCCTGATCATCAACCTGGCCGGGGCTTTCCTGCTCGGTGCCCTGCTGGAGGCCCTGGTCCGCCGCGGCCCCGACGCCGGACGGCTGAGGATGATCCGGCTGCTCGCCGGAACCGGGTTCATGGGCGCCTTCACCACCTACAGCACCCTGGCCTTGGAAACGAACAGTCTCCTCGGAGCAGGACGGATCACCGACGCGCTGGTCTATGTCGCCGCGACGCTGATCGGCGGCGCCATAGCAACAGTGGCCGGGATCCGGGTCGCCGCCGGACACCACACCAGAATGACCGCCCGAAGACGCGGCGCGACCCTCCGCCCCGATCGACAGGAGAGCAATAAGTGAACGTCCTGACCATTCTCTTGCTCGGACTCGCCGGCGGCCTGGGCGCCGGAACCAGATTCGTGGTTGACGGGCTGGTCCGCTCCAGGCTCCGCACCGCCCTGCCCGTGGGCACCATCGCCATCAACGTCACCGGATCTTTCCTTCTGGGACTGGTCGCCGGTGCCGTGATCGTCCACGCCGCACCCGTGGAACTGCAGGCCATCGCAGGCACCGGGTTCCTGGGCGGTTACACCACGTTCAGCACAGCCAGCTTCGAGACGGTCCGGCTCATTCAGTCCCGCCGCACCGGACTGGCCCTCCTGAACGGGATCGGCACCGCCGTCGCCGCGGTCGGCGCCGCGGCGGCCGGCCTGGCCCTGGCCAGCCTGCTGTGAAACCGGGCACCGGCCTGGACGTGTCCATCAACTCGAGCAGGGAGCACCCATGCCGGATATGAACGAACAGCGCGTGAACGTCGACCGGACAGACACTGCCAGGAGCAACAGGTTTGGACCGATGGGGTTCGTCCTGACCTTCGGTGTCGTGAGCATGCTCGCAGACGTCGTCTATGAAGGCGCCCGGTCCATCACCGGCCCGTTCCTGGCCACTCTCGGGGCGAGTGCGGTCATGGTCGGTTTCATCACCGGATTCGGGGAAGCCGTGGCCCTGGTCCTGCGCCTGGGCACCGGCCCCCTGGCTGACAGGACGCGCAAGTACTGGCCGCTGACCATCGCCGGGTACGCCCTGACCGTGGTAGCCGTCCCCCTCCTGGCCCTGGCCAGTTCCCTGTGGCAGGCGTCGGCGTTAGTCATCATGGAGCGGTTCGGCAAAGCCGTCCGAACCCCCGCCCGGGACACCATGCTCTCCCACGCAGGGGCAGAAATCGGCCGGGGAAAGGCCTTCGCCATCCACGAAGCCCTCGACCAGTCCGGCGCACTCCTGGGCCCGCTGCTCGTCGGACTCATGATCGCCGTCTCCGGGTACCAGCTCGGATTTGGCGTCCTGGCCATCCCCGGTGCCCTCGCCCTCGTTGCCGTGTTCCTGCTCCGCAAGGCCGTCCCGGACCCGGCACGCTATGACACACATGCTGTCAGCGAACCAGCGGCCGAGCCCGGGCAGGCGAGGGTGCGTGTCCCCTTGCCGGCCCGGTTCTGGTGGTACAGCGCGTTCACCGCCGTGTCGATGTTCGGGTTTTCCACCTTTGGTGTCATCTCCTACCATCTGGAAGTCCAGAAGGTAATGCCCTCGGCCCTGATACCGGTCACCTATGCCGTCTCCATGGGCGCCGCCGCCTTGGCGGCCCTGGCCTCCGGGGCGCTCTATGACCGGATCGGGCTGCGCGGTCTGCTCATCGCGCTCCCGCTGACCGCAGCCGTCCCGTTCCTGTCCTTTACTACCGCGCCCGGCCTGGTCTGGACCGGCGCCGTGGTCTGGGGAGCGGCCCTGGGAATCCACGAATCCACGCTCCGAGCCGCAGTCGCCGACCTCGTTCCGGCTGCCAGGCGCGGGACCGGATACGGCATTTTCACGGCCATCTACGGCATCGCCTGGCTGGCAGGGTCCACCATCATCGGTGCACTCTACTCGGCCTCCCTCAGCGCGCTCGTCATCTTCACCGTCGTAACCCAGCTAGCTGCACTGATCGCCTTCCTTCCCTTGCTCAAACCGGCTCCCGCGCAAGGCCGGGCCGTATAGCCGGGCCTAGAACTGTCCGGCTACCGCTATTACAGTGGCGACTCCTGCGAAGGACACGAATAGCGTTACCAGCAGATGCGCCGCCGGCGCGACGGGCGCATGTCCAACGTCTTTTTGCCCCATCCAAGACACCGCGAACGCCGTCCCGGCATAAGCTGCCAGCGCGGTAAGTGCACCCAGCCCAAGAGGCGACAGGGCCAGTCCGGATCCGGTAACAAGAACAATCCCGGCCAGCAAACCCAGCCCGAACGCAAGAACGGCTTCCGAAATCCACGACCGCCGGGAGCCGGCAGCCGCACCTGGCCTGCCGTAAAGAATGAAACGGATCGATGCGCCCGCAACGGCCCCGACAGCCACGGCGAGGAAGTTACTAGGGTTCGCCGCCGGTCCTTCAAAAAAATTCATGACAAGCCCCATCGACATCAGATCCGTCGCCGTCCGGGTGGACCGTTCATGCCACAATAACCGCTTCGTGAGTCGCCCAGGTGGGCGCCGTTCGGGCCGTCCTAGTGGGCTCCGATCAAGTTGACACAATCAGGCCGCGGTAGCGGTAGGGCTCCAACCGAACAAAGGCATTGTCAACGACTGGATCGAACCGTCCCCGTAACTCCGGCCGTGGAGCGGGCGGAAACGACTTCAGGGTGGCGTTAGCTTCCAGCCTTTTCCGGAAGTTCGCTGCGTTTGAAGATCCAATGGCGGTACAGAAGGTAGTTCCAGACTGTCGTCAATACAGTGGCTGTCACTTTTCCCGCTACGTAGGACCATCCCTGTGCGTCAAAACCAGTGACAATCAAATCGCTGACGACGATGTTAAAGACGACCAGAAGCAGGTACTTAGCAGCGCTCACCGCGCGGTGGTTGGTTGCGCGGAATGTGAACAAGCGTTGGAGGAGGAAATTAAAGACCAAGCTAGTGACAAAGGCTATCGGCGTAGCAATCCACAGGTCGACGCCGAAAATTTCGTGCAGGATCGCCAGGATGCCCAAGTCCAGAGCGAAGGAGAGTCCACCAACCATGAGAAACCTGACAACGGAGCTATCCGCGAGCATCCGAAACGGGCTCTGCAGCCTTGTGGGCAATTTCGCCTCAAGCCTGTCCTGCCAAGGAGGTCGTGTGGTTGGACTGCGCATGTGAGTGGTGTCTCCCGGGTAGAACGGAGCATACAAACCTGCCTCGGCTGACCTCCACGTATTGTTAAAGCTACCATGCAGATATCCACGTCACTCGGGCCGGTGGCAAACCGGCGGCCCGGTCCCCCGCCCGTCAGCCACCCATCGCCACTCGTGGTTCTCCTCGTTTCATGGCTCCTGCTCGGGGCCGCGGGAAGCATCTGGGCCCTGGCATCGCCCCTCATGTCTGCCCCAGATGAAACGGCCCACGTGATCAAGGCGGCCGCAGTTGCACGCGGTCAATTTGCAGGCAACAGTTCGGGCGTCCAAGGTGAGGCGCTGACCGTGCAAGTCCCCAAGTACATCGCCGACCTCCGGGACTACAACTGCTTTGCAACGCACCCAGAAACTACTCCAGCATGTTCGCCCCCTATCGGGGCGGACCCGAGCCTCGTTACAGCCGAGACGACTGCAGGCAATTACAATCCTGTCTATTACGCGATCGTAGGACTGGGGAGCCTCGGTATGGCTGGAGAGCCAGCTCTTTATGTGATGCGGCTGATCAGTTCCTGGCTGACAGCGTTCTTTCTGGCGGCAATTTTTTTTGCTGCAATTGCGATGCGTCGAAGCCCCTATGTACTCGTCGCTTCGATGGTCGCAGTCACGCCTGCAGTACTCTTTCTCACCGGTTCAGTTAATCCCAGTGCCCTAGAAGTAGGGACAACCGGAGCGTTCTACATGGGTCTCTGCCTCATGCTCGAACAACCCACAAAGCCGCATCTCAACGCGCTTCCCTCGGTAATTGTGACAGCTGCTGGCGTTCTTCTCGCCAACACCAGACCGCTGTCCTTCTTATGGATCGCAGTTGCGCTAGCGGCGGCGCTTCTTGGCCATAATCTATCGTCAGTTCGTACTCTGATAATGACCAAGTCTTTCCAGCTCTCAGGCCTGGTTGTTGCTTTAGCTTGCCTCTTCGCATTGTGGTGGAGCATTTCCGCGAAGAGCCTTGACAGTCTCTTTGCCGTAACGCCGCCTATTCCAGCTGACGAAGCGGCGCTGCTTATGTTGGACCGAACAGTCGGATACATGCGCGAGTACGTTGGTGTGCTTGGCTCACTTGACACCAGCCCTCCAACGGCCGTGGTCTACACGTGGGTGTTGGGATTTGGGTCCCTGCTTCTGCTTGCATTCACAGCCCGTCCCCTGCGGCTCCGTTGGCCGGTTGCCCTGCTGACAGTTGCGCTCATTACCATCCCACCTGCGCTTCAGGCTGGTTCCAGCGAGAAAATCGGATGGATCTGGCAGGGCCGGTATGCGCTGGCTCTCGTAGTCCTGCTGATTTTGGCTTCAGGCGTCGCGGTACGGTTCCGGCCATTCAGGGTTACCCCTTGGAACGCCTCCATTATCCGTTGGAGCCTGGTTCTCGGCGTGGCGGCACACACGTACCTCCTTCTGGAGGGTTTCCGCCGGTACACCGTGGGGATCCATGGCGACCACGTCAATTGGAGCGAGATGTTCGACCCCCTGTGGCAACCGCCATTTTCCTGGCAGGGTTTGACGGTCGCTTACATTGCGGTCCTCTCCGTGGCAGTGGTGTGCGTCTACCGCCTGCTGACAACGCACCAGAAGCCGGCACTCAACGCCGGGATCACCCTGGAAACTACCTAGAAACGATGACGGGCCCCACAAGGTGGAGCCCGTCATCGCGAAGAATGCTCAGCGGTCCAGGCCAAAGGTCTTGCGCCAGGCCTCCATGGAAACCAGGTCCGGCAGCGCTGAGCGGTACGCCTCCGCCAGCGCATCCCATGACTTGTACAAGCGCGCGTGCTGGGTCCCAGCCCGCGCCAGCATTGCCCTCATCTTTTTCGGGTCCCGCTTGTACCAGGACGCCGCCGTGCCCTCCGCGTTGGAGACGACAACTGAGTCGTAGTGGGCCAGCCGGAACCACCGATTATCCACATGGGCAAGGTGGCTTTGCGGCCTGATCTGGGCTTCTTCGGAGGGACGGCTGACGAGTTGACGTGCCACCGTTGTCAGACCCCACTTGATCATGTCCTTCTTGGCGGGCATCCCTACTTGCGACATGGTGGACGGTCCCCCGCCGAGGGCGGGTGACGGGAAGTCGTCGACGTCCTCCCGCATCTGGGCGTCAGAGTATTCGGCTTGCAAACGGATGATGTCCGGCAGTTTGGTTGCCAGCGAAGGGTGGAGATGGCCTGGCCCCTCGAACAGGTCCGCCATAGCCTGTAGCCGGCATTCCTCGGTGAAGTACTGCATAGACACGAGGTGCTTGATGTCGGATTGCAGCGACTCACGGATCACGCCACCGCCCCTGGCATACGGGCTGTGCAGGAGTGCCGTGATCAGCCTGTTACGGGTATGGAAGTACGCTTGCCAGCCGACGAGGTCATCCTTATCAATCCAGGAAATGTGCCATAAAGCGGCCCCCGGGAGGGATACGGTGCGAATGCCTGCCGCCCTGGCGCGAAGGCCATACTCCGAATCATCCCATTTGAGGAAAAGCGGAAGCGGAAGCCCGATTTCCCTGATGACTGATGTGGGGATAAGGCACATCCACCAGCCGTTGTAGTCCACATCGAAACGGCGATGCATCCACGGCGTTTGACGAAGATTCGACACGCTGAAATCGTGGCGCATCTGCATCGCCTGGTGGGGCTGATCAGGTGAAATGCGGTGGGCATCGATGATCTCACCCATCGAATACAACGTGCTGCGGCTGTAGAGGTCGAACATGTGGCCGCCAACAATTGTCGGCGTCTTGCAGTGAGCGGCAAATGACATGAGGCGTGAAATACTCTCGGGCTCAAGGACGACATCGTCGTCGAGCAAGAGGACATAGTCGCTGCCGTTTTCCACAGCCTCGTACATTCCACGCGCGAATCCTCCGGAGCCGCCCAGGTTGACCTGCTCGATAATTCGAAGCTTCCCGCCTAACCTGGCGGCCACCTCAGGAAAGCCAGGCTGGCTGGCGACTTTGTTCGATCCCTGATCGACAATGAGGACTTCGCGCGCCAATTCCAAAGTTTCAGGATGATCCGCAAGAATCCGGGCATTGGCAAGGCAGAAATCCGGCTTGTTCATGGTCGTAACCTGGATTGTCACGCTTTGGGAAGGTCCGCTGGACTGCGGCCCTTCCCATCGCGCACTGTCCAGCACTAGATCTTCCTGGCTGGAAGCCAGATCGAACCAATACCAGCCGCCATCGCCGAAAGGCTTGAGGGAGAGCAGGAACTCCGTCGCGGAGTCCCCCTCGACGCGCGTGCCGTCCACCCTTTGAATGGTTCCACGGGCGTTGGACTTATAGACGGAAATAGTGCCGTGACCTCGGGTCTCGACAACGAGCTTTATTTCGCGTACCTCGGTCCAACGACGCCAGTAGCCTGCCGGAAAAGCATTAAAATATGAGCCCAGTGACAACTGCTCGCCTGCGCGCACCCTGATCGAGTGCCGTGATAACACGTCGTCGAAGTGCACCTCGCGTGGACTTGAGCCAACGAGGTGCAGCTTGTCTTCTGCGCGCTTCGGATTGCGCGCAAATTCGTCGCTTTCCCTGATGCGCACGCCTGCTGCCGGGCCGGCATCGGCATAGAGGGACATTGTGTCCACCCCGGACTCCGGAGGAAAGATTACCCGCTGGAGGGTCTCCCAGTCCGGCGCTTCACTCACGCGTCAACGCCTCCGCTTTCGAGTGCAGCGCCGCTTTCGAAGTGCGGGCGGATTTTGTTGTCAAACATGGTCAGGGCCGAGCCAATGGCCATGTGCATGTCAAGGTACTTATAGGTTCCAAGCCGGCCGCCGAACAGGACATCCTTTTCGGCAGCGGCAAGGTCGCGGTACTTGAGCAGCCGTTCCCTGTCCGAGGCAGTGTTGATGGGGTAGTAGGGCTCATCGCCCTTTTCTGCGGCCCGGGAGAATTCGCGCATAATGACGGTCTTCTCGGTCTGGTACTCCCGCTCAGGGTGGAAGTGGCGCGGTTCGATGATGCGCGTGTAGGCAACATCCTCGTCGTTGTAGTTCACCACTGAGGTTCCCTGGAAGTCCCCAACGTCAAGAACCTCTTCTTCGAAATCAATGGTCCGCCAGGACAGGTCGCCTTCAGCGAAGTCGAAATACCGGTCAACAGGGCCCGTGTAGATCACCGGAATGTTGCCCACAACTTTATTCTTGCTGTACTCGTGCGAGTCGTCGAAGAAGTCGGTGTTCAGCCGGACCTCGATGTTCGGGTGCTCGGCCATCTTCTCGATCCACGCCGTGTACCCGTTGGTCGGCAGACCCTCGTACTTGTCGTTGAAGTACCGGTTGTCGTAGTTGTACCGCACCGGGAGCCGCGAAATGATGCCGGCGGGCAGGTCCTTGGGATCGGTCTGCCACTGCTTGCCGGTGTAGTGCTTGATGAATGCCTCGTACAGCGGCCTGCCGATGAGCTGGATGCCCTTGTCGTTCAGGTTCTGCGGATCGGTCCCGGCGAGCTCGCCGGCCTGTTCCTGGATCAGCGCCTGGGCCTGGCCCGGAGTCAGGTTCGCACGGAAGAACTGGTTGATCGTCGCCAGGTTGATGGGCAGGGAGTAAACCTCGCCTTTGTGCACACCATAGACCTTGTGGACGTAGTTCGTGAAAGTGGTGAAGCGGTTCACGTACTCCCACACCCGCTCGTTGGAGGTGTGGAACAAGTGCGCGCCGTAGCGGTGCACCTCAATCCCGGTCTGCTCCTCCTTTTCGCTGTAGGCGTTTCCACCAATGTGGTGGCGGCGGTCGAGGACAACCACCTTCAAGCCGAGCTCAGTGGCGGCCTGTTCTGCGATTGTCAGGCCAAAAAAGCCAGACCCTACGATGACGAGGTCAGCGGTCACAAAATCTCCTGGTTCGAAAGCGGGCAGCGCAATGTTGCGCATTGTCTGCTGAACCAGCCTACCCGAGACCCCGTCGTGACCTCCTAATCCGGCGGGTCAGCTCCCTCACCCGGCAGGCACTAATCCGCCGCTGCTCCCCCGCCTCGCACAGCCCGCCGTCGTGCGCCTCGTAGCGGCTGCCGGTGTGCGGGCTCCGGGGAGGCCTCTGTGCTTATCCACATAGGGCAACCCATCCGGCGACACCGGCCACCCCGATAGCTAGCTTTGACATGAGCGAACCGGAAGGACTTTCACATCATGCTGCTGCACTGCACGCTCGTCCGCGGCCCGGGCGCAGCTCTGCAGGACCAACCCGTGGAGCTGACCATCGACGGTCAGTACGGAACTCCCGGCGCCGAGCTGCAGGCGGCGCTTAGAGCCAGGTTCAGTGCAGGAAAGGTGACCGTGTGCGGCCTGCCCGTCAGCGACCTTACGATCGGCGCGCCTCCCTTGGCCAACGGAGCTGTCCTTGTCGATGAAGCGGACACCGGCGCGAGGCGAACCCGGCTGCGCCCCGAGGAACCTCCCGCCACGCTGGCCCTTGCCGTGAACAGCGGACCCGGCGCAGGACTGCTGATTCCCCTGCGGCGGGGAACGTACATCATCGGTCGCAGCACTGCCGACATCGTCATTCCCGATCCCAACCTTTCACGGGCCCACGCACGGCTGGTAGTCACCGAGACCGCCATCACCATTGAGGACCTGGGCAGTGCCAATGGCACTGAAGTGGATGGCGAGCGCCGCCGGTGCGCCGCGGTTTCGACCCAATCCTCCATCGGGTGCGGCAACTCCACCATGTCACTCGTCTTCCTAGAGCAGCCCGGCAGCCCACTCGACCAGGCAGGGCGCGATGTCCACCAGCCACTGATCGTCAGCCGCCACCAGGAGCCGGTGAACCGCGCGGCGCTGGTGCTCACAGCTGTCCTCCCTGTGATTCTCGGCGTTGGCCTTGCCGTCGTCACAGGAATGTGGATGTTCCTTGCCTTCACCGCTGTTTCCGCCGCCTCCATCCTGGTGCCGGTCATCGGCGGGCGCCGGCAACGCCGCGAGCTGGCAGCAGCGGTCCATGCCGCTGTCTCCAAAGACCAGGAACGACGACGGCGGGCCGCCCCGCCGCTGTCCGCCCTGACCGTCGGAGGTGCTGGAGGAAAGGACAAGGCTGCCCCCTATACCGGGAAGGGCATCTGGTTGCGGCTGGGCCAGGCGGCGCAGCCTGCCAACCTCTGCTTTGATCCGCCCGATCCGGGCCGGGCAGTTCCCTCAGCCGGCATGTTGCCGGTAACTCTGGATCCTTCGAGATCCTTCACTTCCGTCCGCGGGCCGCGTGACGCGGTCGAAGGACTGGTGCGCTCGCTCCTGATGCAGATGACCGGCTACCCCCTGGGCAGGTGCACCAGCGTGCTGGTCTACGGAAGGGCCGACCGGCTGCCTTATGCTGCGCGGTATCTGCCAGGCGTCACGCTGTCCTGCCAGGCCGAACACCTGGGGACACAGATGGCGCGGGGCTACGGTTCGTCCCGGTCACACGGCGTACTCATTTTCCTCGGCGGCGGAGGGGAAACGCCCGCCATCATCAGTACGGCCCTGCGGCATGAGTGGCAAGTCATTCAGCTACAGGACGGCAACGGCGCGCCCTTCACGGCGGATGTCAAACTCGATAAGCGCATGGCCAGCTTCGATACGGGAACGGACTGCCTCCGGTTCGTGCCGGACCTGGCACCAGCCGAGGTCTTCGACGGATTCTGCCGCCGGCTGGCAAAGAGTGCCGGCAATCCCGGCGAGCCAGGCGACAGCATTCCGCTGTCCTGCGGGCTTGAGGCAGCTGTCCCTGCCTCCCAAGATGAAACGGCCCGCCGCTGGTCGGTAAACAGCCACCTGCCAGGCCTTGCGGTCCCCGTTGGGCTGGGACGGGACGGTGCCATAACACTGGATCTCCAGACCGACGGACCCCACCTGCTGGTTGCGGGCACCACGGGTTCCGGTAAGTCCGAGCTCCTCCGCAGCCTGGCTGCGGCCTTGGCGCTCAGCTACCCACCGGACCGCATCAACTTCCTGTTTGTGGACTTTAAAGGCGGATCGGGACTGGGCCCGCTCACCGGGCTGCCGCACTGTGTGGGGATGCTGACCGACCTCAGCAGCCACGAACTGGACCGGACACTGCAGTCCCTTCGCGCCGAAGTCCGGTTCCGTGAAGTGGCCCTGGCGGACGTGCAGGCACCCGACCTAAAGTCCTACCGGAGCAGTCCGGAGGGCCATGCTGCGCCGCTGCCCCACCTCGTGGTTGTCATCGACGAATTCCGGATGCTCGTGGAAGACGCTCCCGAAGCCCTCAGTGAACTTATGAGGATCGCTGCCATCGGCCGTTCGCTGGGGATCCATCTCGTTATGGCCACGCAACGCCCGCAGGGAGCGCTGACAGCCGATATCCGCGCCAACGTCACAACAAGTGTGGCGCTGCGTGTCCAGTCGGAGACAGAGTCCCTGGACATCATCAATTCGAAGGAGGCCGCGGGAATCAGCGTGGATGCCCCCGGACGGGCCTACCTGGCGCGTGGCACAGAACCCCCGGTCGAGTTCCAGGCCTGCTCGCTGATGGCACCGGCCGCGTCCTCCGAACCCGCCGGACTCCGCATCTTCACGGCCGCTCAGTTCATCAACGCGGCACACGTGCATGGTGATGAGGGACCTGCAGGTGCCAAGTCCACGCCGGCCCAGGCCGCCGCGCCACTTGCTGCTTCCACGTCCGCATTGTGGGATGCCATGGGCGGCGCCCCAGTCCGGAAGCCGGTCGCGGCCGCACTTCCCCGGGTCCTTTCCGAGCCCGCCACCGCGCCGGAGCGGGACTCTGTCAGCCCGGGCGCCCGGTCGGTCGTTCTGGGCTTGCTGGACCTGCCCTTGGAACAGAGAACAGCTCCGCTCTCGTGGGAACCTGCCCTGCATGGTCACGTGGGCCTCGTGGGTGGACCGGGATCCGGTGCAGCCGAGGCGACCGGTCTGGCCGTCCACAAGATTGCTGTCCACCCGCAGGAATCCCACCTCTACATCCTGGATCCGGACAGCGCCTTCGCAGGGTTGGCCTCGCACCGCCGGGTAGGGGCCCGGGCCGGACTGCATGAGCTGCGCCGGGCGGTCCGCATCCTGGAGCGGATGGCACAGGAGCAGACCCACAGGCTGGCCCACACCACGGCCGAAGCCACACCGTTGGTCCTGGTGATCTCCGGCTGGGGTTCCTGGGCTTCGGCCTTTCGCGCCGGCCCGCTGGCCTGGGCCGAGGACATCGTACATGACTTGGTCCGGGACGGCAGCCGGGCCGGCATCACAGTGATCATTTCCGGCCAACGGGAACTCGTCACTTCCAGATTCTTCGCAGCCATCCCTAACCGCGTCTACTTCCCCGCCGGATCAACCGAAGAAAGCCGCATTGCGTGGCCGAAATTGCCGCAGACAGCACAGGTGGCAGGCCGGGGGGTGGCGATGGGAGCCATGACTGGCGGTCGGACAGCCGTGTGCCAGGTCTACACCGCCAGATCCCCCGGCACTGATACCACCGCGTCCCTATCAGCTGGGACGCCGGCTCCGGCAACCCGGCCGTTCCGCATCGAGCCTCTGCCGGCCTTGGCACCCGCCGTCCACATCCTCACAGACGGGGATCCTTCCCCTCGACCGGTGCTTGCCTCCGGACGTGCGCGGGACCTCTTCCAGGTAGGCGTAGGCGGTGATGAACTCGGGCCGGTCTCGGTCCGGGTGCCAGCTGGCGGAGTCCTCAGCGTGCTGGGCGGACCCTCGTCCGGAAAGTCCTCGTTCCTCCGGGTCCTGCCTCTCCTCAACCCGGACGCCGGGCCGTGGCTCCAGCCGGACACTCTCACCGAGCCCGCGGCCTACTGGTCCGGCCTGGCAGACCAGGCGGCAGCCGGCAAACTCGCTAAGGGATCCGTGGCCTTGGTGGACGATGCGGACCTGTTGCCCTACGACGTCAATCGGCATCTCGCCGAACTCAATGCCCTCGGAACCACCGTGGTGATGACTGCCGGGTACAGCCCAACACTCCTGCAGCGTGTTCCACTTGCCCTTCAGGCACGCAACCTGGGCACTGGCATCCTGATCGCACCCCGAAATTTCCTCGACGGTGATCTCTTCGGAGTGCGCTTCGAGGTGGAACCCAATCCTCCGCCGGGCCGCAGCGTGGTCATCCAGAATGGCCGCGCCATGGCGGCGCAGCTTGGCTGGGCGGCTCCGCACGCCACACCATGAGCTCACCCGGCTACAGGGCCGGCGGCAACCCGCCCGTCTGGGAGGCGTAACTGATTACACGTTTGTCGAATAGCAGCACGATGGCCGTCAGCGCCGGCAGGAGCATGGCCACGCCGGCCCACACCACACCCGCGGTAAGAGTCGGAAACCCGATGGTGAGGACGAACAGCTGGGCCACCAAGGCCGCGGCCCGCGTCCACCGCCGCCCCCGGAAAAGAAAGTGTCCCACCGAGTAGAGCCACGCAGAAAAGGCCAGCAGCAGGCCGAGGGTGAAAACCGCGCCCCAGAACGACAGCACCGGAGCTCCAGTCACGAGTTCGTAGCCGTACCAGCCTGCGGCAACCAGGAGGGCCGTGGCCTCAGCAGCCACTATCAGCGCAATCACCACAATTCCACGGGGACGCTCAGCGGACGGCGCTGCGGCAGGGACAGGACCGGTGCCCGCCCCGGCACCGGCGCCCGGGACGCCCGGGGAAGCCGGCGTCCCGTCGGAAGGTTCGGGCAGCGGAGCGGAAGGGTTGTGGGGGGCTCTTGACACACTGGCACCATACCGGAGATAGTCGGACAGTGGTGGGGGTCGGCAACACGGATGTGATGTATCGCTCAGGAATCCGGGGATTTCAAGCTGTATTACCCCTTGTTTACACAGCGTTAACATGACAATCTTGATGGAGATGACCGATGGGGCCCCGCTGGGCCCCTTTCCTTTGTAGCCCCTAGTGAATAATTTCACAATCGGCTCGTCCCAGAATTGGAGCAACTGATCAGCATGGATTGGCGTAACCGCGCAGCGTGCCTCGAAAAGGACCCGGAACTGTTTTTCCCTGTCGGAAACACCGGGCCTGCCCTCCTCCAGATTGAGGAAGCCAAGAGCGTTTGCCGCCGCTGCCCGGTAGTTGACACGTGCCTTCAGTGGGCCCTTGAGTCCGGCCAGGACGCCGGCGTCTGGGGCGGCATGAGCGAAGACGAGCGCCGCGCTCTCAAGCGCAGGGCCGCCAGGGCGCGCCGCGCCTCCTAGTCCTGTTTTCCGGACAGCAGAGCCCCCGCGCCCCTGAGCCTGTCAGGACACCAGCACCCCACGGCTTGCATATGAGGCGATGGCCGCGACCCCTTCCGGGTCGCGGCCATCGCCGTTAAACCACATCCCTACCGGGAGTTCAGGCTGAGCCGGATCTGGACGGCCGTTCCCCCTCCGTCACGCGGGTGCCACTGGATGGTCCCACCCAGCTCACTGGTCACCAGGGTCCGGACAATCTGCAGCCCCAGCCCCTCCACATGCGGAGTGTCCGGCAGGCCCACGCCATCATCGGCGATGGTGACGGTCAGGAGTTCCTCACCGTCCTCCTCCTCGGACCGGTCCGCGATCAGCCACACAGTTCCTGCGCGGCCTTCGAGTCCATGCTCGACGGCGTTGGTCACCAGTTCGTTGATCACCAGGGCCAGCGGGGTGGCGAAGTCGCTGGGAAGCTCACCGAAAAGCCCGGACCGCTCGGTCTTGACCTGCTGGGAGGGCGAGGCGACTTCTGCCGAAAGCCTGAACTGGCGGCCGATCAGTTCGTCGAAGTCCACGCTCTGCGCCAGGCCCTGGGACAGGGTCTCGTGAACCAGGGCGATGGTGGCCACCCGCCGCATGGCCTGCTCCAGGCCCTGTTTGGCTTCGTCGCTGACCATCCGGCGGGACTGCATGCGCAGCAGGGCTGCCACGGTCTGAAGGTTATTCTTCACCCGGTGGTGGATTTCCCGGATGGTGGCGTCCTTGGTGACCAACTCCATCTCCCGGCGCCGCAGCTCGGAAACATCGCGGCACAGCACCAGCGCGCCAAAGCGCTGGTGCTCGTCCCGCAGCGGAATGGCCCGCAGGGACAGGCTGACGCCACGGGATTCAATCTCGCTGCGCCACGGCATCCGTCCCGTGACAACCAAGGGCAGGGTCTCGTCCACCATGCGCCGGTCCTTCAGCAGGCTGGCGGTCACTTCGGCCAACGACCTGCCTTCCAGCGACTCGCCGTCGCCGAGGCGCCGGAACGCAGAGACGCCATTGGGGCTGGCGTACTGCACAATCCCTTCGGCATCAAGCCTGATAAGCCCGTCCCCCACGCGCGGGGCACCACGGCGTGAGCCCGTGGGCGAGGCAAAATCAGGCCACAGCCCCAACGTCCCCATCCGGAGCAGATCGTAGGCGCACTGCCGGTACGTCAGCTCAAGCCGGGACGGCATCCTGGAACTGGACAGGTCCATGTGCGTGGTTACCACGGCCAGTGTCCGGCCGTTGCGGACCATGGGCACGGCCTCCACCCGCAAGGCCATGTCCGAGCTCCAGTTGGTCTCGCTGGACCGCTCGATGGTCCGGCTCGCCCATGCCTTGTCCACCAGCGGCTGCAAGTCAGTCCGGATGGGTTCGCCCACAAAGTCGCCGTGGAAGACAGTGTGCGTGGTGGAGGGCCTGACGTGTGCAAGCGCCACGTACCCATGGTCCGGGTGCGGGAACCACAGCGCCAGGTCAGCGAACGCCAGGTCCGCCACCATCTGCCAGTCGCCCACCAAGAGGTGCAGCCATTCGGCATCGCCCGGCCCAAAATCAGCGTGTTCCCTGATGGGGTCCGTAAAGATTGCCACTGCACCTCCAGTTGCGACGCCGGGAATTCCTAGCGTCGGACGATTGACCTCAAGAGCCTCAATGCTACCGACAGTGAGGCCATGTCGTCGGCTTCGAGCGCGTTGACCTCATCAAACATGGTCTTTGCCCTTCCCAGCTGTTCGGCATTCTGGCTTTCCCAGTCCTTCAGCCGGTTCTCGGCGGAGTCCCCGGACCCCGTCGACTCAAGCACCGCCGTCGTCATGTCTGAAACGGTTGAATACAGGTCATCCCGGAGGGCAGCGCGGGCCAGCGCCTGCCAGCGGTCCTGGCGGGGCAGGCTGCTGATCCGCTCCAGGAGGCCATCGGCGTGGAACCGGTTAAACACTGTGTAGTAGACGGACGCGATCTCTTCAACGGATTCCTTCCGCGCGTGCACGATTTTGGCGATGTCCAACAGCACGAAGCTCTCGAAGAGCTCCGCCCACCGGACGCCGAGGTCCTCCGGCAGTTCCCAGCCACGGGCCTTCTCCAGCCACCCGGCCACACGGTCGCGGTCGTCACCGCGGAGGTACTCCAGCAGCCGGCCACGCATCGGGTCAAGGAGCGGCTTGAACTCAGCCACGATGTCGGCGATGGGGCGTGAGCTGCCACCCTGGGCCAGCAGCCACCGGACCGCGCGGTCAAGGATGCGGCGGATGTCCAGGTGCACCTCGCTCCAGTGCTCGGTGGGGAACGAGGCCGGCAGGCTGTTCAGCTCGTCCACCATGACGTTCAGTTCGAAGATCTCCCGCAGCGCCACAAAGGCCTTGGCCACGGCCACTTCCGTGGCCGACGTTTCCTCCATGGTGCGGAACGCGAACGTGATGCCGCCCAGGTTGATCATGTCGTTGGCCACCACGGTGGCAATGATCTCGCGGCGCAGCGGATGGGTGTCCAGTTCAGCATCGAACCTTTCCCGGAGCTGCGCCGGGAAGTAGGCGCGCAGGGTGGCACGGAACCACGGATCATCCGCCAGGTCGCTTTCCCGCAGCGCCGTGGCGAGCTCGATCTTCGCGTAGGCAGCCAGGACCGAAAGCTCCGGGGAAGTCAGGCCTTGGCCCTGGCCAAGCCGCTCGTGGAGCGTCTCCGTGCTGGGGAGCGCCTCAAGGTCACGCTTCAGGTCGGCGGACTTCTCCAGCCAGTCCATCAACCGCTCATAGCTGGGGCTCCACTCGGCCACGCGCTGCCGGTCGTTCAGGAGCAGGATGTTCTGGTCTACGTTGTCCTCGAGGACCAGCCTGCCCACTTCGTCGGTCATCGATGCGAGGAAACCTGCCCGTTCCTCCTGCGACAGCTTGCCTGCGGCCACCATCCGGTCCACGAAGATCTTGATGTTGACCTCATGGTCTGAACAGTCCACGCCGGCGGAGTTGTCGATCGCGTCAGTGTTCAGGATGACGCCCTGGAGCGCTGCCTCGATGCGGCCGCGCTGGGTCATGCCCAGGTTTCCGCCTTCACCCACCACCTTGACCCGCAGGTCCTTGCCGTCCACGCGGATGGCGTCATTGGCTTTGTCCCCCACCGAGGCATTGGACTCGCTGCTTGCCTTCACATAGGTCCCGATCCCGCCGTTGTAGAGCAGGTCGGCGGGAGCCAGCAGGATGGCCCGCAGGAGCTCCGGCGGGCTCATTTCTGTAGTTCCCTCCGGCAGCCCCAGTGCGGAGCGGACCTGTGGCGAGACCGGAATGGACTTCACCTGGCGCGCGTACACACCGCCGCCGTCGCTGATGAGGGACTTGTTGTAGTCATCCCAGGACGACCGGGGCAGTTCAAAGAGCCGCTGCCGCTCCACGAAGGACGTTTCCGCGTCCGGTGCAGGGTCAAGGAAGATGTGGCGGTGATCGAAGGCTGCGACCAGCCGGATGTGGCGGGACAGCAGCATGCCGTTGCCGAACACGTCACCTGACATGTCGCCCACGCCCACCACCGTGAACGGCTGGGTCTGGGTATCCACGTCCAGCTCGCTGAAGTGGCGTTTGACCGATTCCCACGCACCGCGGGCTGTGATGCCCATGGCCTTGTGGTCATAGCCCACCGAGCCGCCCGAGGCGAACGCGTCACCCAGCCAGAAGCCGTACTCCGCTGCCAGCCCGTTGGCGATGTCCGAGAACGTGGCCGTCCCCTTGTCCGCCGCCACCACGAGGTAGGAATCGTCGTCGTCGTGCCTGACAACGTTCGACGGCGGCACAACAGTCTCCTGCCCACCCCCGGTCACGAGGTTGTCAGTGAGGTCCAGCATGCCCCGGATGAATGTCTTGTAGCTTTCCGTGCCCTCAGCCAGCCAGGCTGCCCGGTCCGCGGTGGGATCGGGGAGCCGCTTGGCAAAGAATCCGCCCTTGGCACCGGTAGGAACAATCACGGCGTTTTTGACGGTCTGTGCCTTCACCAGGCCAAGGATCTCGGTGCGAAAGTCCTCCCGCCGGTCAGACCAGCGCAGGCCGCCGCGGGCCACCTTGCCAAACCGCAGGTGCACACCTTCTACGCGGGGCGAATAGACCCAGATTTCGAACATCGGCCGCGGGAACGGCAGCCCCTCAATCCTCGCGGGATCGAGTTTGAAGCTCAGGTGCGGTTTGTCCTGGTAGTAGTTGGTGCGCAACGTGGCCTCAATAAGGTTGGCGAACGTGCGCAGGACGCGGTCGGCGTCGAGCGTTGCCACCTCGTCAATGGCGGCCGAAAGCTCGGCACGGACCCGCTGCTGGGCGGCGGCGCGGGCGTCGTCTGACAGCGCCGGATCGAAGCGGGCAGCAAACAACGCCGTCAGGGCCTTTGTGACATCAGGGTTGGCGAGCAGGGTGTCCGCCATAAAGCCCACCGAGTTCGTGTTCCCCATCTGCCGCATGTACCGCGCGTAGGCACGCAGGACCGTGATCTGGCGCCAGTGCATCCCCTCCCGCAGCACCAGCCGGTCCAGGCTGTCCGATTCCACCGCGCCGGAGATCGCAGCCCCAAAAGAGTCACCGAGCAGCTGGCCCGTGGCGAGGGGGTCCACGCCGGCGGGGTATTTCAGCCCGAGGTCATAGAGAAAGAAGTCACGGCGGTCCGCCGTCTCGATTTCAAAGGGCCGTTCGTCGAGAACTTCCAGCCCCAGGTTGTGGAAGAACGGCAGGATCTGGCTCAGGCTCTTGGGCTCGAGCATGTACAGCTTGACCCGGGCGTCTTCCTCCAGGTCCTCCCCCGCACCCTTGGGCAGGTAGACGTGGACTCCGGGCCGCTCCTGCGCTGCGCCCGTAGCCCGCTCCGCTTCAGCCCCGTACTTCTCGAACCGGGCAATGTCCTCCAGCGCATCCTCTACCTCATAATCCACCCGGTACCCGGCCGGAAAAGCCTCGGACCAGATCGCGGCCAGCTCGGCGGACTGCTGGTCAGCCCCGCCGTCCCGCAGCACCTCCGCGATGCCCTCGCTCCACGAACGGGCGGCCCGGACCAGCCGCCGTTCAAGTTCTTCGGTGTTGATGTGGCTGACATCGGCGTTTTTAGGCAGGCGGATCCGGTAAAAGAGCCGGGCGAGGGCGGACTCGGTCATCCTGGCTTCATAGTCGATGCTTTCGGCCTGGAACGTGGACCGCAGCTCTTCCTCGATGCGAAGCCGGACATTGGTGGTGTACCGGTCGCGGGGCAAATAAATCAGCGCGGACATAAACCGGCCATAGATGTCCGGCCGCAGGAACAGCCGGGTCCGGCGGCGCTCCTGCAGCCGCTGGATGCCGGACGCCGTAGCCGCCAGGTCATCAACCTCGATCTGGAAAAGCTCGTCACGCGGGTAGGTCTCGAGGATGCCCAAGAGGTCCTTTCCGGAGTGGGAATCCGGCGGGAACCCCGCCTGCCCGAGCACCGCATCCACCTTTTCGCGGACAATGGGGATATCACGGACGGATCCGGCGTAGGCGCTCGTGGCGAAGAGGCCAATGAAGCGGCGCTCGCCGTTAACGTTGCCCATGGCGTCGAAGCTCTTGACGCCCACGTAGTCAAGGTAAGCGGGCCGGTGGACGGTGGAGCGTGAGTTCGCCTTGGTGATCACGAGGGCCCGCTTCTCGCGGGCCTTCTTCCGGCCGGTGTCTGTCAGGTGCTGAAGATGCGGAGCGCCGGCCTTGGCGCGGAGCAGCCCGAGCCCGCTGTCTTCGCGCAGTTCCAGCACGTCTTCGCCGTCGATGTTCACGAGGTCGTACTCGCGGTAGCCGAGGAAGGTGAAATTGCCGTCGTCGAGCCAGCGAAGCAGATCCTGTGCCTGCCTAAGCTCGGCGATCTGGGCGGGGTTGGCCACCTGGTCCAGGCTGGCCGAGATCTGCATGGCCTTGTTCCGCATCTTGGGCCAGTCCTCGACGGCTGCGCGAACGTCAGCGAGGATCCGCTCCAGGCCCTCCAGCAGTGACGCGTGCACTGTGTCAGGCACACGGTTGATCTCCACTGCGATCCACGACTCCATATGGGACGTGTTGTCGCCCTGGGCAATGAGGTGGGACATCAGGGGCATCGCAGCAGTGTCACCGCTGGAGATCCCGATGTGGGCGGGCACCCGGTCCACTTTGACCAGGTCTCCCGTTGAGCGGTTCCGTGTAACCACAAACAGCGGGTGGGTTACCAGGCGGATGGCGGCATGCTGGCGGACGAGTTCGGCATTGACCGAGTCCACGAGGAACGGCATGTCATCGGTAACAACGTATACAACGCTGCTGTCCTGCTCGTTGACGACTGCGACTTTTGCCTGGCCCGGCCGGCGGTTGGCCGCAATGCCACGGTGGGTCTCAGCGCGGTTCGCCAGCACGTCCTGTGAGTAACTCCGGGCATCCTCCTCAGCCAGATGCTGATAGTAATCCCCCAGGAACCCTTCCCGGTCCCCGAGAGCCACGGACTGATCCTCTACGCTGGATCCTGACGACATCGACAAACGCCTCCATCACACAAAGTTGATGCTGCACCGTTGCAGCTCCTACGGCGAGCCTAATCCTTTACCCGGCGCCTTGTGGTGGAAGAAAATACAGAGGATTTTGCCGATCGCTGGGCAGGTGCACAAACCAAATCGGCGATCGCGCGCCGGATCCTGGACTCGGGGGCAGCCTCCAGGAGCAGGGACCCACTCAGAAGCGCCGCGTCCGCCATAGCACTGTCCGCCGGCAGGAACCCTGCCAGGGAGGGCCCTGGACCGTACCGCTCCCAGGCGTCCCGCAGCTGGCGCTCCGGAGATCTGCCCACAGCTGAGGCCCGCACCTTGTTCAACACCACTACCGGCGCCACATGGGGAACGGCGATTTCCAACTCGGCCAGCCCCCGGACCAGCCGGGGGACGCCCACTGGGTCAGCGGCGCCGATGGCGAACACCGTGTCAGCCAGCTCCAGGCTGCGGAGCGTCGCAGCATTCCGGCGGGGCGCCATCGTGTCGAAGCTCAGTTCCTCATCGGCCTCCAGGCAGAAACCGGTATCCACCACCACGACGTCGGCGATCTCCTTGGCACGGTCCAGGACCAGGGACAGGGCTGCTGCCCGGAGTTCAGTCCACCGGTCCGCCCTGGTGATCCCGGTCAGGACCCTGAACGTTCCGAGTTTGGTGGTGACGGGCATGGCAATCTTAGCCAGCGCGTCGGCGTCCAGCAGTCCCTGGTCAGCCAGCCTGCATGCCTGGGCAAGTCCGGCAGATTCGTCCAGCAGGCCCAGCACTGCCGCAATGCTGGCGCCGTAGCTGTCCGCATCAACAAGCAGCACGGACTGGCCCTCCGCTGCCAACTCCCCCGCCATATTTGCTGCGACGAAGGTCCGCCCGGGTGAGCCTGCGGGCCCCCAAACAGCGATGATCCTGCCGGTCCCGGAGGCACGCGGGGCGTCAGCCGGTTCGGCCGGGAGCTGCCGCAGCGCGGCACTTGTATCGCCGAGCGCGGTCCCGTGGGTGCCACCCTGTGCGGTGCCGGTCAACTGCGAAACGGCATCGGCGATCCTGCCGGCCAGCGCAGCCGATTCAACCCCGGTCAGGGCCGACGCCACGCCAATGCTGCGGAGCCTGGCCGCCTCGTCCGCATTGTCGGTCAGGGCAATGATCGCGACGCCAACCGCTCCGAGCCGGTCGACCAGGGAGGCAGTCAGCCCCTCGGACCCATCCGCCACCACGGCCGCGCGCGCCAGCCCGCTCTGGCAGGCAGCCAACAGCTCGGTCAGTTCGGCGCAGCGCCGGACCACAGTGACGGGTCCGTGAAGCCCCTCCAAACCGCCGACGACGTCCTCCTGGGCCTGGCCAACGGTCACCACCGGGATACTCACGACGTGCCACCGCCCGGGTTCCACACAACGGAAATCTTTGCCTGGTTGGCCTGCGCGCCGAGAATGGACGGCATCTGGCTGTCCGCCACCAGCACCATCAGCACAGTGCTGCGGGAGGAACCCAAGGCTGTGGAGCCGGCAGTCACTTGGGCAATTTCCGCGCCAGGCAGCAGCAGCTTCGGTTCGCTGAAACCATTCCTTGCATCGGGCAGGGCCACCCAGACGTCCGCCCGGGTACCGGCCACCGCCTGCGGGGGAAGCGGCTCATCGACGGTCACGGCCACGGGTTTGCGGTCCAGGGCATCCACCGTGCCCAGGCTTTCCTTGGGGACCAGCTGGCTCTTGCCTATTCTTTGTACGGCAACAAGGCCTTCGGGCAGCCCTGCCGCCACGGTGACGTAGTGCTCTTCGCTGTCCCCAAGGCGTACCTTCGCCCGGACGACGTTGTCCTCGGTCAGCTTTTCGCCGACGGCAATGGAGTCACGGGCAGCGTACACCTCGGTGGTCTGGTCAGCGCTGCCAACCAGGGAGACCACCCCCACCACTGAGGCCAGCACCAACAGGACCCCCACCAGCAGCCGCGGATCCTTCCATGATGGCGGTTTCAGCCTGGCACCCGCGGTTCCTGCATCTTGGCTCATACCGGTCTCCCCCTAGCTCAGCCAGGCGGCGGCTGCGCCCGGACACCTCATTGTGGCGGCATGGACCCCGGAACAAAAGTCAAAAGCCCAAATAACATCAAACTGTGGATAACCACACCAGATGCCATCCCAAGTGGCAAAATGGACTCATGCCCAGATTCCTCACCCTCGCCGACGTCGCGGAGCAGCTCCAGATCAACTCACCGGCGGCCTACGCGCTGGTCCGCAGCGGGGAACTCAAAGCCATCCAGGTTGGCGGGAGGGGCCAGTGGCGCGTTGAGGAAAAGATGCTGGAGCAGTACATCGAGGAGCGTTACGCCGAGGCCAGCCGCATGATCCAGGAAGCCAAGGCGAAACAGGGCTGACCTACATCTCCCCGGTGTTCCATGACCGGACCGCCCCCAGGGAGCCAAAGGGAACGGTGGCAATCTGCCGTACGTGCGATGGCCGCCGGGCCTCCCCCGGGCTGACCAGTGCCAGGTCAAGGAAATCTGCACCAACCCTGTCGATCACTCCGGTCAGCCCGGTGTCCCGCGACTGCACATGCCGCAGCACCACCGTGACACCCGCCCTGTCGCGGGCAAGCCCGCGCAAGGCGTGCGCCAGCCCGATCCGCCGCCGCACTTGCGAGGGCTCAGACACGGAAGTCCGCCCCAAACCGGAATATCGTGCCACTGCCCCGTAGGGAATGAGGACCTGGTGGCGTGCTTCATCCAGGACCAGGGCGTCAGCGCCTGCATGGCTGAGCGCCCCTTCGAACGTCCGTCCGCAATCGAGGTGGACAGCAATCTGCGTACCCATGCCACCCCGCAGCCTGTCGGCAAGGCCGATGGATGCGGCGTCAATTCGTGCCCGCTCTGAAATCTCGGCCTCGACCGCAAGTTTGCCCTCTTCGGCAAACTGAGCCTCCATGTCACTGAAGAGTGCATCCCAACGCATGGGGCCAAGCGTAGGCGGCCGCTTTCCCGGCGGTCAATCCAGTAACAAGTTCCCTCCAGTCTCTGGACAAACCATGCTGATCTGCTTCAAACTAAACTTAGCTACATCAAACAGCATCAAATGACATCAAAATCACTAGAATGATAAAGGAGCATCATGGAGCCCAGCACGGGACGTCTTCTTCGTGCAGACGCGGTCATGGCTGCCTCCATCCTGCTGCTGGGAGGGTTTCTCTGCTTCACGGGCATGGGCCTGCTGGACCGTTGGCAACTCTCTGCAGCGCGCCGGCAGTCACCCGGCGTCGATGACCTGCTCGGGGCAGTCGCAGTAACCGCAGGTTTGGCCATCGTGGCGTGGTGGATCATGTCAGCCCTGGCAGCAATCGTGGTTGCGGTCCTGGCCCGCTGCGGCAGGGGACGTGCTGCCGATCAGGCCGGCAGGCTGTGTCCGGCCTTCATGCGCAGACTGGCGGTGGCCGCATTGTCGGCCCAGCTGCTCGCGGCGCCGATGGCCCATGCTGCCGTGCCGCCTGCGGGACCCGCCTGGGTTCCCACCCAGGAAGCCGCTGTCCAGGCCCAGTGGTCCCCCACTGTCCAGCCGCTGACCGGCAACGAACTGCAACACACGCCGTCGGAGGCCCCTCAGGTGCCGGGCCAGGGCACGCCTGCAGCCGACGCTCCGCCGCCGGCGGTCCGGCCCGATTGGCGTCCCAGCCCACCGGTGGCCGACCCCGGCCTCCTGGCACCACAGCCTGTCCGCGCAAGCCAGGACGCGCCAGCGGCAGGGCAGGAAGTCACCGTCCTGGCTGGCGACACACTGTGGGATATAGCTGCCCGCCACTTGGGAGTTGCCGCCTCCGATGTGGATGTGGCCCTGCACTGGCCACGCTGGTATGAAGCCAACAAGGCCCAGATCGGCGAAAACCCGGATGTCCTCCTGCCTGGCCAGATCCTCAGGGCGCCGTCCACGGCATAACCAACGTTCCGACATTCATCGGCACACCAATTAAGGGGAATCACATGAACGCAGTTACGCCCATCCGCTCCGCGCGGGCCAACGGAGTCCCTGCGGCGGCAGTCCGCCCGGTTCCCTCGCGCCCGGCCGCCACCCCCGGACGGCAGCTTCGGGCTGCTGACGAAAACTCCGAAGTCCTGGCTATCACCCGAAGTACCGTGCAGGCCGCCATGGAAGTCCTCGCCGGAATCCGCCCCATCCACCAGTTGGCCCGCCGCCTCGATCCCCGTTGCCTCGCCGTGCTTCAGCACCGCGCCATGCTGATCCGCCGCGAACAGGCACGCTCGTCATCCCCGGCCCTGGCGCGGCTGCACCGGAATTCCATGGTCCGTTCGGTCCGGGCGTGTGCGGTGGCCCCCGGTATCTACGAGGCAAGTGCCGTGGTGGTTGACGATGTCCGCGCACGCGCAGTCGCCGTCCGGCTGGAACAGGGCAACCAGGTCTGGCGGGTCACCGAATTTGTGGTTGGCTGAGGCGGAATGCGCCGGCAAACGGAAGTGCCCGGAGCGTCAGCTCCGGGCACTTCCGTTTGCCGGGGTTAGCGGCGCTTCTTCTTGGTCTGGCGTTTCGCGGCATCCTGCGCTGCGGCCTTGGCCGGGTTGCCGGACCTCGACGAGGCGCGGCCTTCAACGCGGGTCTGGGAGGCCCCGTCTTCGCCGGGTGCCGTGTACTGCAGCTGGGCCGGCTTTTCCGGTGCTTCCAGTCCTGCGGCGTGAATCTGCGGTTCAACATGCTCTGTGTGGCCCCCGGCGGCGTCTGCTACCACCACGTCCTGCGCCGGGGTGACTTCCACCTCGAGGTTGAACAGGAAGCCCACGCTCTCTTCGCGGATAGCCTCCATCATGGCCTGGAACATGGTAAAGCCCTCGCGCTGGTATTCCACCAGCGGGTCGCGCTGGGCCATGGCACGCAGGCCGATGCCTTCTTTCAGGTAGTCCATTTCGTAGAGGTGTTCCTGCCACTTACGTCCAATGACGGAAAGCACCACCCGGCGTTCGAGCTCGCGCATGCTCTCGGACCCAATGGCTTCCTCGCGGGCCTGGTACACCAAACGGGCGTCGGAGAGCAGTTCCTCCTTGAGGAACTCGACGGTGAGCCGGGACTTGCCGCCGGCTTCCTCGATGATTTCCTCAGCGGTGACACTGACCGGGTACAGGGTCTTCAGGTTTGTCCACAGCTGCGTGTAGTCCCAGTCGTCACCGTTGCCCTCGGCCGTGGCCGAGTCAATCAGGGCGGTGATGGTGTCCTCGACGAAGAACTGCACCTTCTCGTGCAGGTCGTCGCCTTCCAGGATCCGGCGCCGGTCTCCGTAGATGGCTTCGCGCTGCCGGTTCAGGACATCGTCGTATTTCAGCACATTCTTGCGCTGCTCTGCGTTGCGGCCTTCAACCTGGCCCTGCGCGGACGCGATGGCCCGCGACACGAGTTTGGATTCCAGGGCGACGTCGTCCGGGACGGAGCTGTTCATCAGCCGTTCGGCGGCACCGGAGTTGAAGAGCCGCATCAGGTCGTCGGTCAGGGACAGGTAGAAGCGTGACTCGCCGGGATCGCCCTGGCGGCCGGAGCGGCCGCGGAGCTGGTTGTCGATGCGGCGGGATTCGTGCCGTTCCGTGCCCAGGACGTAGAGGCCGCCGAGGTTCAGAACTTCCTCGTGTTCATCCTTGACTGACTGTTTGGCGGCTTCCAGGGCGGCCGGCCATGCGGCCTCGTACTCTTCGGAATTCTCTTCCGGGTCGAGGCCACGCTTGGCCAATTCAGCCACCGCGGTGAACTCTGCGTTGCCGCCAAGCATGATGTCGGTGCCGCGGCCTGCCATGTTGGTGGCCACGGTGACGGCACCTTTACGCCCCGCCTGTGCCACGATGGCCGCTTCGCGCGCGTGGTTCTTGGCGTTCAGGACCTCGTGCCGGATGCCTTCCTTGGCCAGCAGCCGGGAAAGGTATTCGCTCTTCTCAACGCTGGTGGTGCCCACGAGGACCGGCTGGCCCTTTTCGTGGCGCTCGGCAATGTCCCGCACGACGGCGTCGAATTTGACTGTCTCGTTCTTGTACACGAGGTCCGCCTGGTCGATGCGCTGCATGTCCCGGTTGGTGGGGATGGCCACCACGCCCAGCTTGTAGGTACTCATGAACTCTGCGGCCTCGGTCTCGGCTGTGCCGGTCATGCCTGAGAGCTTGGTGTACATGCGGAAGTAGTTCTGCAGGGTCACCGTGGCCAGGGTCTGGTTTTCAGCCTTGATCTCCACGGCTTCCTTGGCCTCGATGGCCTGGTGCATGCCCTCGTTGTAGCGCCGGCCGGCCAGGATGCGGCCGGTGTGCTCGTCAACAATCAGCACTTCGCCGTCCAGGATGACGTAGTCCTTGTCCCGCTTGAACAGTTCCTTGGCCTTGATGGCGTTGTTTAGGAACCCGATCAGCGGGGTGTTGGCGGATTCGTAGAGGTTCTGGATGCCCAGGTAGTCCTCCACCTTTTCGATGCCGCTTTCCAGAACGCCCACCGTGCGCTTCTTCTCGTCAGTCTCGTAGTCTTCGCCCGCCTTCAGGCGCTGCACCACTTTGGCGAATTCGCTGTACCAGCGGTTGGTGTCGCCCTGCGCGGGACCGGAAATGATCAGCGGCGTGCGGGCCTCATCGATGAGGATGGAGTCCACTTCGTCAACAATGGCGAAGTTGTGGCCGCGCTGGACGAGTTCGGATTTGTCCCAGGCCATGTTGTCGCGGAGGTAGTCGAAGCCGAATTCGTTGTTGGTGCCGTAGGTGATGTCGGCGGCATACATCTGGCGGCGCACGGCCGGATCCTGGTTAGACAGGATGCAGCCGCTGGTGAGACCGAGGAACCGGTAGACGCGGCCCATCAGGTCCGACTGGTATTCGGCCAGGTAGTCGTTCACGGTAATAACGTGCACGCCGTTGCCCGCAAGGGCATTGAGGTACGCGGGAGCTGTGGCCACGAGGGTCTTGCCTTCACCGGTCTTCATTTCGGCGATATTGCCCAGATGGAGTGCTGCGCCACCCATCAGCTGGACGTCAAAGTGACGCATGCCGAGGGTCCGCGAGGACGCTTCACGCACCGCGGCAAAAGCCTCAGGCAGGAGATCATCCAGCCGCTCACCGTCCTGGTGGCGGGCCCGCAGGCGGTCGGTCTCCTCGCGCAGTTCGGCATCAGTGAAGGTCTGGAACGATTCCTCGAGGGCATTGATGGAGTCGGCATAGTTCCGAAGTTGCCGCAGGGTTTTTTTGTCACCCGTACGGAGAAGTTTTTCGATAAGTGATGCCACGTGAAGATACTCCCAGTCTGATGCCGCCGAATTCTGGCGTTTTTAGTCTACGGGAGAGACACAGGCCACGCGGCCGGTGTTCCCTCAGAGCGGATAGCCCCGCCGCGGCGGCGGAGAGCTGCCGCGAGGGGCCCCGCCAGATCCCCCACCGGGCTGACAATGATGTCTTCCAGCCCCAACCATTCGGCCATCAGTTCCAGCTCTTCGGCAAGTTCGACGGCGGTGTGCGGCGGCGCGTCCGGCTCACCAAATGCTGATCTGACCAGCAGATTGCCCGCGGCCCGGTCCGCTTTCAGGTCGACGCGCGCCACCAGGGCGCCGCCCAGCAGGAACGGCAGGACGTAGTACCCAAACTGCCGCAGGTGCCCGGGGGTGTAGATCTCGATCCTGTAGTGAAACCCAAACAGCTCCTCAAGCCGGCGCCGTTCGAACACCAGGGAATCGAAGGGGCTCAGCAGGGCACGCCCGGAAGCCCGCCGCGGCAGCCTGGCGTCTTTGTGCAGGAAGACCTTCCGGTCCCAACCACGCACCGAAACCGGCTGCAGCCTCCCGTCACCGACCAGCTGGTCCACAGCGGCTGCCGCTGCTTTGAGCGGTGTGCGGAAGTAGTCGGCAAAACAGCGCACGGTGCCAATTCCGTGGGCCTGGGCTGCGGCGTCAATCAGCCGGTTCATGGCCGCCCCGGGATCCCGCGGAACCTCTGCGAGTGCCTGCCGGTCGGGTACAACCCGGGTGGCAAGGGCATATTTCCGTTCGAACTGCTCCGTCCTGGACGCGGCAGAGATCAGGCCTTCCTGGAAAAGGTCCTCCAGGACCCTCTTCACGGCGTTCCAGTTCCACCCCCAGTTCTCGCTGCTGCGTTCCTCCACGTGCCCGATTTTCACCGTCAGTTCAGCTGCGGTCAGGGGCTTTCCTGCCGCCAGCACATCAAGGATCTTGGCGGTCACATCCTCGCGCAGTCCGGGCTCCAGCCTGCCGGCGGCCCCTACCCACGTCCGCTTCTGCCACATCACAAGGTCGGGGAAGAGTTCCGGCCGGATGAAGCTGGCTTCGTGGGCCCAGTACTCCATCATGCGCCGGGGGTGTGTACCGGACATCCGCTGCAGGATGGTGCGGTCGTAGTTGCCCAGCCGTGAAAAGAACGGCAGGAAGTGGCTGCGGGACAGTACGTTGACGGAATCGATCTGAACCAGCTGGAGCCGCGCAAAGGTGCGGCCCACCGTCCGTGAGGTCACGGGTCCGGTGGGCCGTCCTTTGTCGAGTCCCTGTGCTGCCAGTGCGATCCGCCGGGCCTGGTCAAGGCTCAGCGTCGCTGGCACAACAGTCCTTTCAGTGACGGGTGGAAACCACCCTAGACTTTGGCCGCCTGATCGTCGGAACGGTAAGCAAGAATTTTCTCTTCCACCACGGTGTCCCCAGGTTCGCATTCGTGGTCAAGGGTAATAACTCCATACGTCCAGCCGCGGCGGCGGTAGACGACGGAAGGCGTATTGGTGGCTTTGTCCACAAACAGGTAGAAATCGTGGCCCACGAGCTCCATGTTGTCCACGGCGTCGTCGAGACTCAGCGAGGCCGCGGGGAAAACTTTGCGGCGGATCAACACCGGGGAGTCCCCGGCCGGAATGTCGTTGTCCACGTCGTAGGGCGACCGTTCAGCGGGCGCCGCCTGGGGCTCGCTTCGATGGCTTGCCTCGACGTAGAGGGGTTCGCTGGTGCTTGCCGGTTCCAGCGACGCAGTTGCCTCACGTACGGCCTTGGGTGTGTGGCGTCCGTGGTGGACCTTCTTGCGGTCCTTGGCACGGCGGAGGCGCTCAAGCAGCTTGGTGTAAGCGAGGTCAAAAGCAGCGAATTTGTCTGCGGCGCTGGCTTCCGCCCGGATCACCGGTCCGCGGCCCAAAACGGTGACCTCAACGGTAAGTTGGTCTCCGGTCTGGCGTGCGTTCGTTTCTTTGGACACCTTCGCATCCACGCGCTGGACCTTGTCGCCCAGTGATTCGATCTTCGAGATCTTCTCACCGGCGTATTCGCGGAAGCGGTCTGAGACCGTCAGATTTCGTCCGCTGATCATAAACTCCATGGTGCCCTCCAAATGACTTCGGTGACACGACGACGGCACTTCCCAGAGGCCCATCTGATTGACAGTCGAGCCCCTTTCCGAGCCGCCATCGAAAGGTACAACTTGTTCTTGGTACCCACAACCGACGTTAGTTCATAGACACCCGTTATTCATCCTTTCTTCGTTTATTTTTTTCTAAGACAGGCGCCTTTCCGCCGCCTGCCGGGGACTGCCGTCCGCTGGCAGCTGAATCGGGCGGGCGTGTCGCTGCGAGGACCACGGCTCCGGCTACAACGGCTCCGCTGAGATGGAGGGCGCGCGCCGCTTCGGCAAGTGTGGCCCCGGTGGTGAGAACGTCATCGACGATGATGCAGCGGCGGCCCGACACGCTGGCGTGCCGGTGTCCCGGGACCTTCATGGATCCCCTGACCCTTGCTGCTCTGGCTCCGCGGCCAAGTCCCTTTTGCCCGCCGGGAAGCTGTTCCAAGGCTGCCCGGCGCCGGGATTTCCTCAGCACATCCAGTACCGGCGGCCCGCCGCCCGCAGTGTCCTGCCGCCAGGCAGCCAGCAGGAGATGCACGGGGCTGAAGCCGCGTTTGATGAACGCCCCCATGCTGCTGGGGACGGGGACCAGGCTGAGGTCGCCGGCGCCTGCCGCGGCAGCGGCTATGGCCCTGCCCATCCCCTTGGCGAGGACAGCCTTGAGCTCGTATTGCCCGTGGCGTTTAAATGACAGGAGGGCCTGGGCCAACTCCTCGCGATACACACCTGCGGCCACGACGGGAAGGATGATGCCGCCGTCGACCGTCATCAGCGCGGGGGCCTGCTCTTCAGCCCTGAACGGTTCCTTGGTCAGCAGCCGGAGCCGGCGTTCGCACGCCACACACAGCGGCAGGTCCTCCGACCCGCAGCAGACGCAGTCCACGGGGAGGGCCAGGGCCAGGAGTTCGGCCGCGGCGCCCGCCACCTGGTCCACGGCCCTCAGCCAGGGGTCCGGTTGCCTGCTGCGGTGCCTGGCTGAAGGCGCGGGCAGCCGGAGGTCCGGGTCTGCGGCTGCATAAGGACGGTCCGGCGGACGCCCGGCCACGTGGTGAGGAGGCATCATTCATCCTCGCCCTGGCGTGGTGGCAGCGGTAGCAGGCAGCCGGCCTATGTGGACAACCAGCTACCCCGGGAAGGAAGGATCGATGGGGCCTTTGAGCTGGGGCGACCACCCGTTGCCCAGCCGTTGAAAAATCCCCTCCGCCGACTGGCCGTAGATTTCTTCAGCCCCATTGCCGGCACTGAGCCACACCAGCCCGGGCCACGGAGCCAGCTGCTGCGGTTCACCGGAAGTCAGGGACAGCAGCTCCGGAGTGACATTTGCGTTGGCGGATCCCTTCATCACGGCAACAGTGGTGCCGTTGACCCAGACTCCCTGGTCCGGGTTGCTGTTAGCCACGAGCGTGATCGGTGTGGTCAATTCCCTCGGCGTCCCATCCGCATTACGGATGATGCCCGCAATCTGCACCCTGGTCTGGCCGTTCTGTTCCGAGATCACCAGTGCCCGGACGCCCTCCCGGGAGATCCTGAGGTCTTTCACCGTCCTGCCAGCGAGCCACGCCGGGGTCATTGTCACGGAGGGGACATTCGCGCCTGCGGCCACCCCGGCCGGGCGGTAGGCCACCACTTCCGCGCTGCCGTTCGCGCCGGGCCCGGCCGCCCACACCCAGTCATGGAGGCTGAACGAGGGGCGGGTGATGGTGCTGCGGGTGGTCAGGGCCCGCGCCGGTTGGCCCGGCACCATGCTGTACAGAGTCGTCCTGCCCTCGTTCACGAAGGCAACCGTTTGGGACACCGGAGACTCTGCCGGGTAGCGGGGTCCAAGTGCGGAAACCGGCTGCATGTCCGGAAGCGGGGAAACCCTGTTGTTTTCGTAACGCACCAGTTCGTTGCCACTGATGGCGATCTCACGCGCGGGTACGTTCTTGTCCCGCACGGGGGGCAGCACAGAGCCGTTGTCCTCAACACGCACCAGGTCCTGGTTGGCACGCAACTCAACGTTGACGACGTCTGGCTGGCTGCGGAAGGTGAGTGCGAGCTGGGTCTGCATCCTGAGCCTGTCCTCGGCGGATGCTTCGGTCAGTTCCTTGGCCGTGAGGTCCACCTGGGCGGCCCCGGACACCACTGGCACCGACTCGCGGGCCAGCTTGATACCGGACGGGAAGGCGCTCGCCACGGCGCCACGGAGGTAGGGAGCGGGACCTGCGAGCAGAGCACTGGTCATGGCCTTGACGGTCTTGTTCCTGATAAACCAGCGCACATCAGGAACTGCGTAGGTGAAGCTGGGATCGTAGAAGTAGATGGGCGACGCACCGTAGATGACTTTGAACGTCTCCTCCGGAATCGCTGTCCCGTCCGGAATAGCTGAAATCCGCCATTCGCCGTCCACCTGGGTGACGGTGGCGGGGATGTTCTCGATGGTGCCTTCCGGTGACTGGGTGGCGATGCCGTCGATATCCACGGTGTAGGCCACGTCGAGCTGATAGTTGTAGACATTGTCGACGCCGGTCCCCACCACCGTCGCGGAACGGTATACCAGGGCACGCTGGTCAGGTTTCCAGGACACGGAAGCGGCCTGTGTCAGGAATTCGCGGGCCACTGCATAGTCGTCCTCGTACCCGCTGCCTGCGCGGTAGAAATCTTCAATGATGGTCTCGGGAGCGGCCCCCGGCTGGGGCGCGGCCGGAAGGAACACGGGGGCATTCAGGTTGCCCGCACTGCCCTCCTCGCTCTTTCCCACGGGCCCGGATGTGGGGATCCGTGCACAGGATGCGAGCACGAGGACCGTCACCAGCAGGACCAGGGCCTGGAGAACCGCGCTCTTGTGTGGACCGGCCGTGGCTGTCCGCTTCATGGCTGTTCCTTTGGTGTCGAGGCCTGGCCCGCCGAGGAACCGGCGCCGGCCGAAGTTGCGGCGCCGGGCGAAGTTGTGCGACCGGGCTCCAGGACCAGGAAATTCGTATGGATGCGCCCATCCGGCAGGACGATGTCACCGGGCTCCAGCTGGACTGGCGACCGGTCGATCTCCTCGCCCTGCCTCAGCGGGATGGTCAGACGGAAATTCGACCCGCTGCCCTTGTTTCCCCAGGCCTGCAGCCAGCCGTTGTGCAGCTTGGTGTCCTCCATGGCAATGGACAGGCCCAACCCGCTGCCGCCGGTGGTCCTGGCACGTGCCGGATCGGCCCGCCAGAAACGGTCAAAGACTCGGGCAGCTTCGGCAGGTGTCATGCCGATCCCGTGGTCCCGGACAGCGACTCCCACCGCAGTCTGGTTGGCGGCGACAGTGACCGTGACCGGCTTCCCTTCGCCATGCTCCACCGCGTTGAGGATAAGGTTCCGCAGAATCCTGTCGATCCGGCGTGCGTCCATCTCCGCGACGATGCCGTCCGCGGGGGCACGCAGGATGATCTCTGAACCGTACTCTGCTGCCACCGGCGCGGCACCCTCAATGACGTGGGCAATGACCTGCACAATGTCATCGGGTTCGGCGTCGAGCATGGCCACCCCGGCGTCGAAGCGGGAGATTTCCAAAAGGTCCGCGAGCAGGGACTGGAACCGCTCCACCTGGTTGTAGAGAAGTTCCGCGGAGCGTTTGTTGATGGGGTCGAAGTCGTGCCGGGCGTCGTAGAGCACCTCGGCAGCCATCCGGACCGTGGTCAGCGGCGTGCGAAGTTCGTGTGAGACGTCGGAGACAAACCGTTGCTGCATCTGGGACAGCGTGGCGAGCTGGGTGATCTGCTCCTGCAGGCTGGCAGCCATGTGGTTGAAGGACGCTCCCAGGCGCGCCACTTCGTCTTCGCCCTTGACCACCATGCGTTCCTGCAGTTGCCCGGCAGCCAGCTTCTCTGACACCAGGGCCGCGTGGCTGACCGGGCTGACCACGTTACGGGTGACGTACCAGGCGATGGCTCCGATCATCAGCACCAGTACGGCCCCGCCGGCCAGCAGCACGCCCTGGATTTCGTCGAGGGTCTGCTGTGCCGTGTTGAGGTCGTAAATCAGGTACAGCTCGTACACGGTTCCGTTGAAGGTCACCAGGTTGCCCACCGCTATGCCCGGCCTGTCCTCCGTTCCCACCGGAATCAGCGTGGATGCCCAGTACTGGTCCTTGCCGGAAGTCTGCACGGCTTTGCGCAGGTCGGGCGGGATAACGCTGACGGTCAGCTGGTCCGAGGCCCTTGACTCCACCCAGCGGTTGCGTGGCTTGGTCTGCTCGGGCTTGGCTTCAAAGACGTAGCGGCGCTGAATGACGGACCCCCGTCCCTCCACCGCGTTCAGCGTGTCATAGACGAGAGTGATCACGCTGGACTGGTCGGTGACCTGGGCGCCGTCGAACGTGTCCTGGACCTGTTTGACGTTGTAGCGCGTCTCGGATTCGGCCTGGGTCAGCCGCTCCTGGAACAGGTTGTTGGCGATCTGGTTGGAAAGATAGGCGCCCACTGCGCCAAAGGACGTCACCGCCAGAAGCAGCGTGGTCAGAACAGTCCTGAACTGCAGGGAACGGCGCCACCGGCGCTGGAGGGAACGCCCCACGTACCGCAGGGCCGGGAAGAACCGGCTCAGCCCCAGCCGGACTAGACGGGCCACCCGCAGGCCAACGATGATTCCCCGGCGCCGCCAGATCCGGGCACGGAAGGGCAGGGCAGCCAGCTCAGCTGCCAGCGCATCGGTGTGTTCCGGCCCCCTGCGCGTGGCCGGGTCCGGGGCGTCCTCCGGTCCCGAGGACTCAGGAACCTGCTTTGTAGCCGACACCACGAACCGTCAAGACAACTTCCGGGGCTTCCGGGTCCCGCTCAATCTTGGACCGGAGCCGCTGTACGTGGACATTGACCAGGCGCGTGTCCGCCGCGTGGCGGTAGCCCCAGACCTGCTCCAGCAGCAACTCACGGGTGAACACCTGCCACGGCTTCCGCGCCAACGCGACCAGGAGGTCAAACTCGAGCGGCGTCAGGGAGATCCGCTCGTCGGCACGCTTGACCGTGTGGCCGGCAACATCGATGGTGATGTCGGCAATCCGCAGCGTTTCGGGCGCCTTCTGGTCGCCGGGCCGCAGGCGCGCCCGCACGCGGGCAACCAGCTCGGCAGGCTTGAACGGTTTGGGCACGTAGTCATCAGCGCCTGACTCCAGCCCGCGGACGACGTCGGACGTGTCGGATTTGGCGGTGAGCATCACAATAGGGACGTCGGACTCCCCCCGGATCTGCCGGCAGACCTCGATGCCGTCCACGCCGGGAAGCATCAGGTCAAGCAGCACGAGGTCCGGCTTCGATGAGCGGAAAACGTCGAGGGCCTGGCCGCCATCTGCGCAAAAGACGGGGTCGAATCCGTCGTTGCGCAGAACAATTCCAATCATTTCGGCCAGCGCTTCGTCATCATCAACTACCAGAATGCGTGCCTTCATAGTTATATATTCCCTTATTGCTCAGGGTTTGTCCTGTTCAACGCCGTCCCGGCATGGCGCAGCGCGCAGGCGAGGGGCCGGCGTTCGACCGGTACATTGGGATTAACCGCGGCGCCGCTGACGGTTCCGCGCAGGAGGTCACCGATGAACATTTCCATTTACCAGCAGGCCCTGGGCAAAGATTTCGCCCGGCTGCAGCCAGAACTGCAGGAGTACTTTTCGCTCCTGCCTGGCTCCGGCCATTACGGCGTGGGTGAAGGGGTCTTCGACGTGGCGGGCTGTCGCCAGACCTGGCTCAGGCCGCTGCTGAAGCTCACCTCCGGAGAGGAAGCGTTCTTCCCCGAATTCGGCGCAGGGGTCCCGTTCCGGATCGAAAACCACGCCCACCTTGATCCGTTTGGGCGTCCCAGCCTGACAGCCCGGCGGGAAATCCGGTTCCCCTCGCGGAAAAGGATTTTCCAGGACACCACCAGCCTCGTGGAATCAAGCCACGGCCCGCGGCTGGTGGACTACCTGGGCCGGTTCCGGCGCATGGTCACCGACCTGAACCTCAGCGTCACTGAGGAGGGCAGGCTGCGCGGAGTCTCCGAAGCTTCCCGGCTGTTCCTTGGCCATCTCCGTCTCCCGCTGCCGGCGGCCCTGGACGCCAAGGCATATGCCGAACAGTGGTGGGAGCACGGTGCCGACGGCGGGACGGGACAGCATCGGATCCAGGTCAAGGTGATCCAGCCCCAGATCGGGGAGGTGCTGGTTTACGCCGGCCGCATGCAGTACAGGCTGCGGCCCTACGTGGGCGGCAGCTCGGCGCAGAGTTTCCTGCCGCGCTACGCCCAGCCTGACCGCTGGGAAGGCCGGCTGTGACCCCACGCCCGACGTTGGGGTGATGGTTAGCCGTGCACCCTTTGGTTGAGCCCGTCGGCCACCTGGGTCAGCCGGCCCAGCACCGCAGTCGATGCTGAGGGCGTAAGGCCGGCCAGCCCCCCGGCTGGCGTGACGCGCACGCTGCCCAGGGACGACGCCGGCAGGCCCATTTGGTGCCACGGGCGCCAGACTGATTCGACGACGTCGGCCACCTTCGGCAGGGTGCCGGAGCCGGGGTTGAGTGCCCCGGCCCAGACCCGTTTGCCCGCCTCGACGGCTGCAGCGAGCTGTTCCCACTGCCGTGATGTCAGGGCCTTGAGCGGCAGGGCAACTCCGTCGGCACCGGCCGCCACGATCCGTTCAATCGGGGCCTCAACCTCAGGAACATTGACCACAATTTCGACGGCGCCGGCAGCCCGCAGCGCATCGATCACCAGCTGCCAGGACTCGGTGACCTCTTGGCCGCCTACCGCACGCAGCGTGCGGTAACCGCTCGACGTCGGAATGGTTCCGGCCAGCACGGCGGCGATGTCAGGTTCGTCGAGCTGGACCACCAGCCGCGCGCCCGGGACTGCGCCGGAGATCCGCGACAGGTAGCTGCCCACACCGGCAGCCATCGAGGCAGCAATGTCCCGGCGCGCGCCATGGTCAATCAGGGCGCGTTCGCCGTTGTGCAGGTGCAGCCCGGCGGCCAGGCTGAGCGGGCCCAGCAGTTGGACTTTGATCTCACGGGCCGGGGTGTCCTCTGCGCCGGCCACATCGGCCAGGACATTGATGTCTGTGGACAGCGCCGAGGCGGCACGGCGGAAATCCTTGCCGGGCCGGTCCACCAGCCGCCAGCCGTAGGGCTGCACGTCCACGGCCAGTTCAACGAGGAGGGACGCCGTGCGCCCCAGGGCATCGGAGCCGACTCCGCGGTCCGGCAGTTCCGCCAGAAACGGCAGGTGCGGGCTGCCGAGCTCACCCCGGATAATCCGCGTGGCCTCCACGGGGTCCTCACCCGGCCAGGGCCCCAGACCGGTAGCTGTTACTTCCACTCTGCAGCGGCCTGATGGTCCTCGGCGATGGCTTCGTGGTGGCGGATGACCTCGCCGATGATGAAATTCAGGAACTTCTCGGCGAAGGCCGGGTCCAGGTGGGCGTCCTCGGCCAGCCGCCGCAGCCGGGCGATCTGGGCGCTTTCGCGGCCCGGATCCCCGGCCGGCAGCCGATGAGTGGCTTTGAGGAAGCCCACCTTCTGCGTTGCTTTGAACCGCTCAGCGAGGAGGTAGACCAACGTGGCATCGATGTTGTCGATGCTGGACCGGATGGACAGCAGTTCCGCCATCACCGAGTTGTCCACCTGGCCGGCCAGCGAACTCGCGGCGGCGTCGTAGGTTTCGGCGTCGGGAACATCTTGGTTTTGCTGCGTCATGCTCCAAGTCTATGTGGCCAGGAGCGCCCGGTGCGCCGCCCTCCGCCGTGCCTGCTCGTCCGGATCGGGGACGGGCAGGGACGCGATCAGACGCTTGGTGTAGTCGTGCTGCGGCGCCCCCATCACCTGGCTGCCGATCCCCTGTTCCACCAGTTTGCCCTTGTACAGCACGCCCACCCACTGCGAGAGGATGTCCACCACGGCGAGGTCATGGCTGATGAACAGTGCCGCAAACCCGAACTCCGCCTGGATCTCCTTAAAGAGTTCAAGCACCTTCGCCTGCACCGAGACATCCAGTGCCGACGTCGGCTCATCGGCGATCAGCAGCCTGGGGTTCAGGATGAGTGCCCGGGCCAGCGATGCCCTCTGCCTCTGCCCGCCGGAGAGTTCGTGCGGGTAGCGGTCAGCATACGAGGCTGGCAGCTGCACCGATTCGAGCAGCTCGCCCACGCGCTTGCGGGCCTGAGCCGGGCTGGGCGCGGTGTGGATAATCATCGGTTCAGCAACGCACTCGCCAATGGTCAGCTGCGGATTGAAGGACGCGGCGGGATCCTGGAACACAAAGCCGATGTCCTTCCGGAGTGGCTTAAATGTCCTTTCCTTGAGATTGAGCATCTCGTAGCCGAGCACCTTCAGGCTGCCGCCCGTGGTCCGGTTCAGTCCGGCGATGGCCCGGCCGATGGTGGTCTTTCCAGAACCGGATTCGCCCACCAGCCCAAAGACTTCCCCTTCCGAGACGGTGAAGCTGACCCCGTCCACGGCTTTGAACGCCGGTGTGCCCAGCCGGCCCGGGTATTCGATGGTCAGGTTGGTGGCTTCCACCAGCACTGGCGAGCTCCGGTGGGCACGTTCCTCCAGGCCTTCAGAGGCCGAGTTCCGGCCCAGGTGGGGTACGGCGGCAAGCAGTTTCCTGGTGTAGTCCTGCTTCGGCTCGGCGAACAGAACCCGTGAGGAAGCTTCCTCCACCACATCCCCCTGGTACATCACCACCACACGATCAGCCAGGTCGGCTACCACGCCCATGTTGTGGGTAATCAGCACGATCGACGTACCGTATTTGTCCCGCAGGTCGCGCAGGAGCTCCAGGATCTCGGCCTGTACGGTGACGTCCAGGGCCGTGGTGGGCTCATCGGCAACGATCAGGCCGGGGTTCAGCGCCAGGGCCGCGGCGATCACCACACGCTGCTTCTGTCCACCAGAGAACTGGTGCGGATAGTAATTGACCCGGTGCTCCGGGTCCGGGATGCCCACCTTGCGCAGAGCCTCGATGGCCCGGACTTTGGCTTCCTTGGCCGTGACCCTCTTGCCGCCGGGTCCGCCGGCGTGGGCAAGGATGCCCTCAGCGATCTGCCAACCTACCGTGAACACCGGGTTCAGGGCGGTGGAGGGTTCCTGGAACACCATGGCCACATCGCGGCCGCGGATCTGCCTGAGCTTGGAGGCACTCACGCTGATGACATTGTTCCCGTTGATCAGCACGGCACCGCCGCTGGTGGCGGTCTCCGGCAGCAGCACCAGAATGGTTTTCGCTGTCACGGTTTTGCCGGATCCGGATTCGCCCACAATGGCCAGGACTTCGCCGGGACGGACGTCAAGGCTCACATCCTTGACCGCATAGACATCTCCGCCGTCGGTGGCGAACGTGACTTTCAGGTGGTCGATGGCCAGGACCGGCTGGTCCGCGGGCCGCGGCTGGTCAGGCACGGAATGTATGTTGATGGTCAAATTCCTCTCACATCCGCTGAGATGGCCGCCTGTGCGGCAGTTGATGAGTCGGGCCCACCCGTGGCGCCTGCGGCCTTGCGCCCGCGGAGGCGCGGATCGTTCAGGTCATTGATGCTTTCGCCCACAAGGGTGAGGCCCATCACGGTCAGAACTATGGCCACACCGGGAAAGAGCCCGGTCCACCAGATTCCGGAGGTGGTATCCGCGAGTGCTTTGTTCAGGTCGTATCCCCACTCGGCTGCGGAACTTGGCTCGATGCCGAAGCCCAGGAAACCGAGTCCGGCCAGGATAAGAATGGCCTCTGAGGCGTTAAGGGTGAAGATCAAGGGCAGAGAGCGGGTGGCGTTTTTGTAGATGTGCCGGGTCATGATGCGGGTGTTCGAGGCACCCACCACTTTGGCGGACTCCACAAAGGGCTCGGCCTTCAGCCTGACGGTCTCGGCGCGGATGACCCTGAAATATTGCGGTATGAAGACCAGCGTGATGGCCGTGCCGGCTGCGAAGATACCGCCGATGAGGCTGGATTGCCCGCCGCTTATCACGATGGCCATCACGATGGCCACCAGCAGCGATGGGAAGGCGTACACCGCGTCGGCGATGACCACCAGGATCCGGTCCAGCCAGCCGCCGATGTAACCGCTCACCAGGCCGAGGATCACGCCGATGACGACGGACATCAACACAGCCACCACGATGACGAACAATGCAGTCTGCGCTCCCCAGATGACCCGGGACAGGACGTCGTACCCGCCCACTGTGGTGCCCAGCAGGTGTTTGCCGCCAGGAGCCTCCTGAGTTGGGAAGTTGCCGTCGGCATCCGAGAGCTGGGAGTAGCCGTAAGGGGCCAGCAGGGGTGCGAAGCAGGCGGTGAGGAGGAAGATCGCAGTCAGGATGAGGCCTGCCACGAGCATTCCGCGCTGGAGTCCGACGCTCTTTTGGAAGTGTGAGACTACCGGCAGCCGGCGGTAGAACGGTGCCCGGGGATTGACCACGGGCTCGTTGACGGGAACGAGGCTCATGTCAGTACCTCACGCGGGGATCGATCAGCGCGGCCACAATGTCCACGATGAAGTTGGTGACTGCCACGATGATGGCCAGCAGGACAACAATGCCCTGCACCGCCACAAAGTCGCGTGCTGTCAGGTAGTTGGCCAGCTGGAAGCCCAGGCCCTTCCACTCGAAGGTTTTCTCCGTGAGCACCGCGCCGCCGAGCATCACGGCGATCTGCAGCCCCATCACAGTGATGATGGGAATCAGTGCGGGCTTGTAGGCGTGCTTGGTGACCAGGCGGAATTCGCTGACTCCGCGGGAGCGGCCGGCTTCCACGTAGTCCTTCCCCAGCGTCCCGATCACGTTGGTGCGGACCAGCCGGAGGAAAATTCCTGCGGTAAGCAGTCCAAGTGCGACGGCGGGAAGCACCGCATGTGCCATCACATCGCCAAGTGCCGCCATGTTCCCGCTGCGAACGGCGTCCAGCCAGTAGATACCGGTGGGAGCCTGGAGGGAGGTTAAGGCCAGCTCACTTGAAGTCTTGGCGCGCCCGGCGACAGGCAGCCAGCCCAGCCAGACGGCGAAGGTCAGCTTGAGCAGCATGCCGGCGAAGAACACCGGGGTTGCGTAGCACAGGATCGCAAAAACCCGCAGCACGGCGTCCGGTGCGTGGTCCCGACGCTGGGCGGCAATCATACCGAGCGGGATGCCCACCAGCAGCGCGATAATCAGGGCATTGATGGAGAGTTCCAAAGTGGCGGACCCATAGGTGGCCAGCATCTCCGATACGGCACGGTTATCAGACAGGGTCCGGCCGAAATTGCCCGTGGCCAACTGCCCCAGGTACTCGAAGTACTGCACCAGGATGGGGCGGTCATAGCCGGCGTTCTGGATGCGTTCCTGCAACTGTTCGGCGGGCAATCTGCCGCCCATAGCGGTGGTGATGGGATCGCCCGTGATCCGCATCAGGAAGAACACAATGGTGACGAGGATGAAAATGGTGGGAAAAATAAGCAGGAACCGGACCAGGATGTACTGTCCCAGCCCCCCGCCTGAAGTTTTCTTGCTGGCCGGAAGAATTCCGTCTGCGTCGCTGGGCGGCGCGTCAATCAAAGTTGTCATTGGTACCTAAATTCGTGGTGGCCCAGGCCAGCGGCTCCCCCACAGCCCTGGCCTCTGACCAACAGCGAGGCGGGACACCGGTAGGGCGCCCCGCCTCGCTGCCGTGATCAGAGCCGGATGAGCTGGGAACCTACTTGGACATCACACCAAGACGGGTCTTGAATGATGCGTCCAGCGTCATTTCGACACCCTTGACGCCCGTTCCGGCAACCATGACCTGCGCGCCCTGGAGCAGCGGAAGGGTGGAGAGGTCCTTGGCGACGGCCGCCTGGGCTTCGCCGATGAGCTTGCTGCGCTCGGCTTTGTCCGTGGTGACCAGCTGCTTGTTGATGATCTCCGTGACGGCCGGGTTCTCGTAGTGGTTTCCGAGGAAGTTGTTTGGAATGAAGAACGGAGTCAGGTAGTTATCCGCATCGGAGTAGTCCGGGAACCAGCCAAGCTGGTAGACGGGGTAGGCATCGGCCCGGCGCTCCTTCGTGTACGTGGTCCACTCCGTCGACTTGAGGTCAACCTTGAAGAGGCCTGACTGTTCCAGTTGCTGCTTGACGAGCGCATATTCATCAGCCGCGGACGTGCCGTAGCGGTCGGTGTACTGGAGCTTGAGGTCCACCGGGGACGTGATGCCGGCGTCAGCCAGCACCTTCTTGGCTTTGTCCAGGCTCGGCTTACCGCTACCGTCTCCATAAAGGCTCTTGAGCGGCTCGGCTGCCCCTTCAAAGCCCTGCGGAACGTAGGAGTACACCGGCGTGTACGTATTCTTGAAGACCTGCGAAGCGATCACGTCACGGTCCACAAGGTGGGCAACGGCCTGGCGCACCGCCAGAGCCTTGGCGGGATCGGCTTCCGGGGTCTTCGCACCGAACGGCATGGTGTCGAAGTTAAACACCATGTAGCGGAGCTCGCCGCCGGGGCCCTTGTAGACCTTGACCTTGGAGTCTTTCTCAAGGTCGGCCACATCGGTGGCAGTCAGGATGCGGCCGGCCACGTCGATGTTGCCCTGCTGGACATCGAGCTTGAGGTTGTTGGCGTCGGCGTAGTGCTTAAGGTTGGCACCCTCGTTGGACGCGGCTCCCAGCAGGCCCTTGTAGTCAGCATTGGGCTTGAAGCTGACCAGTTCGTTCTTTTTGTAGCTTTCAATGGTGTACTGGCCGGCGAACGGCTTGCCCTTGATGATGGCGTCATCATCCATGACCTTGTCCGCCGGGAATACCTGCTCATCAACGATGGGTCCGGGGTTGGAGGCCAGGACACCGGGGAACACCTGATCGTTGGCCGCCTTGAGCGTGAAGACCACGGTGGTGGGGTCTTTGGCCTCGACGGTGCTCATGTTCGACAACAGCGACGCGGGGCCGTTGGGGTCATTGATGGCCACAACCCGCTTGAACGAAAACACGACGTCCGAGGAGTCCAGTGTGTTGCCGTTGGCGAACTTGAGGCCGCTCTTGAGCTTGACCGTGTACTCGGTGGGGCTGGTGAAGGATGCGGATTCCGCAATGTCCGGGGTGGCATCGGCGGTACCGGGCTTGTAGTTCAAAAGGAAGGGGTAGATCTGGTTCATCACCATAAACGACCCGCCGTCGTACGAACCTGCGGGGTCGAGCGTGACCACTTTGTCAGTCGTTCCGTAGGTGATGGTACCGCCGCCGCTGCCTTCAGTCGAAGTGCCGCCGCCGCCCGAGGGGCCCGTGCAGGCAGTCAATGCGATGGCGGAAACGCCTGCGAGCGCGATTGCGCCGCGCAAGGTTTTAGTGCTCTTGGTCATCTGTGAACTTTCTGTTCGATGAGTACGCGCTCGCCGCCCGCTTAGGGGTGTTTATTCGAGCGGGCAGCGCGCTGTCCTGATGCCTAGATTCAATCAGACGCCGGGCTCATCAACCGGCCATTTTTGTGAGTTGAGACACAAACTTAACCTGCGGGGGCCATGTCAGCCCCCGCAGGACGGTCCAGGCACCCTCAAGTGCGGGCACCTACAGTTCGGCGCGCTGCAGTGACCGGGCGGCGTCGATAGTGGCCTGGCCCAGAACGCGGCTGCCCTGGTACAGGACCACCGTCTGGCCGGGTGCCACGCCGCGCAGCGGGTCGGTCAGCGTCACCAGCAGCTGGGGCGCGTCTCCGCCCGCCACCATCCGCGCGGTGGCCGGCACGGGGTCGCCGTGCGCACGCACCTGGGCATGGCACTCAAATTCGGCGCCGGTTTCGATCTCCGCGATGGGCAGCCCGGCCCAGGACACCTTGATGCCCCGGATCTCGTCGATGGCCAGCAGCGCCTGGGGCCCCACCACCACTTTGTTTTCCTTGGGCCGGATTTCCAGTACAAACCTGGGCTTGCCGTCCGCGGCGGGAGTGCCCAGCTTCAGGCCGCGGCGCTGGCCCACGGTGAAGGCGTTGGCGCCCGGATGCTCCCCCACCTTGGTTCCGGTTTCGTCCACGATATCGCCGGTGGTCATCTCGATCTTCTCGGCCAGCCAGCCGGCCGTGTCACCGTCGGGGATGAAGCAGATGTCGTGGCTGTCAGGCTTGTTGGCCACGGAGAGCCCGCGGCGCTCGGCTTCCGCCCGCACCTCAGCCTTGGACGGCGTCTCGGCCAGCGGGAACATGGAGTGCTTAAGCTGTTCATGGGTCAGCACGCCCAGCACGTAACTCTGGTCCTTGGCCCAGTCAGCGGCCCGGTGGAGTTCAGGGTTGCCGTCGGCGTCGGTGATCACCTTGGCGTAGTGCCCGGTGCAGACGGCGTCGAAACCCAGGGCAATGGCCTTTTCCAGCAGTGCGGCGAATTTGATCCGTTCGTTGCAGCGCATGCAGGGATTGGGCGTGCGGCCGGCAGCATACTCGTCGATGAAGTCCTGGACCACGTCTTCCTTGAAGCGCTCCGAGAAATCCCAAACGTAGTACGGAATCCCCAGGACATCGCAGGCCCGCCAGGCGTCGCGCGAGTCCTCGATGGTGCAGCAGCCGCGGCTGCCGGTGCGGAGGGTGCCGGGCATGCGGGACAGCGCCAAGTGCACACCAACCACGTCGTGGCCGGCTTCGACGGCACGTGCTGCGGCTACGGCGGAGTCGACTCCGCCGCTCATGGCTGCTAAGACTCGCATGCTGGCTTTCTGTTGGGTTCGGGGGATGCCGGCACCTGGGGCGGCCCGCCCAGAGAACGGCCGTACTGATAACACAATGCCTGCCGACCTATTCTATCGGCACGCTGAAGCCTGCCCAAAAGAGCCTTGACTGGATGTGCCGCACCTTCTAAAGTCGGGACTAACAATTTTAGAAAGATGCTGCGGGAAGCAGGCAGGCATGGCTGTTCAGGATATCGTCATCGTGGGTGGCGGGCTGGCTGGCGCCACCGCTGCCAGGACGCTGCGGGCAGAAGGGTTTACCGGGTCGGTCACCGTCATCGGCGGCGAACGCCACCGCCCCTACCTGCGGCCTCCGCTGTCCAAGGAGTACCTGCTGGGCAAGGTCGCAGAGGATAGCGTCCCGGTGGTTCCGGAAGGCTGGTACGCAGAGAACGACGTCGGCCTCCGCCTGGGCGTCCGGGTCACCGCGGTCCGCCCGGACCGGCGGACCGTGCAGCTGGCGGACGGAACGTCCCTTCCGTACGGTTCCCTGCTCCTCGCCACGGGAGCAACGCCCCGGACGCTGCGGCTGCCGGGCAGTGACCTGGCGGGCGTATCGACCTTCAGAACCCTGGATGACAGCACGCGGCTGCGCGGCCACCTCGCCGCCGGCGGAAAGAACGTGGTGATGATCGGCTCGGGCTGGATCGGAATGGAACTCGCGGCTGCCGCGGCAACCTACGGCAACAACGTCACCCTGCTGGGTTTGGAGGAGATTCCCCTGGCGGGCGCCATCGGGCCGGAGCTGGGCCGGTTCTTCCGCGAACTGCACGACGCCAACGGGGTCAGCTTCCGGCTCCCCGCATCGGCGAAGGAGCTCACCGGACGGGGCGGAGCCGTCACCGGGGTCATCACGGACTCCGGCGAAGTGCTCCCGGCGGACATCGTGGTCATTGCCGTGGGTGTGGTCCCTGAAACGGGGCTGGCCGAGTCGGCCGGGCTGGCGCTGGATAACGGGATCCTCACGGACGCGTCGCTCCGGACCAGCGAACCAGGCATCTTTGCCGCCGGCGATGCCGCCAACGCGATGCATCCCTTCACCGGCGAACACCACCGCAGCGAACACTGGTCCAACGCCCTGAACGGCGGCAAGGTGGCGGCAAAGGCGATGCTGGGCCAGGATGCCATGCTCAGCACCATTCCGTATTTCTACACGGACCAGTTCGACGTCAGCATGGAGTTTTCAGGCTTCCCCACACTGGCGGCCGGCACCGAACCGGTGATCTGGGGGTCGCTGGCGGATAAGGAGTTCATCGCCTTCTGGCTGCAGGACTCCCGCGTGGTGGCGGGGATGAGCGTGAACTGGCCACGAAAAGCCCAGCCCGGCGCGCAGAAGACCATCAAGGCCCTCATCTCAGCCCGGACGCCGGTCACGGCTGAGCGCCTGGCCGACGCTTCCGCCGGGCTTGGTCAGCTCCTGCCGGACCCGGACTGACGGGCCACGGTGCCGGCCGTCTGGATGGACGACTCATGCCCGGCCATCCCTGCCTGCCGGGCCCGCCCATAGGCGCCGGGCAATGCCCTCAGGAGCGCATCCACATCCGCTTCCGTGGAGGCGTGCCCCAGCGTAAAGCGCTGGGCGCCGCGGGCTGTTTCCTCGTCCAGGCCCATGGCCAGCAGTACGTGGGAGGGACGCGGCACGCCGGCCGTGCAGGCCGAACCGGTGGACGATTCCACCCCGGCCAGGTCGAGCAGGAACAGCAGGGAATCCCCTTCGCAGCCCGGGAAGGTGAAGTGCGCATTGCCGGGCAGGCGCCCTTCACCGGGGGCTCCCCGCAGCACCGCCTCCGGCACACGCCCGAGGACGCCTTCGATCAGCTTGTCGCGCAGCGCCGTGATGCGGGCCGACTCGCCGGCGAGCCCGGACGTGGCAGCCTCGGCTGCTGCAGCGAACGCGGCGATGGACGCCTTGTCCAGCGTCCCGGAGCGAACGTCACGCTCCTGGCCGCCGCCATGCTGCACCGGGGTCAGCTTGACCGCGCGCCCCAGGAGCAGGGCACCTACACCCACCGGTCCGCCGATTTTGTGGCCGGACACGGACATGGCGTCCAGGCCGGAGGCTTTGAAGTCGACGGGCAGTGAGCCGAACGCCTGCACCGCATCAGAATGGACCGGGACGCCCGCGGCGTGTGCAAGCTCCACAATCCTGTGGATGGGCTGAATGGTGCCCACCTCGTTGTTGGCCCACATCACCGTCACCAGGGCGATGGAACCGGGGTCACGGGCCAGCTCCGCGGCGAGGGCGTCCAGGTCCACTACGCCCTCGCCGTCCACGGGCAGCCAGGTGACCTCGGCATGTTCGTGCCGCTCCAGCCATTCCACCGTGTCCAGCACTGCGTGGTGTTCGACGGCGGAGCAGAGAATGCGCCGTCGCGACGGCTTCTCGCCGGACCGGGACCAGAACAGGCCCTTGACGGCAAGATTGTCCGACTCGGTACCGCCGGAGGTAAAGATGACCTCGGACGGATGGGCCCCCGCCGCCGTCGCAATGGTTTCCCGGGCATCCTCCACGGAACGGCGGGCGCGGCGGCCCGAGCTATGCAGGGAGGATGGATTGCCGGTGCGGGATAATTCGCGCGTCATGGCCGCCAGGGCCTCGGCGGAAAGTGGCGTGGTGGCTGCATGATCGAGGTAGACGGGCACGCCTCAATTCTAGCGGCGCCGGCCGGGGCGGAGTCAGGGCGGGGTGATCCTGGCGCAGCACTGCCCGGGGACACTGTTCGGCGCAATCCGCTCCTCACGCTCACCGCAGGCAGCGGCGGCCCCCTGCAGGAACGAACCGTTCATGGCACAGACCACCTCCGGGTGCCCGTCGGCGAGCCGGTGGAAAGGACAGTTGGCCAGCACCAGGCCGCCCTCGCCGTCGGGCCGCGGCTCATAGCCTTCCCCTTCCATAAACTCAGCCAGCCCGCCGGCCCCGGCGGCGAGCGCCCTGCCCTTGAGGTAGGACGCCTCCCGCAGCGAGTCCCCCACAGCACTGCCGGTTGCCGCAGCGTGCTCGATGGCGGCGGCGAGCAATTCCCCCGCGAGATCGTAATTCCGGTCCGGCACCGAGGCGCCCACTTCGCTCGCAGCAGGCCGGTACAGTTTGGCGGGCCGGCCGGAACCAGGGCCGGCCCTGCCGGGAGCCTTGTGGAATTCCACCGCCAGCAGGCCGTCCTGGACCAGCTTGTCGAGATGGAAGGACGCCGTGCTGCGGGGCAGCCCGAGGGCAACTGCCGCGTCATCGCGCCCAACGGCGCTGTCCGAGGCGGCAATCAGTTCAAAAAGCTGCCGGCGCTTGGCATCGCCGAGCGAGGCAACGGCCGCCATGCGGCGGCCCCACGGAAGTCTGCGCACTGTGGACCCTTCGTTCCAAAAACAATAACCATTGCTTAAATCTCCGGAAATTTCTAAAATTATGATACCTACTTTTAGAAGGAGTGCACCATGAAAACCACCGCACCAAGCACATCGGCCGGCCGTCTCGGGACCATGGCGCCGGACCGCCAGGCGTTCGTCCTGCTCCGGACCGTCTTTACCGTGGCGCCCATCCTCTTTGGGCTGGACAAATTCACCAACATCCTCACGGACTGGACCATCTACCTGGCTCCCGTTGCCACCTCCGTGGTGCCTGTCACACCACAGACGTTTATGTACATCGTGGGCGTGGTGGAGATCGTCGCGGGCATTGCAGTGGCCCTCCGGCCGCGGTTCGGCTCGCTGCTGGCGGCCGTGTGGCTGCTGGGCATCATCGTCAACCTGCTGGTGCTGGGCAGCTATTATGATGTGGCACTGCGGGACTTCGGCCTGATGGTCGGCGCGCTTGCCCTGAACCGGCTCTCACCCGCCGGGGCCTGGCACCGCAGCTAACAGCACCGCCGCTAGTTCGCGGGCGGCACCAGCACAAGGTGTGCTGCGACGTCGGCCCGGGCGGCAGCCAGGGTGGCGTCGTCGGGGCAGGAAACCGAAATGTACACCGATGAGGCGGCGGCACCGAAGACCCTGGCCATGATGGCCGTCGCTTTGGTGCCCGGCTGGCCGGTCTTCTCCAGGAGTAGGACTTCCACCGAGGGCCCCGGCTTGTCCGGTTCGCCGCCCCACCGCATCGACGCCGTCTTCAGGTAGCCCGGGAGGATGCTGGGGTCCAAATAAGTGAACAGGCCAACGGTTGACTCCCTGTCCTCGGCAAGCACCAGGGGGCCCTGGTTGATGCGGACCTTGGCTGCAGCCAGGCATCCGTCGGCCTTGAGGTACTGGCTCTCGCCGGCCACGTTCTGTTTGACCGAAGTCCAGCCCGGTGCCTCCTTGAGCCCATCGGAGATTCCCACCGGTACGCCCTCGGCCATGGTGTCACCGGCAGCGAACGGCATGTCTTTGGCGGCCACCGCAGCGGCGTCGTGGCCGGGCGTGATGGTGGGCGTGGCCAGTGCTGTGGCCGTCGGCAGGATTTTGGGGGCTGCCGGGTCAGGAACGTCAACACTGCACCCTGCGAGCGCTGACACGCCCGTCAGGACCCCGGCCACGATTACAACCGCCTTTTGTGCCTTCACGCCCACCCCAACTTGCTTCCGTCATGACCGGCCTGCCATCGTCCCCCACGAGTCTAGACGGCGGCGGGCGGCGGCTCACTCGCCGGCACCCGGATAGCGCCGGGTACCAGTTCATTGAGCGGCACGCCCAGTGGCCGGGCTATGTCCGTCCCCGGTTCCGCCGGGCATCAGCGCCCGCCGGCAGCGCCATCCGGATAGCGTCTGCATTATGCCAGCGAAGGGAACCACTTCCACCTGCGCAGTCGTTGTGTGGACAGGCCGCTAAACTGGGCCAACCGGGCTGCCTGCCGTGGACTGGCCAGACAAACAGAAGGATGAGTGCTTGACCGAGAGCAGCAGCTCCCACTACGAGGTGCTCCGCGTCGCGGTGACAGCCACCGAGAAAGAAATCAAGGTGGCGTACCGCCGGGCTGCGCGGACCGCGCACCCCGACCACGGCGGTGACGCCGCCGCATTCCGCCAGGTAACGGCAGCATACGAAACCCTGATCGACCCAACACGCCGGAAGGCCTACGACCGCTCGTACGCGGCGGGAACCGCGGGAAGCGCCGCCGGGGCGGGCAGCTCCGAGGCCCACTTCGATGCGCCCGCCGCTGGCAGCCGCGCCTCGGCCACGGTGCATCGGCCGAGCACTCCCCGCAACACCGCCGGCGACCCCGCCCTGTACCTCCCCCCGTACGATGCCGCCGCCTTCGAAGCCTCCGGAACGGTTCCGCTGATCCCCTTCAGCCAGGCCAGCCAGCAGGTTCACGGGATGCCGCGCAAACGTGGAATTTTTGGTGCCGAGGCCCGGATCCAACGTGAAATGCGGACCGTGCAGCTCATCACCCGCCAGGTCCTCCCGGCGATTCCGGCAGCCCGGCTGATCAACGGGCTGCAGTCCCCGGCCGACAACAGCCACATTGACCATGCGCTCCTGTCCGGCTACCGGCTGGCGCTCATCGGTTCCATGCTCCTGCCCAAGGGGGCCTATGCCTGGGACGGGCAGACCCTGAACCACGGCGGCCGGTCCATCGCGCCGCCGCAGCTGGCCCACGTGGTGAGGGCCATGCAGGACATATTCCCGGAACTGAACGTGACCGGCTGGACGGTCATCCACAGCCCGGACGGCAACCTGCACGAACCGGTGATCGACCGCCACCGGCGCGCGGGCGGCCCGGGCGAAACCGTCCAAGTGGTCAACGCAGCCGGCCTGGTCCGGGGCCTCAAACACTTCCTCTCCTCCGGGCCCGCACCCAACACAGTCAACGTGCCCCTCCTCGCCAGGCTGCTCCGCGGCATGCACTGACCCGCCGGCACCGGAGCGGGGACGCACTGGTTAGGATTGGACGGTGTTCCGAATCCTCTTCCACTCCCCCGAAATCCCCGGCAACACCGGCAACGCGATCAGGCTGGCCGCCATCACCGGTGCCGAACTGCATCTGGTGGAGCCGTTGGGCTTTGACTTTTCTGACGCCAAGCTCCGGCGGGCGGGCCTCGACTACCACGATCTCGCCGTCGTGACCGTCCACAAAACCATCGAAGATGCCTGGCATGTGCTGCAGCCGGAGCGCGTCTATGCATTCACCTCCGACGGCACGACAAGTTACGCGGACATTGCCTACCAGCCCGGCGACGTGCTGATGTTTGGCCAGGAATCCGTGGGCCTGCCCGAGCCCATCAAGCACGATCCCCATGTCACCGCCACTGTCCGGCTTCCCATGCTGCCTTCCCTGCGTTCGCTGAACCTGGCCAATGCGGCCTCCATTGCCGTCTACGAAGCCTGGCGCCAGCAGGGGTTCGCTGGGGCCCGGCTGTAATTTCCCTGATCGGTCCGAAGCCGGCCCATCCGCACCGGCACCGGCTCCGAATCCCTCCTGACAGCAGGTCCAGGGCGATGAAGGAGCGGCGGGTGAGACTGTTACACGCGCCGGCGACAGCAGAGTTGCCGGCTTCGTGGGCTGGAGCGGGCAGCCCGGCCCGGGCTGCCCCGGATTCACCGCTGGGCGGCCTATGCTTGAGAGTGATGGAAACTCCCAACGCGCCAAACTTCGAGTCCCCGGCCGCAGTCACGGACTCACCGGCGGATCTCAGCACGCGCCTCGCCGGGCTGCTCGCCCTGATCGCCGGTGGCGACCAGGAAGCGTTTGCGGAGTTTTACCGACTGACCTCGCGCAGGGTTTTCGGCATGGCCCGCCGCGTCCTGATTGATCCCGAACTCAGCGAAGACACCACCCAGGAGGTCTTCCTCCAGGTGTGGCAGAACGCCGCAAAATTCAACCCGGAGGCAGGCAGCCCCCTGTCGTGGCTGATGACGATTTCGCATCGCCGGGCCGTGGACAAAGTCCGTTCCTCGCAGTCCGCAACCGACCGCGAAGCCAAGTATGGGGCGAGCAGCCAGGACGTGGACCACGACTCCGTTTCCGACGAAGTGGACAGCAGGCTGGAGGCCGAGGCGGTGGTCCGGTGCCTGGAAACGCTGACCGATACGCAACAGGAATCCGTGCGGCTCGCCTACTACGGCGGCCTCACCTACCGCGAAGTCGCCGAGAAGCTCAATGCGGCTGTACCAACCATCAAGTCCCGCATCCGCGATGGCCTGATCCGATTGAAGACATGTCTGGGGGTGAGTTGAGATGACAGAAATGAATAATCAGCCAGGCGAGCGCCGCCCCGGGTCCTTCGGTGCGGAGATCGCTGCCGACCTTGATTCCGGGCGGGCAGTGGACCTTGCCGAGCTGTATGCCTTGGACGCGGTCAGCAACGACGAACGCGCAGCCATCGACCGCTACATCTCCGCCGCCCCGGAGGCCGAGCGTGACACCTTCCTGACGCGCGTCCGCCAGGCGAGGGAAACCCTGGCCGTGTCATTCACGGCGCAGGAGGAACCGCCCGCGGACCTGTTCGATCGCATCGTCGCACAGCTGCCTTCCCTCGCGCAGCTGCCGGCCGCCGGAGCGGCGGTACCCGCGGCAGTGCTGCCCGCCGAACAACCTCAGGCAGAGCCCACGGACGAGCTTTCCGCGGCCCGGCTTCGCCGAGAACAACGGGGCATGGATGCACGACGCCGGCCCGGCAGCGCCCGCCGCTGGCTCGCCGCTGCGGCGGCCGCCGCGGTTATCGCCCTCGGCGGTGTCGCCGTCGGAAGTTACGTCGCCGACCAAAACGATCCGCTCAACCAGGTAGTCCGCGCCCAGGACGTCCGTGAAGCCTCGGTCCCCGTGGCCGCCGGCGGAACGGCAACGGTGCTGATTTCGTCTTCCAGGGACGCCCTGGTGGTCAGGATGAACGGCGTGCCCGCGCCGCCAGCCGGCAAGGTCTACCAGATGTGGCTGATCCCGAAGGATGGCTCGGCGCCCGTTTCGCAGGGCCTGATGGACGAAGCAGCCCTGTCCAAGCCGGCAGTCGTGAAGGGTATCGCCACGGCAGCATCCCTGGGCATCACCGTGGAGCCGGTGGGTGGATCCGCCACCCCGACCTCCGCACCGGTGGCAGCCGCGCCGCTGGGGGCCTGAACACTCCGCATTACTGCGGATCTTGTCCAGACCCCCTAGAACCCCGCGATGGTCCCCGGACCGTTGACGGCCACCACGTGGAATGCTTCGGCACTTCGGCCCTCGGGCAGGCCGCCCCGCCGAGCGTTCGCCTGCATTCCGCTGCGGACCACTGCCTCCATGGCGCCGACGTCGGGATGCTGGCTGACATGGACGTGGATGGCCTTGAGCTTGGTGTCAACGTGGTCCGTGACGTCCACAAAATGGTTTTCCCGCTCATCGGGCCCGGCGTAGAGCCACAGCCAGGGCAGTTTGTAGGCGGCCAGTCCGGCCTCGGCCAACTCCGGATAGGCGAAAGGGTTCTCCACGGCGGGATACACAGCCCTGGTCACGGCCTCCCCCACCGCCAAATGGTCCGGGTGGCTCTTCTGGATACGGTTCCAGTTCCGCTCCGGATGCATGGCAAGCACGACGTCGGGACGGACTTCGCGGATCAGCTGCACCACGCCTTTCATCACCTCGTGCGTCGGCTCAAGGTAACCGTCCCGCTCGTGCAGGTAATGGATCTTGGTGACACCCACCAGTTCGGCCGCCCGGCGTTGCTCGGCTGCCCGCATGGCGATGATCTCGGCCCGGTGCGCTGGGTCGAACCCGCCGGCATCGCCGTCTGTCATGATGCAGTAGCTGACCTCGACGCCTGCGGCTGTCCAGGCGGCGATGGTGCCTGCGGCAGCGAAATCGATGTCGTCCGGGTGGGCGGCAAAACAGAGCACCCGCCCAACCCGGTGGGTGTCCGGGTTGAACGGGCTCTGTGCCGAGGCAATGGATTCAGCCACAATCAGCCTTTGCGCTTCTTGATCTCTTCGGTGGCCTGCGGCAGAACGTCGAAGAGGTCGCCGATGATGCCGAAATCGGCGATTTCGAAGACGGGTGACTCGGCATCCTTGTTAACGGCAACGATGACCTTGGCCGTCTGCATGCCGGCTTTCTGCTGGATGGCGCCGGAGATGCCCGCGGAAATGTAGAGCTGCGGGGATACGGTCTTGCCCGTCTGGCCCACCTGGGCGTCGTGGCTGATCCAGCCGGCGTCGGTGGCAGCACGGGAGGCGCCCACGGCGGCACCCAGGGCGTCGGCAAGCTGCTCCACCGGTCCGAAGTCGCCGTCAACACCGCGGCCGCCGGCCACGACAATCCGGGCGTCGGTGAGGTCCGGGCGGCCGCTGGCCACCTTCTGCTCCCGGGAGGTGATGCGGGCAGCTGCCGCGATGCCTTCCGCCGGGACGTCGATAGTGGACGTTTGCGGCGCTGTGGCAGCCGGTGCCGGCTCGGGGGTGACACTGTTGGCTTTGAGGGTCAGCACGGAGATGGGCGTCGTGGCCTTGGCGGCTGTGGTGTAGGACCCCGCCAGGACAGACTTGTGTGCCGTGCCGTCGGCGTCGACCGCCACAACATCGGTGATGACGCCGGCGTTAAGCCTGATGCCAAGCCGTGCCGCGATTTCCTTGCCTTCGGGTGAGTTGTCAAGCAGCACGGTGCCCGCACCGGCGGCGCCGGCGGCGGCCGCGAGGTAGGCAGCCTTGGGCGCCACAAGGTAGTCATCCAGGTCTGCAGCGGAGGGCTGGAAGATGGCGCTGACGCCATATTCGGCCAAGGTGGCCGAGACGCCGCCGGTCAGGGTGCCGTTGACGGCCACGGCGGTTTCGCCCAGGCCGCGGGCCACGGTCAGCAGTTCCAGGCTGCCCTTCTTCAGGGCGTCTCCGGGGTTGTCAATGAATACAAGTACGTTAGCCATGTCTGTGATCCCTCTTAGAGCAGCTTCTGGGCGGCCAGGAAGTCGACGAGCTTGATGCCGGCGTCGCCTTCGTCGGTGATGATGGTGCCGGCGGTGCGCGGCGGACGTTCGGCAGCGGACGTCACCGTGGTCCAGGAACCGGCATGGCCCACGTGGGCGGGGTCAACGCCGATGTCCGCCAGCGACAGCGTGCTGATGCTCTTGCGCTTGGCCGCAATAATGCCCTTGAAGTTGGGGTAGCGCGGCTCGTTGATCTGGTCCGTCACGGAAACCACCGCCGGCAGGGAGGCTTCCACGGTTTCCGAGAAGGTGTCCGCGTCGCGGCGGGCGGTGAGCCGTCCGCCGTCGACCGTCAGGGAGGACGCGAAGGTGACCTGCGGAAGGCCCAGACGCTCGGCGAGCTGCGCCGGGACCAGGGACGTTTCGCCGTCGGTGGAGGCCATGCCGGTGAGGACGAGGTCCACGGCGCCGATATGGCGGATGGCGGCGGCGAGCGCCAGCGACGTGGCGGCGGCATCCGAACCGGCCAGGGCTGCATCCGTGAGGTGCACGCCTTCGGTGGCGCCCATCTGGAGTGACTTCTTGACCGCGTTGACAGCGCCGGACGGGCCCATGCTCAGCGCAATGACCTGGTTGCCTGCCTTGGCGCCGCCGCGGGCCTCGGCCAACTGCAGGGCTGCTTCCAGCGCATATTCGTCAAGCTCCGAAAGGATGCTTTCGTCGCGGTCCGTGGTGTAGCCCTCGCCGCTGAGGTGCCGGTCGAATTGGGCGTCCGGTACATGCTTGACCAGGACGATGATCTTCAATGTCTCTTCCACTGTATTTACAGCAGCCTTCCATGCTTGTGGACAGCCAGCCGGATGCGGCCATGGCCGGGGAACGCCCGGGGTACGGGTAGATCCTAGCTAACCATATAGCCGCATTCTGTTGCCGTCCCGTTAACGCCTGTGTCACGGCATTTGGCTGCCGCCGAGTCAGTGGAGAACGAACGACGGCGGCGCCCATTTGAGTGGGGAGGCGCCGCCGTCGTTCGTTTCCTGCCGGAGCCGTTACTGGTCGGCTGCGGTGCCCAGCGTGACGTCGAAGGTCTGTTCCTGTCCGTTGCGCTGGACCGTGATTTTGACGGTGGAGCCGCCGGCCTGCTCGCGGACGGCCGCGGTCAGCTGGTTGGGCTCGCTGATCGCCAGGTCGTTGAACCGGGTGATGACGTCGCCCACTTTGATGCCGGCCTTGGCAGCAGCCGAATTGGCCTCGACCGTGGCCACGTCCGCACCCACCGAGAAGCTGCTGGAGGAGGTGCCGGACGACTTGTCCCTTACGCTGACGCCCAGTTGGCCGTGGGATGCCTTACCGGTATCAATGATCTCCTGCGCCACGCGCTTGGCATGGTTGATGGGGATGCTGAAGCCCACGCCGATGTTGCCGCTGGAGGAGGATGAGGAATCGGATCCGGCGGAGGCGATGGCCACGTTGACGCCGATGATCTCACCCTTGGAATTAACCAGTGCGCCACCGGAGTTGCCGGGGTTGATGGCGGCATCAGTCTGGATCACGTTGATGGAGATGGACCCCTGGCCCGCGGTGCTCTGGCCCTGTTGGCCGCCTGGGGGCGCGAACTTGAAGCCGCCGTTACCGTCCTGGGACTCGTCACCGTCCTTGGGCGCAGCCGAGGACGCGACGCTGATGGTCCTGTTCAGGGTGGACACGATGCCGTCCGTCACCGTGCCCGTCAGGCCCAGCGGGGAGCCGATGGCGATGGCGGTGTCCCCGACGTTGAGCTTCCCCGAATCGCCGAGCGTGGCGGGAGTGAGCCCGGACATGTCATCCACCTTGATGACCGCGAGGTCAGAGAGCGGGTCGGTGCCCACGAGGGTGGCTTTGAGGACCTTGCCCGAGCTGGTGCGGACTTCCAGTGCCGCGTTGGCGGTCTGGCCATCCAGGGTCACCACGTGGGTGTTGGTCAGGATGTGTCCCTCGCCGTCAAGGACAATGCCTGAGCCTGTCCCGCCTGCGCTGCCGCTGGAAGCGCTGATGGTCACCACGCTGGGCGTGGCTTTCAGGGCGGCAGCTGTGATGGCGTTGACATCGTCCTTGTTGTTGACGATGACCGTTCCTGGCTGGCTGCCGGTACTGACCGCTGACGCGGAACCGTTGTTGAAGAGGTTGCCGGAGCCGACGGTTGCCACGCCACCGCCAACCAGGCCGGCGGCGAGGATGCTGGCTACCAGGGTTCCGACGCCGAACGAGGCCTTCCGCCGCGGGGCGTTGGAGGCATCGTTGTACTGGGACGCGTTGTACTGGGACGCGTTGTACGGGCCGGTGTAGCCGCCGGGCAGCGCCGAGTGCGCTCCGTGGCGGGCCTCCTGGGGGGCGGCGCCTGCCTGCCCGTACTGGTGATGGTTCTGGGCGTGCTGGTTCTGGGAATTCTGGCTCTGGGAATTCTGGCTCTGGGCCGGCTGCGCGTAGAAGGGCTCGCGGGGAGGATAGACCGGGCGGGGGGCGCCGGGCAGCTGCTGGGTTGGATTTTCTGGTGCCCCGGAGCGGTCCAGCCGCTCGGTCGGATTGGAGTGACCGCCAGCATCGCTGCGGGCCTCCGCGGCGGCCTGGGCCGGGTTCCGGTCTTCGTCCGGCTTCCGGTTCTCAGGTGCTGCACCCGGTGTTGGGTTCTCAGTCATGGGACTTCCTTTCATCCTCGTCTGCATTAACTATGTACCGTCTGACTGGAACTGGGGCGAACGTTGGCTGGGAGGTTCCTGAGAGCGGGGATTCCATGCCGCGCCGCCCGCAAATGGGGTTTCGCTGGTGGCATATTCGCCCGTGTGGACGCCCCAATGGGTGCACCATAGAATCAAGATGAATTGCCACAGCGACCTGCGGCTTTACACCACGCGTGGGGGCGCTGCTGCATTCTGAGACGACTGATTCGTCCCGAATCAGTGTCAGGCGTGCTGAAGGGTTGCACATGCGGTCAAAGTTCAAACGTATCCTCGCCGTGATCGGCCTGACCGGGCTTCTGGCGGCGCCCGCCGCTGCGGCCTGGGCAGAGGATCCGGTCACCCTCGACCCCGTGACGAAGATCGTCGATTCCGCGGGCGTCCTGGGCGGTGACAAAGCAGAAGTCGAATCCGCCATCAAGAAGCTGGGCACAGACCACGCCATGACACTGCATGTGGTCTACGTAAAGACGTTTACAAATCCTGACGTACCCGCGGAGTGGGCCGCCAAAGTGGCAACTAACGCAAAGTTGGGTCAGAACGCCCTCGTTCTGGCGGTTGCCACCGAGTCCAGAAAGTACCAGCTCAGCAAGCCCGCCAACAGCAAGATCACCAACGCACAGCGAGACAAGATCCTGTCGAGCGCAGTGGATCCACAGCTCCGTGCCGGAGACTGGGCACAGGCAGCCGTTGACGCCGCAGCCGCGATTGGCGATGCCGCCGGCGGCGGCAGCGGAACCGTTCCAGGAGACGGAGCGGGTGCCTCTGTTCTTGTTGGTGCGGGTGTGGTCGCCGCCGGCGGTGCGGGCGCGTACCTCTACTTCCGGAACAAGCGGAAGAAGGCAGCCCTGGCATCCAGTGCCAGCTACGGCCCCCAAGGAGCGGAACTCGATCCCCTGGCTTCGCTCAGCATCGAGGAACTCCGCCGCAGGAGCGGCTCCCTCATCATCGAAGCCGACGACGCCATCAAGTCCAGCGAACAGGAACTTGGGTTCGCCCAGGCACAGTATGGCGACGCAGCCGTGGGCAACTTCACCAGGGCCCTGGCCGAAGCCAAGGCCCACATGACCGAGTCCTTCAAGCTCCAGCAACAGCTCGATGACCACATCCCGGACACGGAGGAACAGCAGCGCAGCTGGTACGGCGAGATCATCCGCCGCTCCGAGGCGGCCCTCGGGTCCCTTCAGGAGCAGAAAGCCGATTTCGATTCCCTTCGCGAGCTGGAGAAAAACGCCCCGCAGGCCCTGGCTGCCGTCAGTGCCGGAGCACACGAGGCCGATGCCAAGATTGCCAGCGCGGAACAATCGCTGACGGACCTTCGGGCCAAATACGCCGACAGTGCCCTGGTCCAGGTGGCTGACAACATTACGCAAGCCAAGGAGCGCCTCGCCTTCGTGCAGAACGCGACCGCCACCGCCCAGGAGAAGCTCACAGCCGGGGAGGGCAGCCTCGCAGCCGTAGCCGTTCGTGCGTCCGAAGAGAGCCTGCACCAGACCAATGTCCTGCTCGACGCCATTTCCAAGGTGTCCGCGAGCCTGGACGAGGCCCGCAACGGCCTGGAGGCGGCCGTCGTCGAAACTTCCCAGGACCTGGCCCAGGCGAAAGCCATGATCCAGTCAGGCGAACACCCCGAACTCGCCGGCCCGGTGGCCGGGGTTGAAGCTGCCCTGGGCCAGGTCAAGACAGAGATCCAAGGCGGCAAGATTGACCCCATCGCCACCCTGCAGCGCGTTGAGACGGCCCACCAGGCCCTGGACCAGTCACTGACCGGTATCCGGAACCAGCAGGACCAGGCGCGTCGCGCCCAGGCGTCCCTGCAGCAGACCATCATGTCCGCGCAGGCCCAGATCAGCGCCACATCGGACTACATCACCGCACGCCGTGGCGGTGTGGGCACGGAGGCCCGTACCCGGCTCGCAGAGTCCCAGCGGAACCTGGACTACGCGCTGTCCATCCAGCGGAACGATCCCGTCACTGCCCTCACGTACGCCCAGCAGGCACACGCCCTCGCCGCCCAGGCCGCCCAGTTGGCGCAGGCCGACGTGGACAACTTTGGCGGCTATGCCAACCAGGGCTTCGGCGGTGGCGGCATGTTCGGTGGACGCGGCGGAGGCGGCGGCGGACTGGGGGGCGCCATCCTCGGCGGCATCCTCATCAACTCCATCCTCAACGGCGGCAGCGGCGGCGGCTGGGGCGGCGGACACAGCGACGGCGGAGGCTGGGGCGGTGACGGCGGAGGCTTCGGCGGCGGAGACATGGGCGGCTGGGGCGGCGACTCCGGCGGCGGCGGAGACTTCTGACCCACAAAAGCTAAGCGCCGGCGGGTCGCATCCCCGCCGGCGGATAGAAAGCGGAATAACAACGGTTCACTGATTTCGGTGGCCACCACTGAGCAGGACGAAAGGTAACACCATGGTTAAGCAGTCCATTTTCGGCCGCATCGCGCAGCTTGCAAAGGCAAACATCAACTCATTGCTGGACAACGCTGAGGATCCGCAGAAGATGCTGGACCAGATGGTCCGGGACTACACGAACAACATCGCGGAGGCAGAATCTGCGGTGGCCCAGACCATCGGCAACCTGCGCATGCTCGAAGACGACTACCGCGAAGACGTCAAGAATGCACAGGACTGGGGCAACAAGGCCCTGGCGGCCTCCCGCAAGGCGGACGAATACCGGGCCGGCGGCGACACAGTGGACGCCGAGAAGTTCGACAACCTGGCCAAGGTGGCCCTGCAGCGCCAGATGGCTGCCGAGAACGAGGCCAAGGGAGCAGAACCCAGCATCGCCTCGCAGCGCGAAGTGGTGGACAAGCTCAAAACCGGCCTGGACCAGATGAAGGGCAAGCTCAACGAGCTGACCAGCAAGCGCAACGAACTGGTGGCCCGCTCCAAGACGGCCGCGGCACAGTCCCAGGTCCACGACGCCATCAAGAGCATCGACTTCATGGATCCCACCAGCGAAGTGGGCCGCTTCGAAGAGAAGATCCGCCGCGAGGAGGCCAAGGTCCGCGGCCAGCAGGAGCTTGCTGCCTCCAGCCTGGACGCACAGTTCAACCAGCTTGAAGACCTCGGTGAGCAGACCGAAATCGAGGCCCGCCTGGCCGCCCTCAAGTCCGGTGGCGCCAAGCCTGCCCTCGGTGCCTCGGGCGCGCCGGCCAGCACCGGGTCCACGGTGGACGAAGCAGACTTCGACAGGCTGTAACCAACCCTGGTCCGGCATGTGAACGGACTGAACACGGGCCGGAGTTCGCGATGAACTCCGGCCCGTGTTGTACCGTGCCATGCCGGCCGTTGAGGTGTGTAGCGTGGAGGGCATGGCATCCCCCGTCGAAACATCCATTGTCTGGCTTCGTGATGACCTCCGGCTGGACGACAATCCAGCGCTCTCCCGGGCCGTCGAACTCGGCCTGCCGCTCACAGTGGTCTACGTCCTCGATGAGGAATCCCCCGGCATCAGGCCCCTGGGCGGCGCCGCCAAATGGTGGCTCCACCACTCGCTGGCTTCCCTCGCGGCAGGCCTCAAGGAAGCCGGCTCCGGCCTCACCCTCCGGCGCGGACCGGCAGGGCGCGTGATCCGCGAACTCGCGGAAGAAACAGGTGCCCGGCACATCCTGTGGAACCGCCGCTATGGCGGCCCCGAGCGGGCAGTGGACGCAGGGATCAAGGCGTGGGCGGCGGCGGACGGCATCGACGCCGCCAGTTTCCAGGCCAACCTGCTCTTCGAGCCATGGACCATCACCACGGGCAGCGGCGGCCCCTACAAGGTGTTTACCCCCTACTGGCGGGCCTGCACGGCATCCGGCGAGCCCCGGAAGCCCCTCGACGCGCCGGGACACCTGCCGTCTCCCGCCAGGCCCGCCGGCACCGGGTCCGGGAGCCTGGGCAGCGACACGCTGGCGGACTGGTCGCTGCTGCCCGTATCCCCCGACTGGAGCGGTGGCCTGGCACAGACCTGGGAACCCGGTGAGGCCGGCGCCCACGCCAGGTTGGAAGACTTCCTCGACGGACCGGTCAAGGAATATGCGACGGGACGGGACGTGCCCGGGGTGGAGGGAACCAGCAGGCTCTCGCCGCACCTCCGTTTCGGCGAAATCAGTCCCTTCCGGGTGTGGCACGAGATCCGCCTCCGCTTCCCGCGTGAGGCAACGCCCGACGTCGGGATTTTCCGGTCCGAACTCGGCTGGCGGGAATTCTGCTGGCAGCTGCTGTACGCCAACCCGGAATTGGCCACCCGGAATTACCGGCCGGAGTTTGACCGGTTCGAATGGCAGGAACCGACCGCCCCGGAGCTCACAGCGTGGCACCAGGGCAGGACCGGCTATCCCCTGGTGGATGCCGGGATGCGGCAGCTGTGGCAGACGGGCTGGATGCATAACCGTGTCCGGATGGCAGCAGCGTCGTTCCTGGTCAAGAACCTCCTGGCGGACTGGCGGCTGGGCGAGGCCTGGTTCTGGGACACCCTGGTGGACGCCGACTCCGCCAGCAACCCGGCCAACTGGCAGTGGGTGGCAGGCTCAGGCGCCGATGCCTCGCCCTATTTCCGGATCTTCAACCCCGTCACCCAGAGCAAGAAGTTCGACGCCGAGGGCCGGTACCTGCGGGAGTTTGTTCCGGAACTGGCCACCTTGGACGGCAAAGCCATCCACGAGCCGTGGAAGCAGGATGACCTGCAGGGCTACCCCGCTCCGATAGTGGGCCTTCCCGAGTCCCGGGAGCGGGCTCTGGCCACCTACCAGAAGCTCAAGGATCAGCTGGACGGCTGAGGGCTCCGGACGTGGCGGAGCCGGCCGTCAGCGGCTGACTTTGCCCATCAGGGAGGCGATGGGGCGGAGGAAGAGCGGACGCGCCAGGAACCACGCCGCCACCATCGCGGCAACGGAGGCAACGAACACCCAGAAGCCAAACCAGCCGGCGTCGTCACTGCCGCCGTACATGTGGTTCAGGTTCCGCAACGCACCTGTGGCGAGGACCAGGAAAACGTGCACCGCAATGAAAGCCACGAAGTAGATCATCACCGGGAAATGGATAGCCCGTGCCAGCTCCATGGGGTACGCCTTGTTCAGCGCCGTCGCCTTCTTGGGCCAGGCGGCCGATGTCCGGATCCCGGAGATGAACGCCAGCGGGGCGGCGATGAACACGGTGGCGAAATAGGTGAGCAGCTGCAGCGAGTTGTAGTTGACCCAGCCGTTCTCGGTGGGCCAGTTCAGTGACGCGTACTGGAGGGCGGCAGAGAGCGCGTTGGGGATGACATCCCAGCTGGTGGGCACAATACGCATCCACTGGCCGGTGGCGAACAGCAGGATCACGAATACCAGGCCGTTGAGGATCCAGAGCGCGTCCAGCGTCAGGTGCAGCCAGAGCTCCAGCGTGATCTTGGTGGGCGGGTTCTTGGTTTTGATCAGGCCCTTGTTGTTGCGGGTCCAGTGCCCGCTGGGACGCGTGGTGGTCCGGACCTGCCAGCCGGTGCGGATAATGAGCAGGAGGAAGAAGCCATTGAGGAAGTGCTGCCAGCCCAGCCAGGCCGGAAAACCCACGGGCGCACCCTCTGGAAGATCTGAGTGGCCGGGGTACTCGGCCAGGAATGAGGCCACCGCGGGAAGGCCGGTCATCCACTTCGCGAGCAGCACCACGAGCACCAGCGCCACCAGAACGGCCGGGACACCCCAATAGAGTCTGGACCGTTTGCCCGCCGCAGAGCCGGGCTTTTTCGTGGGTGTGGACATCGAACAACATTCCTCTCGAGAATGAATGACCAGCGCTCAAATGGCTCTGCGAACGAGAATACTAGGAACCAATAGTAATCGGGCAAAAAGAAGACCCCGGCCGGCACAAGGCTGGTCGGGGTCTTTCACATGGTTGCGGGGACAGGATTTGAACCTGTGACCTCTGGGTTATGAGCCCAGCGAGCTACCGAACTGCTCCACCCCGCGTCGCTTGGTCAACACTACCCTACTTTGGAGTACACAATTACCACCGTACATTCGGCGCAGGGGGTTAAAAACGAAAGTCCGGATCCTGTTTCCAGGATCCGGACTTTCCACCAGTTGCGGGGACAGGATTTGAACCTGTGACCTCTGGGTTATGAGCCCAGCGAGCTACCGAACTGCTCCACCCCGCGTCGCAAGATCAACTCTACCGTCCGGTGAACGGGAGGCCAAATCCTGGTGGCGTGATGTGCGTCTCGCTGGGCCGCCGTCAGTTACTTGCTGACGGCGAAGGCGTTGCCGACGGGGTTGCCGAAGGCGTGGCTCCGGGTGCCGGCGTGGCCTCAGGGGCAGCCACCGGAATCTTCAGCTCGGCGTCGAGAGCCCGCTGCAGGGCAGCAGCCAGTTTCTTCTGCTCCTCCCCATAGGCGGCGAAATCGCCTGCGGCCAATGCCGTCTGGCCCGCCTTGATGGCGGCGTTCGCCGCTTCCAAAGCCGCCTTCAGGTCCGCCTGGGCGCCCGCACTGGCCGGCGGGGTCTCCCCGGGCGTGGCGGGCGTCTGGCCGGTGTTCTCCGAGTCACCCGCGGCAGCACCGGAGTCGCCACCGAAGAGTTGCTTCAGCGCGCCGTCGAGCGTTGGAGCAAAGCCCACCTTGTCGCCGAAGGCAACCAGCACACGCTGCAGCGTCGGGTAGGACGTCTCGCCGGTGGACTTCAGGTAGACCGGCTGGACATACAGGATGCCGCCACCCACCGGCAGCGTCAGCAAGTTGCCGTTGAGCACCTCCGACGCACCCTGGCGCAGGAGGTTGAGGGCCTGTGACACGGTGGGGTCGGAGTTGAATTTGTTCTGGGCCTGGCCCGGGCCAGGAACCTGCGTCTCCGGCGGAATCTGCAGGAGCCGCAGCTTGCCGTAGCTCTCGGCTTTGACCCCGTTCTCGCTACCCGCATCGGAGTCAGCAGCCAGGAACCCGTAGAGGACGTTGCGGGCGGTGTTGTTGACGATCTGCGGAATGAACGAGGACGTCAGCTGGAAAGCCGGTTTGTCCTGGTCAGGCATCTGCAGCGACATGTAGAACGGCGGCTGCTTGATGCCCTCCGTGTCCACTGTGGGATCGTTCGGAACGCTCCACACTTCGTCGCTCTTGTAGAAGCTCACAGGATCGGTCACGTGGTACCGGCCCAGGAGTTCGCGCTGGACCTTGAACAGGTCCTCCGGGTAGCGGACGTGGCTCATGACGTCCCCGGACATCTCCGAGTATGGCTTCAGGGATGAGGGGAATACCTTCTGCCAGGCCTTCAGGACGGGATCCTGATCGTCCCAGGCATACAGGGTCACAGAACCGTCGTACGCATCGACGGTGGCTTTTACGGAGTTCCGGATGTAGTTCACGGAGCTGTTCGGCAATGCCACGGACCGTCCCGCCGTGGTTTGGGCATCAGCTGTCGCGGCTGAGAGCTGCTCCTGCTGTGAGTAGGGGTAGTACTGGCTGGTGGTGTACCCGTCGACGATCCATTTGACGCGGCCGTCAACCACGGCCGGGTAGGGATTGCCGTCCACGGTCAGGTACGGGGCCACCTTCTCGACGCGGTCGCGCGGGGTCCGGTCATACAGGATCTGGGATTTTTCGTTGACGCCGTCGGAAAGGAGAAGGTCCGAGGACTGGAACTTGATGGAGTAGAGGACCTTGTTGAAGAAGCTGCCAACATTCGGACCGCCGTTGCCCGTAAAGGTGTACTGGGTTCCGTTGTCGCCTTCCTTGCCCGACGGCCGGTCCTGTTCCCGCGGCGCGGCACCCTCGGGCGCACCCACAATGGAATACTCCGGGGAATTTTCGCCGAAGTAGATCCGCGGCTGGTACGTCGAGTCATTGCCCAGGACACCCGTTGAAGGAATGCCGGACTGCAGGAACTCAGGTTTCCCGTCAACCGTGAACTTGTTTCCCTTGGCAGCCACCACACCGTACCCGTGCGTATACACAACGTGCTGGTTCAGCCAGCCCTGCTGGTTGGTGGCCACGTTCGCCGGGTTGAGCTCGCGGACCGCAATCACGGTGTCCTGGATCTTGCCGTCCACCTCGTAGCGGTCAACGTTTAGGGACTTCGGGAACTGGTAGTAGGGGCGGTACTGTTCCAGCTGCGAAAAAGCATCGGAGACCAGGTTGGGGTCCAGGAGCCTGATATTGGCAGTGGTCTGGGCGTCCGGGGCCAGCGCGCCGGTATTGGCCGTGTTGGTGGCGTCGTAGCGGTCAACCTGGATCTCATCCAGCCCGTAGGCGGCGCGCGTCATGTCGATGTTGCGCTGGATGAAGTCCTTTTCATACGTCTGCTCGGACGGGCGCACCTGGAACTGCTGGATGACCCACGGGTAGACGCCGCCGGCAAGGATCGAGGTGATGATAAGCATGGCCGTGCCGATGACCGGCAGGCGCCAGCGGCCAATGATGGCGGCAACGATGAAGAGGATGGCCACCAGGACGGCAGCGACGGCGAGGATGGCCTTGGTGGGGATCACGGCGTTCACGTCGGTGTACAGCGCGCCGGCCCAGCGTCCGCCGTTGCTCTGCAGCGCGGCGTAGCGGTCAAGCCAGAAATTGGCGCCCAGCAGGACCAGGAACGTCGCGCCCGTGACAGCGAGGTGGATCTGCGCGGCCCTGCTGGTGAACACCCCGCGTTCCATCAGCCGGATGCTGCCGTAGAGGTAGTGCGTGAGGATCCCTGCGATGCCGGCCACGACCACTACGCTGATCAGGAAGCCGGTGATGAAGCCCAGGAACGGCAGGGTCATCACATAGAAGCTGATGTCCAGGCCGAAAAGCGGATCCTCTTTGTTGAAAGGCTGCTGGTTGAAAAACAGCAGTACCCGCTGCCACTGGCTGGCGGCCGCACTGCCGGCAAAAAGGCCGAACAGGATGGGCAGGCCCACCATCACCACCCGGCGAACCGGCTCAAGCTGGGCCTGGTACCGGTTGAGGTTGTCGCGCATCTCCGAGTCCGGCGCGTAGACCGGCCTGGCGTGGTAGGCCGTCCTGATGGCAAAAAAGACGGCCAGGAACATCAGGGCGAACCCGGCGAGGAAGATCAGGATCCGCGAGAGGTTCTCGGTGACGAAAACTTCGAAGTATCCGAGCTGCTGGTACCACAGGACATCAGTCCACACATTGGCGAAGAAGATGAAGCCCACCACTGCGAGGGCAACGACTACCAGGGTGGGGGTCAGGGCCCCGCGTCGTGAGGGGGGCCTTCCGGGCGGGATGGGGCTGGTGGGACGGGACAAACTCGGTACCTCATAGCTGATCGTCAGATTTACATTAAGAGCGTGCGTGCGGTTGACGTCCGGCACCGGTCAAGCGTGTGGCAACGTCCGTCATATCTGCCACGAGTGGCGGTAAAGCTTAGTTCCTGCGCTCAGTCTAGTTGCTGGTGCAGATCGGCAAAGTTGACATGTCGCCGCCCGATCCGGCTTGTTCGACGGCGGAGCGCGCCTGGTCGAGATTCTCGACTTTGACCACCTGGAGCCCCTCGGGGATATGGCCCACCACCTCGTCGCAGTTGTCGGCCGGAGCCAGGAACAGCGTGGCTCCCCCTGCGCGTGCGCCCTGCATCTTCTGGCGGATCCCGCCGATGGGGCCCACCACACCGTCCGGGTTGATGGTCCCCGTACCGGCAACATGCTTGCCGCCTGTCAGGTCGCCCGGCGTGATGGTGTCGATGATCCCGAGTGAGAACATCAGTCCGGCGCTGGGGCCGCCCACCTTGTCAAGGGAAATCTTCACGTCGAAGGGAAACGTGAACTGGTACTTCAGCATGATCCCCAGGATGTAGCGGCCGGCACCGTTGTCCTTGGGGGTAATGGTCTGCGGGACGGACTCCCCCGCCCGCCGCACCACGACCGCAGCCGGTGCGCCCTGCCCCGCGGCCAGTTCCTCCTGCACCACGGCGAGGGACGTGATGGGGCGGCCATTGATCGTCTCGAGGATGTCGCCGTTTTCCACCTTGCCTTCCGACGGCGATGCCTCCGAAAGCCCCGCAGCCTCCAGTTTCAGGCCGAAAGGTATGTCCAGCTCCTTCAGTGCCGAGGCCACGGCATTCTCTTGGGAGGTGGTCATGGCCACGGAGCTTTGTTCTTCGGCCTGCTCCTTGGTGGTACCGGTGGGGTAGATCTGTTCCTCCGGGTACACGGACTTGGAGCCGCCCAGCCAGGCCCCAAAGGCACCAAAGATACTGACCGGGCCGTTCGGCCCTCCGTCCACATAGACGGTGGTCAAATCCAGGTTGCCCTGTGCGGGAAAAATTTCGTGCCCTGTCACGCTGATGACCGGGTTTTCACCGGACCGGTCCAGCGTGTTGAACGTGGGTCCCGCCGATTCCACAACGTAGGGCACCGGGATAGTGGCAGCTGCCACCCCCAGTCCCAAGGCCAACATGCCGGAAAGCATCATGACCGATACCCGCCGGTCCCCCGGTCCGCGCAGACCGAACAGCCCCGGAGGTGCACCCCTTCCGGGCCGATCTTCGGGGTGTTCGGCACTCACTGTTGCATCGGCGTCGAGCTCTGGAGCGTGGTCCTCGTTGGGGTGTTCGCCACGGGTTGTAGTCACTGAACCAACACTACGCGGTGCCGCCGCCCGCCTGCTCTTTGCCTACAGCGAACGACGCGCCCCTCCGGGAGACAGCCGCCCCGGCCCGGGGTACCGTGAAGTTGAACGCTCAAACTGACGATCGGCGGGACCATGACCTCCAACCCACTCAATCCGTCCAACGGCGATGACACGCCCAAGGACCCGTTGACCGAGATGCTGCAGAACCTGATGGGCGGCAAGGGTATGGAGAACTTCGACCCCGCCGAGCTGGCGAAGGCCGCAGGCCTGCCGGATGACCCCAACCTGCTCGCCCAGATGTTCTCCCAGGTACAGGCCATGATGAGCGCGCCCTCGGAGGGTCCCGTCAACTGGCAGCTCGCCCACGAAAACGCCAGGCGGGTAGCGGCCAGCAGCGCCGACCCCTCCGTCACGGCCAAGCAGAGCCGGGACGTGGACGAAGCCCTCCGGCTGGCCGAACTCTGGCTCGATCCGGTCACCGACCTGCCTGCCACTGGCCTGATCGGCCGGGCGTGGTCCCGCGCCGAATGGGTGGAAGCAACGCTCGGGACCTGGAAACGGCTGACTGAACCGGTTGCCAACAGCATCGCCAACGCCCTGTCCAGCGCCATGACCGAACAGATGCCCGAAGAGATGAAGTCCATGATGGGCGGGGCATCATCCATGCTCCAGAACATGGGTGGGGCGATCTTCGGCATGCAGCTGGGGCAGGCCATCGGCGCTCTCTCCGCCGAGGTGGTCAGCTCCACAGACATCGGCGTTCCCCTGGCCGACCTCGAAATGGCCCTGTTGCCCTCGAATGTCGCCTCGTTCGGCGAGGGCCTGAGCTTGCCGGAGAACGACATCCGGCTGTTCCTTGCCGTCCGCGAAGCGGCCCACGCCCGCCTGTTTGTCCAGGTGCCCTGGCTGCGCGGCCACCTCCTGGGCGCCATTGAGGCCTACGCCCGGGGCATCCACATTGATACGTCCCGGATCGAGGAACTGGCACGGGACCTCGATCCCAGCAACCCCGAGGGCATCCAGGAGGCTCTGTCCAAGGGCGTCTTTATGCCGCAGCGGACACCGGCCCAGGAGCAGGCCCTCGAAAAGCTTGAGACAGCCCTGGCCCTTGTTGAAGGCTGGGTGGACGAACTCACCGCCTCCGCCACGGAGAAGATGCTGCCGAATGCGGCTGCCCTCCGCGAAACGGTCCGTCGCCGCCGCGCCACCGGCGGCCCGGCGGAGCACGCTTTCTCCTCCCTTGTGGGACTTGAGCTGCGCCCGCGGCGCCTGCGGGAGGCGGCCACACTGTGGGCCGTTCTGAAGGAAGAGCGCGGCATCGCCGGCCGCGACGCCATCTGGCAGCATCCGGACCTGCTGCCCACCCCCGAGGACCTCGATGACCCCCAGGGCTTTGGCGGCCGCCGCAAGCTGGCCGAGGCCAGCGACAGCGAAGTGGACGACGCCCTGCAGAAACTCCTGAGCGGCGGCTTCGACGAGGCACCGAAGGACGGCTCCGGCGATGCTGGGGATTCCGGGGCCGGTGACTCTGCGGACGATACCGACCACGGCGGGGCGGACCGGCCCAAAGACTAGCCAGGGAGCCTAGTCGGCGTCGTACCCTGCACCCTCTGCAGACCCGGCGGCGCCGGCGCCCAGGCCACGGGACGTGGCGAAGGAGACACCCTCGAGGAAGGCTTTGGCGCGCATGGTGTCCGGATAGGCTTCAAGCAGTTTCCAGAAAGCTGCGTTATGCCCGGCCACCAGCAGGTGCGCGAGCTCATGCAGCAGCACATAATCGATGACCCACTGGGGCATGGGGCGGAGCTTGTCGGAGAGCCTGATGGTTCCTTCCGACGGCGTCGCGGAGCCCCAGCGTGAGTTCTGGTTGCTGACCCAGCGGACCGACGTCGGGACGGCCCGGCCACCGAAGTACCGGGCTGACAGTGCTGCCGCGTGCGACGCCAGCGCGGCATCGGTTGCCGGCTGTTTGCGCCCCTTGTGGGCACGCCGCTCCCCCTGCCGGTGCAGCTTCTCCAGCATTCTGTGCACCCATTCGGACTCCTGTGCCGCGGTAAAACGGGCCGGGATGGCCACTACCGCCGTCCCGTTTTCCCAGAAGGCGGCCACGGTCCTGGTCCGGCGGGAGGAACGCCGCACCTCCACGGGCGCGCCACCGGCCGTTGTCAGCGGGGGCTGCCGGGCACCGGCTCGGCCGGGCGTCACAGGACACTGCTTTCGGCGAGAACCCGCAGGACGTCTTCGCCGTAGCGTTCCAGCTTGGTGGGGCCGACGCCGGCCAGGGTGGCAAGTTCTTCCAGCGACGACGGCTTGGCCTCTGCGATGGCCGTCAGCGTAGCGTCCGTGAACACCACGAAGGCGGGGACCTCGGCGGCGAGGGCGGCCTCCTTCCGCCACTGGCGGAGGGCGTCAAAGGTCTGTTCCTCGTACGTCGCCGGGCAATCGTTGCACCGCCCCACCTTGCGCTCGGCGCCAGTGCCCAGCATGCTTCCGCAGACCCTGCACGTGGCGGGGGCGGCAGCCTTACGCCGCGGAGCAGGTCCCTTGCCGCGGGCACTGGAGCTGGCTACCGAGTTGGGGCGGAGTCCGTCGAGGAACCGCGACGGCTTTCGGTTGGCCCGGCCGCCCGGCGTCCGTGCCGTGGACCAGGACAACGCGAGGTGTTCGCGGGCACGGGTGATGCCCACATAGAGCAGGCGGCGTTCCTCGTCCACGGCTTCGGGAATGTCCGCGAAGGAGATGGGCATCAGGCCTTCACTCAGGCCCACCAGGAAAACAGCGTCCCATTCCAGGCCTTTGGCGGCGTGCAGGGATGCGAGCGTCACACCCTGAACGGTGGGGGCGTGCTGCGCCAGGGACCGTTCCTGGAGCTCGTTGACAAAGTCCGCCAGGCTGAACTGCTCTCCCCTGACCTGGACCAGTTCGTCTGCGAGCGCCACCAGGGCGGCCAGTGATTCCCAGCGTTCCCGCAGGGCACCGCCGTTGTGGGGCGGCGCCTCGGTGTAGCCAAGGGACGCCACGATATCGCGGACCAGCTGGCCCAGTGGCTCAGGCGTCGAGGTTTCGGCGACCGCCCTGGTGGCTGCCCGCAGCTGCAGGATGGCATCGCGCACCTCCTTACGGGCGAAGAAGCGCTCGCCGCCGCGAAGCTGGTACCCGATCCCGGCCGCCGCGAGGGCCTGCTCGTAGGCTTCGGACTGACCGTTGGTGCGGAAGAGGACAGCAACCTCGCTGGCGGGGGTGCCGGCGTCGAGCAGTTCCCGGATCTTGACGGCCACCGTGGCTGCTTCGGCCTCGTCATCCGAGCACTCCGTGAACTGCGGTACCGGCCCGGCCGGGCGCTGAGCCACCAGTTGCAGCGGCGTTGCCCAGGCAGAATCGGCAACCGGGCCGCCCGGGCGCCGCGCGGCCAGGAGGTCGTTGGCCAGCTTGACCACCTGTGGTGTGGAGCGGTAATCCCGGATCAGTTTCACCACGTTCGCGTCAGGGTACTGCGCCTTGAACCCCAGCAGGTGCTTGGGCGACGCGCCGGTGAACGAGTAGATGGTCTGGCTGGCATCGCCCACCACGCACAGCTCATCCCGACCGCCGAGCCAAAGTTCCAGCAGGCGCTGCTGCAGCGGGGAGACGTCCTGGTACTCGTCCACCACAAAGTGCCTGTACTGCTCGCGGACGGTGGCGGCGACTTTCTGGTCCTCCTGCAGGATGCCGACGGTAATCAGCAGGACATCTTCGAAGTCGATGACGTTGCGGTCCGTTTTGACGTCCTCGTAGGACTGGAACACCCTGGCGACTGCGGTGAGGTCGAACCCGCCCGGGGTTCCCCTTCCCTGCGCGTTCTCCAGGTAGTTGGCCGGGGTCAGCATGGACACCTTGGCCCATTCAATTTCGGAGGCGAGGTCCCGGATGGAGGCGCGGTCCGTGCTGAGCCGGAGCCGGCGCGAGGCCTCTGCGATCATCTGGGCCTTGTGGTCCAGCAGGTTGGGAAGTGTGCCGCCGACGGCCTGGGGCCAGAAGAACTGCAGCTGCCTCAACGCTGCGGCATGGAACGTGCGGGCCTGCACGTTGCCCACGCCGAGGTCCCGCAGCCTGCTCCGCATTTCCGCCGCGGCACGGGCCGTGAACGTTACAGCGAGCAGCCGCTGGGGGCTGTAGACGCCCGAGTGCACCCCGTAGGCAATCCGGTGCGTGATGGCGCGGGTCTTGCCCGTGCCGGCACCGGCCAGGACGCACAGGGGCCCGTTCAGCGTGCTGGCGACTTCCCGCTGTTCGGCGTCAAGTCCCCCGAGGATTCGCTCCTCGAGGGACTGTGAGTTCTCTGAATTCTCTGTGGTCACGTCTGCTGCTCTGTTGTTGGGACTGCCGGGTGGACTGCGCTGCGCCGGGACCTGGCCGGCGGCACTCCGGGGTCAGGTGCCGGTGAGGTCCAGAATCCGGCCGCCGTACCAATGCTCAATCAGGGACCGCGCAATGGACAACCTGCTGGAGATGGTGATCTCTCCGGCGAGCACGGCCTCCTGCAGTTCCTCCCTGCTGAACCATCGCGCCCGGGTGACTTCGACGCCGTCGGGCGTTGCCTCGGTATCTTCGGTGATGGCTGAAAACCCGAGCATCAGGGACGCGGGAAACGGCCACGACTGGGAGCCCAGGTACTGGCAGCGGCTGATCCTGACGCCCACTTCCTCATGGATTTCCCGGATCACGGCCTGCTCCAGGGATTCGCCGGGCTCGACGAAACCGGCAAGGGTGGAGTAGTTCTTGGCGTCCACGGGCCCGCCCCCGCCCAGCAGCAGCCGGCCGTCAGGTCCCACCACGGTAACAATGATGGCGGGGTCTGTCCGGGGGTAGTGCTCGGAATCGTCCTGGGGGCAGCGCCGCACCCAGCCGCCGGCCTCCACCACGGTGGGGGCGCCGCAGCGGGGGCAGTGTGTGTGGGTGGCGTGCCAGTTGGCGATGGCGCTGGCCTCAACAAACAACGCCGTATCAGTGGTGTTCAGGACGGCAGCAACATCGCGGAAGCCTGCCCACTCGGCGCCGGCCGGGATCCCGGCGGTTCCCGGCGCCACCGTCCCGGGCAAAACAAACAGGACAATGTCCGTGCCTGCTGGCAGGTGGGAGTCCGGCAGTGCTGCGCCGAGGTAGATGAGGGTCTGCGGTGAGGTCCCAAGGTCACGGAGCGCGGCCAGCAGCCGGGAGGCCGGTGCCAGGAACAGCTCGTTGGCGTGCACCAGGGCCTGCCGGCCGGACAGGACCACGGCCAAGGTTTGTTCGTTGGCCAACAGTTCCCCGACCATGCCCGGCCGGACCCTGGCAGCGGAGCCGCGGTCCACGGCAGCCGGCCGAACCGGCAGGACGGTATCGAACAGGTGGTTGGCCGGCAGCTGGACTGCCTGTGCCTGGTAGGCCGGTGTAGCGGACTCCGCATGACTCATGTGTCCACCGTACTGACTCGGACCGACAATTTACATTTGGCGGGTGGATATGGGCGGGACAGGTGGCCGGCACCTAAGGCATTGCCGGCGGGCGGAGTTTTGCAGGGTATCTGGAGACTCGCCGCGCCGCATCGTTGTGTTGGCCGCCAGCCAATCTACCGTGGAACGGTGAGAAGAAAACCGATCGAACTGGCAGCCGTGGCAACCGCGGCAGTCCCGGGTCTGACCCCCACTGCAGTTAGCTCCGCCGCGGACGATCCCGCGGATTTCGATTCCGCCCTGCTCCTGGATTCGGAAGGCAAACGCTGGCGGGTCAGGTCGCCCCGGCACGCTGAGGCCAGTGCCCGGCTCGAGACGGAATTCCTGGTTCTCCGGGCTTTCGCCCCGGCCATCCGGGCAGAGCTTCCCTTCCTCATGCCCACCGTGGCCGGAAGCGTCCGGCTCGGAAGCCTGAGCACGTTTGTGTACTCGCACCTCGCCGGCAGCACCCTCAGCGTGGAGGAACTGACTGCAGGCCCGGCAGCACTGGCACGGGAAACCGGCACGGCGCTGGCGGCCATCCACGATCTTCCGCGATCCCTGGTCAGCAACGCCGACCTGCCGAGCTACACACCCAACGAATTCCGCCAGCGCAGGCTCAACGAACTGGACCAGGCAGCCACCACCGGCAAGATACCCGCCTCGCTCCTGCGCCGCTGGGAACACGCCATGGAGGACGTTTCACTGTGGCGGTTCAACCCCAGCGTTGTCCACGGCGACCTGCATGAGGACAACCTGCTCATTGACGGCAGCCGCGTCACCGCGGTGACGGGTTGGACCGACCTGCGGATCGGCGACCCCGCCGACGACTTCGCCTGGCTGGTCGCCTCGAACGAACAGGACTTTGTGGAGGCCGTGCTCGCCAGCTATACGGCCAGCCGCCGCGACGCCCCGGACCAGCACCTGCTGCGGCGGGCTGCGTTGTCCGCCGAGTTTGCCCTGGCGCAGTACCTCGTCAAGGGCATAGCCGCCGGCGATTCGGCCATGGTTGCCGAAGCCGAAGGCATGCTGGAATCTCTGGCGGCCGACGTCGAGGAGCACGGCGGCCAGTCGATCAGCGTTGAGCCGCTGCCGGGCCGGTCCCCTGCCGGTGCCGGGGCAACGGCCGACGCCGCACTGTCACCGGCGGCGCCCGGGGCACCTGCCCCGGCGGTCACCGTCGCCCCGGTACCGGCTGTCACCGCGGTTCCCGTCCCGGCAGTGACGGTGGTCCCGGTGCCCGAGGCGCCCGAGGTGCCCGCACCCGAGGTCCCCGAGGCCCCCGTACCCGGCGCGCGGGCACACCTGACCCCGGTCCAGCCCGCCGTCGTCGTTGCCCCCATCCCGGATCTTCCGGCACCGGGGGATTCCGATGGCGCCAGCGACAATGCTGCGAACGAAGGCCCGGCGGATGCGGCACCAGGGAATGCCCCCGTCAACAGCCAGTCCGCCGAAGATACGTCAACAGCGGCCCTCAGCATCGTGGACGTCAGGAAGCACTAGCACCCAGCGCCGCTGCCACAATCTGCTCCAGCTCCTGGGCGGATCCCAGGTCGTGTGGCCGCACCACCTGGTTGTCCGCCACGTAGAAGAACGCCGCCCGGACCTCGTCCACCGGAACGCCCTTTAGCCGCGCCCAGGCGAGCCGGTAGGCCGCGAGCTGGACAGCCTTGGCCCGGAGCTGGGATGCGGAGGGACGGCGGCCGGTCTTCCAGTCCACCAGGTCCCAGCGGCCGTCGGCATCCCGGAATACGGCGTCGATGCGCCCACGGACCACAACGTCGCCCACCCTGGTCTCAACGGGCACTTCGACAAACGCCGGCGACCGGTCAGCCCACTCCGAGGCCTTGAACGTGGCCACCATGGCATCGAGGTCGTAGGCGGCGTCGATATGGTCGTCCGACCCTGGGGCCTCACCCAGGTCCAGCATTCCGGCAGCTCCGAAGTACTCTTCAACCCAGGCATGGAAGGCCGTGCCTTTCCGCGCAGACATGCCGGGCTCGCGGGGAACCGGGCGCCGGAGCCGGCCCACCACTGCCTCCGGGTCCTCGCCGAGGTCCACCAGCGTTGAGGCCGAGATATGGCCGGGCAGGTGAACCTCATGTCCGCCGGACCGCCTTGACCGGCGTTCCAGCAGCAAGGCGGCTTCCCTTGCCCACGCGGCGGCACTGCCCCGGAGCCTGCGGCCCGGTTCCCCGGCCCCGCCGGAGCTGCCGTCCTCCGGTGGCTCATCCCCGGAGTCAACTATCGCGTGGATTGACTCCAGAGCGGCCCGGACACGCACAGCGGCGTTTTCCATCGCCCGCCGCCTGCCTGCGACGACGCGAAGGCGTTGACCTGTCCGGGGATCCACCGGCCCCTCAAGGGGGTCATAGGGCCAGGTTGCCAGCTCGGTGTCCGTGGTCAGCGGGCTTTTCTCGGGCAGTGCCGTTTCTTCCACAGACTCCGGGTGGACCACGGCGGCAGCGGGGGCTCCTTCCGCGGAAACGGTGACGAGCTGTTCCAGTTCAGCGAGGAACGGCGACATTTCGGCGCGGCCTGCCCGCGACCCGACCCATGCTGCACTGGAGACCCACAGGACGTGTTTGGCCCTGGTGTAGGCCACGTACGCCAGCCGGCGTTCCTCGCCCTCACCGTGGGCCTGGACAGCTGATTTGAAGTCCTTCTCGGCGTCCAGCCAGCCCTTCTGGTCAGGCTGGTCGGTGTCCCATTGGGGCAGGTCCGCGCGGTCCCCCCGCAGCGGCCAGGGCAGCGCGGCGGCGCCGCTGCTCCACCGGGAGTCTTTGTTGCTCGGGAAGGCCCCTGCGTTCAGGCCGGGAACAAAAACGACATCCCATTCCAGGCCCTTGGACGCGTGCACGGTCAGCAGCTGGACTGCCTCCCGGTTGATGTCAGGCGGCGGAGCTTCGAGGCCGTTCTCCTCTGCTGCCGCGGCCTCGAGCCAGGACAGGAAGGCAAGGATGTCAACGCGGTGGGACGTCCGCAGGAATCCCGCGGCCGCATCCTGGAAGGCGTCCAGGTTTCGCCGGGCCTGATGGATGCTGATTCCCGGACGTGCCGCCACTTCGATGTCGAGCAACATGGCGCGTTCCACTTCGCCGAGGAGCGTTGTGAGGTCATCGCCGAGGTACCCGCGCAGCTGCCTGAGTTCCGCCGAGAGCATCCCGAGCCGTTCCCGCGCGGCACCGGTCAGCGCCCGGCCGTGGCCGGAGACCCAGTCTTCGCGCGGCAGCCAGTCCAGCGCTTCGACGAGGCTGGCGCCGTCCGTCAGGTCGCTCTCGATCACGGCGTCACCGGATGCGTCAGGTCCCTCAGGATCCGCCGCCGCTGGACCGGCCGGATGACCGCGGCGCCTGGCGAGCTGGCTGGACCAGTCACGGAATGCCATCAGGTCAGCCGGACCGATCCTCCACCTCGCGCCCGCAAGCAGGCGCATCAGGGAGTCTGAACGCCCCGGATCCGCCAGCACGCGCAGCGTGGCCACGAGGTCCACGATCTCCGGGGTATCCAGCAGTCCGCCGAGTCCCACAATTTCGTAGGCGATCCCGCGGGACTCAAATTCCCGCCTGATGGTTTCCATCTGGGCACGGCGCCGGCACAGCACGGCGAGTGCGGGCGGCACGGGGGTGCCGTCGGCCTCGCGTTCGAAGTCCGTGATGCGGTATTTCAGGACATCGCCGGCCAAGGCCGCGGCTTCGTCGATGTCGGTGCCAAAGCGGCCCAGCACCACTTGCCCCTCCACTGCGAAGGGGCTGGGCTGCAGCGGAGGGACGTTGGCGGCTTCCGGAGTGGTGCCGGCCGCGGCCTTGCGGGCCTCCGCCCTGCCCAGGGCCTCTGACATGATGTTGGCTGCGGAGAGAATGGCCCGGCCATTGCGCCAGGCTGTAGTGAGATAGGACGTCGGCGCCGGCTGGTACGTAACCTGCCCGCCGCCGTCGTGGACCCGGACAGGGAACTCCCTGACAAAATGGAAAAGCTGACCGGCAGAAGCGCCCCGGAAGCCATAGATGGACTGGTTCGGGTCCCCCACCGCAGTGACGGCGTGCCCGTCACCGAAGAGCCGCGAAAACAGGACCAGCTGGGCGTATGAAGTGTCCTGGAACTCGTCCAGGAGCACCACTTTGTAGCGCTGGCGTTCCATCTCCGCGGCAAGCGGAACCTCCCTCGACACGCGCGCGGCAAGGGCGACGAGGTCGCCGAAGTCCAGCGCTCCCCGCGCCCTCTTCGCCGCGGTGTACCGGCCCACCATCTCAGCGACACTTGCCCGCGTGCGCAGCATGGCGGCCAGCTCTCCGGCGGCCTGCGGCGCATTCTTGACGGCGCCGGCGAGGTACGGCAGTCCCTCAAATTCCCCCAGCCGCGCCATCAGCCAGGATTCGACGTCGGCCGGTTCCTGCAGGTGCTCCGCGCACTCCCCGGCCAGCTGGATAACTGCCTTGACCAGGGTGGACTTGGCCGCCTTGAAGTGGTGGTAGTCGCCGTCAAACGCTTCCACCACTTCGGTAGCCAGCTGCCATGCCTGGGCACCGCCCAGCAGGACCACATCCCGCTCCACACCGAGCCGCAGCCCGTAGTCCGAGACAATCCCGCTCGCGAACGAATGGTACGTGGCCACTTTGGGCTCCAGTGCATCACTGCTGAGCAGGCCTGCAGGGAACACCGCATGCGCGGTGTCCTGGGCTGCGATGCGCTGCAGCGCCGCCAGCTTTGCCCGGATCCTGGTGGCCAGTTCGCCCGCTGCTTTGCGGGTGAATGTCACGCCCAGGACCTCCTCAGGCCGGACCCAGCCGTTGGCGACCAGCCAGACCACCCGGTCCGCCATAGTGGCGGTCTTGCCGGAGCCCGCTCCCGCTATCACCAGCCGGGGGGCCAAGGGAGAGCTGATAATGGCGGACTGCTCTGGGGTGGGTGTGTTCTTTTCACCCAGCAGCTCAGAAAGCCGTTCAGGGCTGAAGAAGGGCTCGGGCGGCTGGTGGCGGCTCATTCGGTGACCTGCTTTCCCCGGATGCAGAGCGGGCAGACTTCGGGGAGCCGGCAGCCGTGGCCCCCGTGGTTCCCCTTCGCCGGATCATGCCTGGCCTCGAAGCTGTTTCCGGACATCAGGACGGCCGCGTCGGTTACCATATCCAATGCCCAGTTGTCCTGCGGGTCCAACGGTTCCTGCTGCTGGACCCCAGGGCTTTTGGTGGCGGTGCCCAGCTGGGCCAGCACGGCGCCGCCCGGTGCGGGTGCGCCCTGCACGGCAGTGCCGGACAGCCCGGGCAGCTCCGCGAAACCGCCGCCAAGAACTGCGGCCTGGTAGGCCCCCAGCTGGGGATGGCGGGACAGTTCAGACTTTCCTGGCTGTCGTTTGCCGGTTTTGAGGTCCACCACCACCAGCCTTCCTTCGTTGTCGATCTCCAGCCGGTCAACCTGGCCCCGGAGAACGGCCGCGCGAGACTCGCCGGAGCCTGATTCGGCGTCCGACGAACCGACGTTGGGACCACCAGCGTCCGGACGGCCCGGGTACCCGTCGTGTACCGGCGGAAGATCGGGCAAGCGTACTTCGAAGTCCTGCTCGACGCCCAGCAGGCTCCGCCCCTCGCTCCGCATCACCAGGACATACTGGGCCAGTTTGCGCACCATCTTCTCGGCGCGCTGGAAGTCAAGCTTTCCCTCCCAGTTGTCCTTCATGCCCAGCGTGGGCCAGCGGCGGACAAGTTCCTCGACATACTCACCCCCGGAGGCGTCGGGCATGTCCTGCGCTATCGCATGGACCAGTGTTCCCAGGCTGCGGGCAAAATCAGTGGCGGCTTCGCCGCCTGCAGCCTGGACAAACCAGTCCAGCGGGGATTTCTGCACGGACTCCACTTTCGATGGCGAGACATAAACGGTCCCGCCCGGCGGGACCACCGGCTCCGACGTGCTCAACGGCAGCAGCCCCCACCAAGAGGCCGGGTGGGCTCCGGGTACGGGCGGTTCCGCGCTGGCGAGCGCGGCCAGGACCCGGGCGGCTTCAGCGGCTTCGGGCTCATATTTGCCGTCAAGCTGGGCGTACTGGCGCAGTTCGGCCACGAGGGCACGGAGCGTCATGGGGCGTTCCACAGGCGTGAACCCCCTGCCTTCCGCGCCCGCTTCGAGCGGCGCCACGTAGTCAAGGAACGACGACGGCTGGTCATCCTCCGAGGAAACAGCCGTGCAGATCAGGAGCTGCTCCGCCCGGGACACGGCGGTGGAGAAACTTCGGAGTTCGTCATAGCGGATCTCCCGCAACCTGCTCAACGGGTCCAGCTGCAGGGCATAACCCACGCCGTGCTCCACTGCGTCCGCAAAGAGGCTGCTGCCCAGCAGCTCGCCCCGGAGCCGGGTGTTGGGCCACACACCTTCCTGGAGTCCCGCCACCATGACCACGGGCCACTGCCGGCCTGCCGCGCTGGCCGGCGTCATCAGTTCCACGGCGTCATCCACCTGTGCCCGCGCGGCGAGCGTATCCATGGGCAGTTCCTGGTTCAGGAGGTATTCGAGGAACTGCTCAGGGCCGGCGCCCGGCATCTGGTCAACATAGCGCTCGGCGGTATGGAAGAGCGCCATCATGGCGTCAAGGTCGCGGTCTGCCCGCGCCCCGTGGGATCCGCCGGACAGTGCGTATTCGGTCCAAACATTGGCCAGCCCGGTGGAGTGCCACAAGGCCCAGAGGACGGTCTCGGCGTTGGCTCCGGGCTGGGATGCGGCGTTCTGCCCGGCCTGGATCATGCGTGCCGTCCGGCGCGCGGACCTGCCCTCCATACCCAGCGTTGCCAGCGCGCCCGGTTCCAGGAGCGCCTCGACCAACAGTGCGTCGCTGGTCCGCCCACCGCCGCCCTGCAGCTCCTCGCGCCGGAGGGATTGCCGGAGCCGGCGCAGTTCAATCGACGTCGCCCCGCCGATCCGGGACGTCAGCAACGCGACCGCGGCCTCCGGGGTCAGCAGCGAAGGGTCCAGCGCGATGGCGTAGGCGTCCAGCAGCGGACGAACGGCCACTTCATCGCGGACCGCGGACTCGGCCACCGGCACGCGGACCGGGATGCCCTGCCCGGAGAGGTAGCGCTGCAACTCGCTGAGCTGGCCGCCGTTGCGCACAATCACGGCGATCTCAGCGAGATCGCGGCCTTGGTTGACATGCTGGTCCAGGATGCGCTGGGCGACGTACCGGAGCTCGTGGACCGGGGACGGGACCAGGTGGGCTTCCACTGCCCCGACGCCGGCCGCGGCGTCTTCGACAGCACGCTCGACGGCCGCCGGGGTTCCCGAGGCCGCCGGTTCGACGGCGGCGGTCCCGGCGTGCGGGGACCCTGCCTCCCGCCCGGGCTGCTCAAGCCGCCGGGCCAGTTGCCCGCCGGCGCGCTGCGAGATCCGGGCGGCCACCCCGAGCCAGGCCGCGGCAATGGCCGGGGCGTGCCGGTGCGTATGCCAGAGGGGCCGTTCCATAACGGCTGCCCCGGTGCCAAGGAGCTGCGGAAGGTCGGCCACGAGGTCCGGCCTGGCGCCGCGGAAGCCCTGCACCACGGTATCCGGGGAAAATGCGACATAACAGTCCTTGCCTGCGGCGATGTCCGCCAGCAATTCAAAGACTGCAGGGCTGGCCTCCTGCATATCGTCAACCAGCACCAATTGCAGACGCTCCCGCTCCGCGGCCAGGAAACCAGGCTCATCCTGGAAGATCTGCCGCGCTGTGGTGATGATGCCGGCGGGGTCGAACGCCTCAGGCATCCTCAGGTCCAGGACATCCCTGTACTCCGCGTAAAGGGATGCCGCCGCGAACCAGTCCGGCCTGCCGCACTGCCGTCCGAGTTCCTCAAGGTCCGCGGCCGTCCGGCCGGATTCGATAATCCGATCAAACAGAAGGCGCACCTCATGACGGAAGCCACGCGTCTCCAGGGCCGCTTCCAGGTCACCGGGCCAGGGAAGTTCGAGGCCGGGCATCCGGTGCCCCTCCAACAGTTCCCTGATGATCAGGTCTTGTTCCGGACCGGACAGCAGGCGGGGTGCGCGCGGAAGCGGGAGTATGCCTTCCGCCTTAGCCCGGCGGATCAAGTCAAACGCGTAGGAGGCCCACGTCCGCGCCGGTGTGGTACTGAGGCTCCTGTCCAGCCGTGCGGTCAACCGGTCCCGGAGCGAGTCAGCCGCCAGCCTGCCGGGCGCCAGGATCAGGATCCGCTCGGGATCCACACCGTCCTGCACGGCACGGCGGACGGCGGCCTCTATCAGGACGGTGGATTTGCCCGTTCCCGGGGCCCCCGGGACCAGGACGGGTCCGGACCCGTGCGGCACTTCAACGGCTTGGTGCTGGTCCACCGACAGGACAGGAACCTCCGCGTGAACCTGCCGGGGCGGAAGCAGCCGGAGGCCCGCCCCGGCCGGGCGTTCCGCCGGGAACGCCCCGGCCGCTGTGGAACTGGAGCGGGCGGGATCAACATCAGGAGCTGTTACGGTCACACAGACATTCCATCATCAGCCACTGACAATCTGTGCAGCCGCACTTCCAGGTGCCCGGCAATGGCGTCGATCCTGTCGAAGTCGTCCTCGGACGGTGCCCAGCGCGCCGCCATCAGGTCCACCCGCCAGCGGCCCTCACCGGTGCGCAGGAACTCCTCCGGATGGCCCAGCAACGGGGTCCCTTCCTGCAGGTAATGGTGGAGGGCATCGGCTTCATGCCCGTCCGGCCCGTGCCCGCTGGACTTCAGGATCCGCCACCAGGGAACCGAGCTGCCGTAGTGGCTCATCACCCGGCCAACCTGGCGGGGGCCGCCGGTTCCCAGCAGTTCGGCCACGTCCCCGTAGGCCAGTGCGGTCCCGGACGGAACCAGCTCAACCACCGCCAGCACCGCCTCGACGTACTCAATCCGCATGGATCCAGAGTAGCCGCAGTGGCGCTCCCGGATCCTGTCAGTGCCGGACGGTAGCGTTGAAGCATGACCACCTGGAACACCCTCCCCCGCGCAGCCTTCGACCTCGAAACCACCGGACGGAATTCGCGGGCCGCCCGCATCGTCACGGCGTCGGTTACGGTGGTGGACCACAAGGGGGACGTGATCAAGGAACACGAATGGCTCGCCGACCCGGGCGTGGAAATCCCCACCGAGGCAAGCGATGTGCACGGCATCACCACTGAGCAGGCGCGGCGCGAGGGGCGTCCGGCCGCGGAAGTCACCGGGGAGCTCGCCACGGTCCTGCAGGAACTCTTCGACGCCGGCATTCCGGTCATCGCATTCAATGCCAGCTATGACTTCACGGTGCTCGCTGCCGAGTCCGCCCGCTACGGTGTCCGGCAGCTCACCCGGTTTCCCGTCCTGGATCCGTACATCATGAACAAGCAGGTGGACCGGTACCGGAAGGGCAAGCGAACGCTGACGGCGCTGTGCGATGAGTACGGCATCAGCCTGGACAACGCCCACACCTCGGCCGCGGACGCCCTGGCCACGCTCCGGATGCTGGATGCCATGGCCATCAAATTCCCCAAGCTCAAGATGCCGGCCAGCCAGCTGCATGAACTGCAGAAGGACTGGGCCGTCAGCCAGGCCGCCGACTTCCAGAACTACCTGCGAAAGACCAAACCCACAGCCGTGATTGAAGGCGAATGGCCCGTCCTGCCTCCAGAGGATGCCAGCCGCGGCGAGTTCTAGCGAGAGCTAACTCACAACCGGCGAGGGCCGCTGAGCAGCCTCCAACGAAATTCCCGATTCGGTCCAGTAGACAACTTCCGTTCACCAAACGTTAAGTGCACCTTCTTGGCCGCCATAAATTCGGCATATGGCCTCTACCATCACTCGTACATTCGGCGGAATCGCCAGAATGCCGGAAATGAGATGATTAAGTTCTGCGGTATTCCCGCCCCGGCCGGCCGGCAGTCTGGGAGCACGGCTCCAGACGCCACTCGCGCAGCCTCTCCGGCCCGGTTGAACTTATGACTCAGATGAAAGTGACTACCTCATGAAGACTAAAGCCATGAAGTGGCTGGCCACCGTTCCTGTAGCGGTGGCTTTGGCTGTCTCGCTGGCGGCCTGCGGCTCGGGCACGGCCCAGCCCGCCGGCAGCCCCACCGACGCGCTGGCCGGCAGCGACAAGCAGACGCTGGACAAGTACACCACCGCCACCGTGACTCCGATTGACCAGATCGACAAGACCAAGCTGGGCCTGAACTCCGAAGGAAAGCTTGAGGTTGGCACGCTCTCCGACGCGCCGCCGAACATCTTCATCGACCCGTCCGGCAAGTTCACCGGCTATGACAACGAGCTCTTGCGCGCCATTGCCGGCAAGCTGGGCCTTGAGGTTGAATTCGTCGCCACTGACTTCTCGGCGCTGCTGTCCCAGGTCCAGACCAAGCAGTTCGACGTCGGCTCCTCCTCCATCTCCACCACCGACGCCCGGCGCGCAAACGTCGGGTTCACCAACGGCTACGACTTCGGCTTCATGGCTGTGGTTGCCAAGACCGACAGCGACGTCAAGGGGTTCAAGGACCTCAACGCCGACGTCCGCATCGGCGTGGTGCAGGGCACCGTCCAGGACGACTACGTCACGAACACGCTCAAGCTGGAGCCGGTCCGCTTCCCGGACTACGCCACCGTGTACGCCAACGTACGCAACGGCCAGATTGACGCCTGGGTAGCCCCGTCGCAGCAGGCCACCGGCCAGGTCAAGGAGGGCGACGGCACCGTCATCGCCGAGTCCGTGGTCAACACCCAGAACTTCACGGCCTACGCCGTGAACAAGGACAACAAGGCCCTGATCGACGCCCTCAACTCGGGCCTGGACGCTGTTATTGCTGACGGCACGTGGTCCAAGCTGACCAAGGAGTGGTACCCGGACCGCGAGACCCCCGCCGACTGGAAGCCGGGCAGCAAGGCTGCTTCGGTTCCCCAGAGCTGACCCGGGCCGCATCCTCCATGGATCTCCTGGAACAGCTTGGTGATACTTTCCTCAACTGGGAGGAAATGGCGAAGGTCATTCCGTCCCTGCTTATGGTGGGCCTGCCCAACACCCTGGTTTTGGCGGTGGCCTCGGGCATTCTCGGCTCGCTGCTGGGGCTGTTGCTGGCCCTGATGGGCATCTCCCGGAATCCGGCAGCCCGGTGGGCGGCAAGAATCTACACCGACCTGTTCCGGGGGCTTCCGGCCATCCTCGTGATTCTGGTAATCGGCATTGGGCTCAGCCCCATCGCCCGGGAAATCACCGGATCGCGCAACCCCTATCCGCTCGGCATCCTGGCGCTGACCCTGATCGCCGGCGCCTACATCGGTGAGATCTTCCGCTCCGGCATCCAGAGCGTGGAGAAAGGCCAACTGGAGGCCTCGCGCGCACTGGGCTTCAGCTACGGCAGCTCGATGCGCCTGGTGGTGGTGCCGCAGGGCATCCGCCGGGTGCTTCCGGCACTGGTGAACCAGTTCATTTCGCTGCTCAAGGATTCCTCGCTGGTGTTTATGCTCGGCCTGGCGTCTTCGGACCGCGAGATCTTCCGGATCGGTAATGATGCCATGGCCAACACGGGGAACCTTTCCCCGCTGGTGGCTGCCGGCATTCTGTACCTGATTCTGACCGTCCCGCTGACCCACTTCGTGAACTTCATCGACAACCGGCTCCGGACGGGCCGGCCGGAGAAGAAGGAACCGGACGAGCTGGCAGCACCTATCGGCAAGGGGGCACAGGCATGACGGAATTTACTTCCGGAACCCTGACCGGCAAGAATCTGCACCTTTCGTTCGGGCACAACCATGTGCTGCGCGGAATTGATCTCCACGTGGAGAAGGGCACCACGGCTTCGGTCATCGGCCCTTCCGGCTCGGGGAAGTCCACCCTCCTGCGGGTCATGAACCGCCTGATTGAACCGGACCAGGGCGACATCCTGCTGGACGGCCGGTCCGTCCTGAAGGACAACCCGGACGAGCTGCGGCAGCGGATCGGCATGGTGTTCCAGCAGTTCAACCTCTTCCCGCACAAGACGGTGGTGGAGAACGTTTCGCTGGCGCTGCGCAAGCTCCGCAAGCTGCCCAAGGACCAGGCCCGCGCCGAAGCCCTGGAGCAGCTGGACCTGGTGGGCCTGAAGCACAAGGCTGATGTGCGGCCCGCCAACCTCTCCGGCGGCCAGATGCAGCGTGTCGCCATTGCCCGCGCATTGGCCATGAAGCCCGAGGTGATGTTCTTTGACGAGGCCACCTCGGCGCTGGACCCTGAGCTGGTCAAGGGTGTCCTGGCGCTGATGACCGATCTCGCCAAGGGCGGCATGACCATGGTGGTGGTGACCCACGAAATGGGCTTCTCCCGCAACGTCTCGGACACCGTGACCTTCATGGACGCGGGCGTTGTGGTGGAATCGGGACCTCCCGAGAAAATCTTCAGCGCCCCGGAAACCGACCGCCTGAAGGGCTTCCTCTCGGACGTCCTCTAAGCGCCGCTACAGAAAATCCCCGCCGCCCGGAAATTTGTCCGGGCGGCGGGGATTTCTTGTTAAATCCACCACCGAGTGGGCACTTCGCGGCAATGCCAGGCGGGGGCATTGCCGCGAAGTGCGCTCTCGCGTGGGCTAACGCCCGACGGCGGCCCTATGGCTGTGCGGCTGCGGCGGCTTTGGCGGCGGCCGGGAGGGCATCGAAGATCCGGTTCATGGCGGTGTCGTCGTGCGCCGCGGAGAGGAACCAGGCTTCGAACACGGAGGGCGGCAGGTAGACGCCGGAGTCCAGCATGGAGTGGAAGAACGGCGCATACCGGAAGGCTTCCTGGGCCTGGGCATCTGCGTAGTTGTGCACGCCGTTCGCGGAGGTTCCGAAGGCCACCGAGAAGAGGTTCCCGGCGAACTGGATGGAGTGGTCCACGCCGGCGCCGTCCAGCGCTTCGGACACGGCCGAGGACAGTTCCAGCGACCGGGTGTCCACGAAGGAGTAGACATCGCGGGTGGCATGGGTCAGGGTGGCCACGCCAGCGGCCATGGCCACGGGGTTTCCGGAGAGCGTGCCGGCCTGGTAGACCGGGCCGAGGGGTGCCAGGTAGTCCATGACGTCGGCACGCCCGGCGAGGGCCGCCGTCGGCATTCCTCCGCCAATGACCTTGCCGAAGGTGAGCAGGTCCGGGGTCCACGGCTCTGCGGCGTCAGGTGCGCCGCCGGTGAGGCCCCAGTAGCCCGAGTATCCGGTGCGGAACCCGGTCAGGACCTCATCCAGGATCAGCAGGGCGCCATGCTCGCGGGTGATGCGGGAAAGCCCCAGGTTGAAGCCCTCCCCCGGAGTGACAACGCCCATATTGGCCGGCGCGGCCTCGGTGATCACGGCAGCGATGTTGGGGCCGTGGGCCGCGAAGGCAGCTTCCACGGCGGCGAGGTCGTTGTACGGCAGGACCAGGGTCTCGGCAGCCGTGGCTTCGGTGACGCCGGCGGAGCCGGGCAGCGCCAGGGTGGCAACACCCGAGCCGGCGGCGGCCAGCAGCCCGTCCAGGTGGCCGTGGTAGCAGCCGGCAAACTTGATAATAAGGTTCCGGCCGGTGAAACCGCGGGCCAGGCGGACCGCCGTCATGGTGGCCTCAGTCCCCGTGGACACCATCCGGACGCGCTCGGCGGCCGGCACACGCTCCTGCACGATGGCCGCGAGGTTGGCTTCATCCGGTGTGGAGGCACCGAAGGAGAGTCCCCGGTCAACAGCTGCGTGGACGGCCTCGAGGACGGCAGGGTGGGCATGGCCCAGGAGCGCCGGGCCCCAGGAGCAGACCAGGTCCACGTATTCGGTGCCGTCGGCGTCCGTGAGGTACGGACCCTTGGCGGAAACCATGAACCGCGGCGTCCCCCCTACCGATCCGAAAGCCCGGACGGGCGAGTTGACGCCGCCTGGCATCAGGGTCTGGGCACGGGCAAAGAGGGCATTGGAACGAGTCATGCCCCTATTCTCCCATCCCCGCGGTGGCCGCCGGAGCCCACGCCACGCGCGGGCTCCGGGGCTTCCCCGGAGCATCAGCGGCGCGCGGGCATATCCGACAGGCGGTCTGCGACAAGAGGCGCCACCTTGGAACCAAACAGTTCAATCGAGCGCATCATCTGCTCATGGGGCAGCGTGCCGCTGCTGTATTTCATCTCAAACCGGTCCGCGCCCAGGGTGCCCTTCAGCCGGACCACCTTCGCGGCCACCGTTTCCGGGGAGCCGATGAACAGGGCGCCGTCCTCATCCGCGGCGGCTTCGAACTCGCCGCGCCCTGCCGGGCCCCAGCCGCGCTCCGCACCGAGCTTGTTCCGCACGGCGAGCCAGTGCGGGTAGTACTCCTCCAGCGCCTGCTCGTCCGTCTCGGCAACGTATCCCGGTGAGTGCACGGACAACGCCTGCGGTTCCTTGCCGGCTTCGGCCAGGGTGCGGCGGAACAGGTCGGCGTAGGGGCGGAAGCGTTCCGGCTCGCCGCCAATGATGGCCAGGACCATCGGGTAGCCGTAGGAGGCGGTGCGGACCACTGACTGCGGTGATCCGCCCACACCGATCCAGGTGGGCAGCAGGCGGCCTTCCACATGCGGGTAGACCATCTGGCCGCGGAGCCCTGCCCGGGTGCGCCCGTCCCAGTTGACGGGGTTTTGGGAGCGCACGCGGTCGTAGAGGTCCAGCTTCTCTTCGAACAGCACATCGTAGTCCGCGAGGTCCTGGCCGAAGAGCGGGAAGGACTCCGTGAAGGAGCCCCGGCCCAGGATCACTTCGGCACGGCCGTTCGAGACGGCGTCGAGCGTCGCAAAGCGCTGGAAGACCCGGATGGGATCGTCCGAGCTCAGGACCGTGACAGCGCTGCCGAGCCGGATGTTTTCCGTGGCCGTGGCGATGGCCGCCAGCACGACATCCGGCGCGCTGACGGCGAAGTCCTTGCGGTGGTGCTCCCCCACGCCAAAGGAGTGGAGGCCGACGGCGTCTGCCACCTTGGCCTGTTCCACCACCTGCCGCAGCACCAGGGCATGGTGCTTGGGGGTGCCGTCGGGGGCGAGGTCCACATCGCCGAAAGTGCTGACACCCAGCAGGATGGTATTGGCCGGGACGGGCGCGGTGGGGTTGGCCAGGGTTGACGGAGTGGTTCCGGAAAGCTCGCTGTTTTCATGCATACGCATTCAAACGTCCGGGCTGCCGGAATCATTCCCCTCCCGCTGGAAGTCCCCCTGTCAGGATTCCCTGAGCCAGCCGGCGAGCTCGGCGGCCCAGTACGTCAGCACGGTGTTGGCGCCGGCCCGTTTGATGCCCAGAACAGATTCCATGATGGCGCCACGCCGGTCGATCCAGCCGTTCGCGGCGGCGGCCTCGATCATCGCGTACTCGCCGGAGATCTGGTAGGCCGAGACGGGCACGGGGCTCATTGCGGCGACGTCGGCCAGGATGTCCAGGTAGCTCATGGCGGGCTTCACCATGACCATGTCGGCGCCCTCTTCGATGTCCAGCTCCACTTCGAGGATGGCCTCGCGGCGGTTGGCGGCGTCCATCTGGTAGGTTCGCCGGTCGCCGGTGAGCTGGGAGTCAACGGCTTCGCGGAAGGGGCCGTAGAACGCTGACGCGTACTTGGCGGCGTAGGCGAGGATGGCGGTGTTCTTGTGGCCGGACTCCTCCAGTGCCTGGCGGATGACGGCGATCTGGCCGTCCATCATGCCGGACGGGCCCAGGACGTGCGCGCCGGCGTCAGCCTGGGCGACGGCCATCTGGCCGTAGATCTCCAGGGTGGCGTCGTTATCCACATACCCGTCAGCGTCCAGGACGCCGCAATGGCCGTGGTCAGTGAATTCGTCCAGGCAGAGGTCGCCCATGATCACCAGGTCATCGCCCACTTCGGCGCGGACGTCGCGGATGGCCTTGTTCAGCACGCCGTCCGGGTCCAGGGAGGCGGTGCCGCGGGCATCCCGCACCGCCGGAATGCCGAACAGCATGATGCCGCCCACTCCCAGTTCCACAGCCTCCGCGGCGGCGCGCTTGAGGGTTTCCGTGGTGTGCTGCACCACTCCGGGCATGGACGTGATGGGGGCCGGCTCGCTGATACCTTCGCGGATGAACGCCGGCAGGATCAGGTCCGCCGGTGCCAGGCGGTATTCGGCCGTGAGCCGGCGCATGGCGGGGGTGGTGCGGAGCCGGCGGGGGCGGTGGTTCGGAAAGCTCATCGGGTTGTCCCTTCGTTGGCGAATACGGTGCCCAGGGCGGCCACGATGCCGTCCGGGGTGGGTGTCTGGGCGGTGGCGGCCACCGGGATGCCCAGCGTTGCTGCTTCAGCCGCCGTCGGGCGTCCAATGGCGATGAAGCGGCAGCTGCCCAGCGGCAGCAATGTCGCTGCGATCCGGCGCGCGGCGCTGGGAGATGCGGCCACCACGGCGTCGAGCGTCCCGGCGTCGAGCTCTTCCCTGGCGAGCTGCGCGCTCAGCTCCCGGGGCACTGCGTGCGGGGAAGGTTCGACGGCGGCAGGCAGTTCCGCGTCCAGGCGCAGTTCCGGCCGGGCCGGGAAATCCACGGTGTGGTAGGCAACGACGGCCGTGACGGCAGAGCCACGGGCAGCGAGTCCCTCACGCAGTCCGGGGGCAGCGATGTCCGCCTGCGGCAGCAGGACGTGCGCGCATTCTTCGGTCCAGAGCTCCACGAGGCCTTCGGCGGACTGGGTGTCCACGGGGGCCAGCGCCACGGGGATGCCAACAGCTTCCAGGATCCGCCGTGAGGACGGTCCGATGGTGGCCACACGCGTTCCGGCGGGCACCAGCGCCGCGGGCGTGGTTCCGCGCTCGGCCGCCTTTTCCACGAGCACGCGTACGGTGGTGATGCTGCTGACCACCAGCCAGTCGAAGTCACCGGCGGCCAGCGCGTCAAGGGCAGCATCAAGGGAGCGCTGGTCCGCGGCCCGTTCGAAGTCAATGAGCGGCAGCACCAGCGGTTCGGCCCCCAGGCCGCTGAGCAGGGAGGCCAGCGGCCCGGCGCGGTCAGCACTCCTGGTGATCAGGACGCGCCGGCCCGCCAGGACGCCGGCCTCATCATCAGCAGGGCCGCCGGCGGTGGCTGCGGGCGGGACGTCAGGATGCGGCAAGGTCCGCGATCTCCGCGGCGCCGGCGGCGAGCAGGAGTTCGGCCACCTCGATGCCGAGCAACGTGGCACCGACTTCCGTCAATCCATCTGTCGCCTTCTTTTCGCGCACGGTCCTGGTGCCATCCACGGCACACACTGCCGCCTCGAGATGGAGCATGCTGCCCTTGCGGTAGGCGAAGGCACCCACGGGTGCGGCACAGCCTGCCTCCAGGCGGGCCAGCACGGCACGTTCCGCCGTGACGGCGAGGCGGGTGTCCTCGTCGTTGAGCGCGGCTAAAGCCTGTGCCAGGACTGCTTGGGAACCTTCGGTGGAACCGGCCCTGCGCGGGGCATCGGCCGTCCGGCATTCGATCGCGAGCGAGCCCTGCCCGGGGGCCGGCAGCATCACATCGGTCTCGAAGAATTCGCTGACGGTGTCCAGGCGGCCAATGCGCTCCAAGCCGGCGGCGGCCAGGACCACCGCGTCCAGGTCACCAGGAGCGCTTTCGGCGTTGCCCGGCAGGCCGGGAACCCGGCCCAGGCGGGTATCAACGTTGCCGCGGATGTCCCGCACGTCCAGATCCGGCCGGGCGGCACGCAACTGCGCTGCGCGGCGGGGCGAACCGGTGCCCACCTTGGCGCCCTGCGGCAGGTCGGCCAGCTTCAGGCCGTCCCGTGAACACAGCACATCCCGCACGTCCACGCGCTTGGGCGTCGCCGCGATGGTCAGCCCGAGTGCTGCACCGGTGGGCAGGTCCTTGAGCGAATGGACGGCAACATCGCAGGTTTCCTGCAGCAGGGCATCGCGCAGGGCAGCGACAAACACGCCGGTGCCGCCCATCTGGGAGAGTGATCCGGTCTTGACGTCACCCTCGGTGGTGATGTGCACGAGCTCCACGGGGAAGCCGCCCACGGCAGCCAGCTGGTCTGCGGTCTGCTGCGTCTGGGTCAGCGCAAGTTTGCTGGCCCGGGTTCCGATCCGGACTGTCACAGCGTGCCTTCTCCGCCGGCAGCGGCTGCAGCCGCGCCGCCGGCCGGGTAGTCGTCATGCCCGGTCCCCACGGTGGTGTCGGCTCCGGCGATGGTCGGCTTTTCGCCGCGGAAATTGGCACAGCAGCCGGGCCGGCACACGTCGTACCAAGGGCCCAGCGAGGTCAGGGCGGGACGGTCGGCGATGTTGTTGGCACGCGTCCGCTCCGAGATGAGGTCCACGAGTCCGTTGACGAACTTCCGGTGCGTGCCCGGCGTTGGGACGCGCGTGGCGGCCAGGCCCAGGGTGCGGCAGGTTTCCAGGGCCTCGGTGTCAAGATCCCAGACGACTTCCATGTGGTCGCTGACGAAGCCCAACGGGACGATGACGATGCCCTTCACGCCCTGGCCGGCCAGCTCTTCAATGGCGTCGTTGATGTCGGGTTCGAGCCACGGCACGTGCGGGGCCCCGGAACGCGACTGGTACACCAGGGACCACGGTGCAGTCAGGCCGGACTCGGCCTTGACCCTGTCTATGACGGCTGAGGCTGTCGCAAGGTGCTGGGCCACGTAGGCGGAGCCTTCGTCGAATTCACGCGGCTCGGCCTCGGACCGTCCGGCGGCCTCGGCATCCCGGGTGGGGATGGAGTGCGTGGCGAACAGGACCTGGATGGACGCATCCGGCGTGCCGGCGGCGGCCAGCTGCGCGCGGACCTCCGCGAGGCCGGCAGCGGTGCCCTCGATGAAGGGCTCCACAAATCCGGGGTGGTCGAAGTACTGGCGCACTTTGTCCACTTCGAGCCGGCCGTCCAGGCCCGTCTCCGTCAGGGCCATGCCGATGTCCTCGCGGTACTGGCGGCAGCTGGAGTAACAGGAGTAGGCACTGGTGGTGACCATCAGCAGTTTGCGGTGCCCGGCGTCGTACGCGTCCTGCAGCGTCTGCGGAATGTACGGATCCCAGTTGCGGTTGCCCCACAGCACGGGCAGCTCGATGCCGCGGGCTGCAAGTTCTGCCTCGAGGGCGGCCTTGAGCTCGCGGTTCTGCTGGTTGATGGGGCTGATGCCGCCGTTGGCGCGATAGTGGTGCGAGACCTCTTCGAGGCGCTCGTCCGGGATGCCCCGGCCGCGGGTGACATTGCGCAGGAAGGGGATGACGTCCTCCTGGCCTTCCGGTCCGCCGAAGGAGGCCAGCAGGACGCCGTCGTAGTCCTTCGGTGCCATCCGTCCGGCCTCCGTGACGGGATTGATCGCTGCCGCTGCCACGCCAGCCTGGGAATCCTTGCTCATGCGAGGACCTCGGCGATCTCGGCGGAGCTGATGCGGCGGCCGGTGTAGAAGGGGATTTCCTCCCGGACGTGGTTGCGGGCTTCGGTGGCGCGCAGGTGGCGCATCAGGTCCACGAGGTCCACCAGCTCCGGAGCTTCCAGGCCCAGGATCCATTCCCAGTCGCCCAGCGCGAAGGAGGACACGGTGTTGGAAATGACCTGCGGGAAGTCGCGGCCCAGCAGGCCGTGGTCGCGGAGCATCTTGCCGCGCTCTGCCTCCGGAAGGATGTACCACTCATAGGACCGCACGAACGGGTAGACGCACAGCCACTCGGCCGGCTCCACGCCGCGGGAGTAGGCGGGCGTGTGGTTCTTGGCGAACTCGGCCTCGCGGTGAACCCCCATGGCGGACCAGACAATCTCGGTGCCGGCGAAGAGCTTGCTCCGGCGGATGTCGCGGATGGCTTTCTGCAGGTCTTCGGGCTTCGGCCCATGGAGCCACACCATCACGTCGGCGTCGGCGCGCATGGCGGAGACGTCGTAGCTTCCGCGATGCGTCACGCCGGCTTCCGCCAGTCGGGACAAGAGGGCGTCGAAGTCGGCGGCAGCGTCAGCGCTGCGCACGAGCGCTTCGGAGCGTTTGAAAACCGTCCAGAGAGTGAAGAACTGCTCGGCTGATTCTTCGGTTTTAGTGACAGATTCGGCAGAAGTGTGGCTCATGGTTACCAGTTTGCCCGTTCCTCACCGCCAAGTCGAAACCAGTCACTTCTACAAGACGTAGAAGTAACCAAATTCACAGTCAGCGGCGGGGCGGGCCCTTCACCCGTGATCTCAGAACTTGCGGATGCGGGCGAACAGGAGTCCGGCGGCACCTGCCGAACCCACCAGGCCAACACCGAGCAGCACCTTGGCGGTTTCCACTCCGGGCCCGGCGGTGGCGGACGCCATGTTTTCCCTGTTGGCAGGTGCGTTTCCACGGCGCCCGGGTCCTGAGACAGGGGTGGCGTTGGGGCTCTGCGAGCCGGTGGGCTGGTCTTCAGCCGACCCGTTGTCCGGGTTGGCGGGCTCTGTCACGCCGGCGTCGGCGGCACCGGACTGGCCGCCCGGCTGTGTGCCTGCCGTTGGTGCGGCGGCGTCCGACGCTGTCCCGGGTGCCGCGGGGGTGCCCGACGGCGGGACGGCACCTTGGGGAGCCGTACCCGGCTGGGTTGAACCCTGGGGTGCCGGGCTGGCAGGGGCTGATGGAGATGACGGCGCCGGCGCGGCGGAGGTGGGGGCCGTGGCCGTGGACGTGGGGGCAGGAGACGGTGAGGACGTGGCCGTCGGAGCGGGTGAGCCTGAGGGTGTGGGGGTCGGTTCAGGAGCGTCTGAAGGACGTCCGCCGAGAAGGCCGCCCAGCAGGCTGCTGACCCCGGTGGAATCGGCGCTGCCGTCAGCCGCCTGGGCTGCCGGCACGCCAGCGGACAGGACCAGTACCGCTCCGACGGCGGCTGCTGCAGCACTGCGCCGGAGTCCCCCATGGATACTGGTCCGGGAACGGGAAAACTCGGACCTGTCAATAACCATAGTTATCGACCCTAGCCACATCAGGGGGCGGATTGAAAACCGAAAAGCGCCTCCGGGAGCGGCTCCCGGAAGGACCACAATCCGCTGAACAGGGGCGATGATCAGGTCAGGAGGCTGCGAATTTCTTTTCGCGTGTCAGTGACAACGGCGGCCAGCCCGTTGCCTGCCACCCATCCGCCCACCAGGGCAAGTCCGGCCTCTGCCGCGCAGAGTTTCCGGACTCCGGCCACCCGGGCTTTGTGGCCCACCGCCGCGAACGGCAGGGCACCTTGCCACCGGACAACGTCCCAGCCCACAATGTCCTGCTCCTGCACCGGAACCTCCAGCAGCGTGCAGGCGTCCCGCAGGGCAGCGGCCAGGAGATCGGCATCCGTTTCCGTGGCCGAAGCAGCAGTTTCCCCACCGGGCCCCGCACCATCCAGCCGGCCGTACGAGAGCCGGAGCACATGTGTCCCCGGCCCGGCCGCGGCGGCCAGCCAGTCCCACTTGGCAGTGGCGTGAGTGAGTGCCTTTGCCTGAATGCCGGGCGTCTGGGGTGCCACCAGGACGCCGGTTCCCCGCGGCCTGCGGTCCAGTTCGGGCAGGTCCACCACCAGTGTGACGAGGCGGACGTCAGGTCCTTTCTCCGGGCTCCGTCCGGCGAGTGCGGGGACGGCATCCTGGAGCAGCCCGACGGCGGCGGGACCCGGGAGCGCCACCACCAGCAGGCCGGCGTCGTACGTTGTATCGCCTGCGGTGACGCGCCAGCCATCCGACGTCCGCTTCACGGCACGCGCGGCCGAACCTGTCAGCAGCGTGACACCGCGTTCGCGGAGATGCTGCAGCAGGGCAGCCACCAGGGTGTGCATCCCGTTTTCGAGGCCCGCGACGGCGGAACCCGCCTTCGCCACGGACCGTCCACCGGCGCCGCTGCGCTCGGCGGCAACCGCAGCGGCCAGCGAACCGTGTTCACGGATCCCCGCCCGCAGTCCGGGGGCCACCATGTCGACGTCAAGGAGGCCCGGGTCCGCGGAGTGCACGCCGCCCACCACGGGGGCCACCAGCCGTTCCAGGACCCGGCGGCCCATTCGCGCCCGAACCAGAGCCGCAACACTGGTGACCTCCGCGGACGCACCGATTCTGGCCGGCAGGTACTTATCCCATGACGCCCTGAATGAGCCCAGCAATCCCAGCGAACGCCGGACCTCCGGATCCCAAGGATTGGCGGGAATGCCCAGGACGCCGGTTTTGGGCAGTTCGCGCGGGCCTTCCGGAAGCTGCACCCACGCACCGCCGGGCCGGGGTGCAACGATGCTGCCGGCGAGCCCAAGTTCAGCTGCAAGGTCGGCCACTGCGGTGGAGCGCGTGGCGAAGGACTCGGCGCCGCTGTCCAGCGTGAGGCCGGCCACCACGTGGCTGCCCACGCAGCCGCCCCATTCGGCGGTGGCCTCCAGGACGGTTACCGCGTGGCCGGCGGCAGCCAATTCCCGGGCCGCAACCAGGCCTGCGATCCCGCCGCCCAGGACGAGGGCGGGCTGGGCCGCGGTCATCGAACTGCCCACGCCTCTACTCCGCGGAAATGGAGTGGATGAGTTCAACAACCCGGGTGAGGACGGCAGGGTCCGTTTCGGGCGGCACGCCATGGCCAAGGTTCAGGACGTGCCCGGGCGCTGAGGCACCGGCCGCGATGACCTCGCGCACGTGGGCCTCAAGGACTTCCCAAGGCGCAGACAGCAGGGCGGGATCGATGTTTCCCTGCAGCGGTACCGTTCCGCCCAGGCGGCGGTTGGCCTCGTCCAGTGGCAGGCGGTAGTCCACGCCCACCACGTCCACGCCAACGTCGCGCATGGCAACCAGGAGTTCTGAGGTGCCGGTGCCGAAGTGGACCAGCGGTGCGCCGAGGTGGCGGACGTGATCCAGGGCGCGGGCAGAGGCCGGTGCCACATACTTCGTATAATCGGCCAGGCCCAGCGATCCTGCCCAGGAATCAAACAGCTGCCCCGCGGAGGCACCCGCCTCGAGTTGAGCGCGAAGGAACAGTCCGGAAGCGTCCGCGGCCCAGTTGGCCAGCGCCGCCCAGGTTGCCGGGTCGGCGTGCATCATGGTGCGCGGGCCCAGGTGGTCCCGGGAGGGTTTGCCTTCCACCATGTAGGCAGCCAGGGTAAACGGCGCGCCGGCGAAGCCGATCAGCGGCGTCTTGCCCAGTTCCGCCACGGTCAGGCGGACCGCTTCCCGAATGGGCTCCAGTGCCTCCCACGTCAGCTGCGGCAGGGCGGCGACGTCCTCGGCAGTGCGCACGGGCTTGTCCAGGACGGGCCCCACACCGGGAACAATGTCCACGCCGATGCCCGCGAGCTTCAGCGGGATCACGATGTCGGAGAAGAAGATGGCCGCGTCAACGTCGTGGCGGCGGACCGGCTGCAGCGTGATCTCGGACGCCAGTTCCGGCCGCAGGCACGAGTCCAGCATGGCCACACCTTCGCGCACCTTCAGGTACTCCGGCAGGGAGCGTCCGGCCTGCCGCATGAACCACACCGGCCGGCGCGACGGTTTGCCGCCGCGGTAAGCGCTGATCAGCGGCGAATCTGCGGTGCGTCCGTCCATCAGGGGGTGGCTGGCGGACAGCGCACCGTCTTTGGACACGGCATTGGACACGGCGGAGCTGGAAGTCATGCCTCTGATTGTGCCCAAAATCCGGCCCAAAAGATAACGACAGCCTGTCACCTGTGGTGGCTTTCGACGCCACGTGACGCGATTCATAGGCTGACGCGCCGGGCCTGCATGCCCGGGGTTGTTCTACCTCGCCACGAAAAAGCTATGATTGTCCTGCTGTGGTTCTTTTTTCATTGGTGGCTACACACGCCGACATCGATCTTGAGACCGTTGCTCAGCTGAGCAACGGTGCTTCAGAGGTCGCCACGTCCGCACTCTCCGGATCGCCGGCAGTGACGGGCGCAGTGGTGCTTGCCACCTGCAACCGCTACGAAATCTACGGTGAAGCGCCGCACTCCGATGACGTCGAGGCGGCCAGGGCGGCCCTGGTATCCCAGATCAGCGGCCTGAGCGGCCTCACGGAACAGGTCGTTTCCCGCGCGTTCAGCACCCGCACCGGCCCGGAAGTCAGCCAGCATCTTTTCGCCGTCAGCGCCGGACTCGACTCCGCCGTGGTGGGCGAACGCGAAATAGCCGGGCAGGTCCGGCGGGCCCTGATCACTGCGCAGCATGAGGGCACCGCCAGTTCCGGCCTGGTCCGCCTCTTCCAGGCCGCGTCGAAGACCGCCAAGGATGTGGGGGCGCAGACTGCCCTCGGCTCCCGCGGCCTGTCCATCGTCTCAGTCGCACTGGACCTCGCAACGGATCTGTCCGAGAACCCGGACTGGCCGGCGAAGAAGGTGGTCCTGTTCGGCACCGGTGCCTACGCCGGAGCCACCATGGCCTTGCTGCGGGAACGCGGCTGCACTGACATCTCCGTCTTCTCCTCATCGGGCCGGGCCGAAGCATTCGTTGCCACCCGCGGCGGAACAGCGCTCGACTCCCATTCCCTCTCGCCCGCCGTGGCCGCTGCCGACGTCATGATCGGCTGCAGCGGCTCGGACACCCGGGTTGAAGCCCATGAACTTGCCCAGGTCCGGGCCCTGTCCACCCAGCCGCTGATCGCCATCGACCTCGCCCTGACCCATGACTTTGACCCGGAAGTGGGCCAGCTCGACGGTGTGGAGCTGCTGACGCTGGAGTCCGTACGTTTGGCCGCTCCCCAGGAACAGGCCGAATCATTGACGCGGGCCAGCGGCATTGTGTCCGGCGCGGCGCAGGCTTTCGAGCAGGAACGGGAAGCCCGGTCCGTGGACTCGGCCATCGTGGCACTCCGCCGGCACACCATGAATGTCCTGGACGCTGAAATGGAACGCGTCCGCGCCCGCCACGGCTGCACCGCGGCGGCCGAGGAAGTGGAATTCGCGCTCCGCAGGATGGTCAAGCAACTGCTGCACGTGCCTACTGTCCGTGCCCGCGAGCTGGCAGCCAACGGCCAGCAGGACGACTACGTTGCCGCACTCGAAACCCTTTACGGCATCACCGTGGAAAAGCCTGCCGCCGAGGCCCAGGCCGCCCAGGCCGAGTGCCCGGTGGATCACCGCGGCACCGCCACCGCCTGACCCCGCCATCCCCGCCGAAGTCCCCGCCCTCCCCCGGCGACCCTCTCTCACTTGATGCGGTTTTTACGGCAACGCTCTCCCACTTCCTTCAAGAAAGTGAGAGAGCGTTTGGAAAAATCCCGCATCAGGTGAGAGAGCGTTTCAAGTCCCCCTACGTCAGGCTGGTGGTGAGTCAGTCAGATGAAGAGTATTAGTAGACGGGCTTTTGCGGCTCCACGTCCCGCACCCAGGCGAGGATCCCGCCGTCGAGATGGCTCACCCGCTGGTACCCGGCCTTCCGCGCAGCGTCCAGGACGTTGGCTGAGCGTGTGCCGGCTTTGCAGTGGAACACAATGTCTCTGTCCTGCGGCAGTTCCGCCCAGGCCTCCCCGGCCAGGATCCTCCCCTGCGGGATGAGAACCGAACCGTCGATGCTGACGATGTCGTGCTCGCCGGTTTCCCTGACGTCCACCAGGTCGAAGTCCTTCAGGCCCGCTTTGCGCGACGCCAGCATGGTGGCCAGCTGGGTCGCCGTGACCGTGTGCCCGGTATCTGCGGAGACCGCGGGCGTGATGCCGCAGAAGGCCTCGTAGTCGGTCAGTTCCGTGATCGGTTCGGCGGCCGGATCCTTGGAGACGCGGATCTCGCGCCAACTGCCGCCCAATGCGTCGAAGAGTGCCACCCGGCCCAGCAGTGAACGCCCGACGCCGGTAATGAGCTTCACTGCCTCGGTCACCATGAGTGATCCCACGGCAGCGCAGAGCATGCCAAAGACGCCGCCCTCGCCGCAGGAGGGCACGGAACCGGCGGGCGGGGCTTCAGGGTAGAGGTCGCGGTAGGTGGGCCCGTGCTTCTCCCAGAAGACGCTGACCTGCCCGTCGAAGCGGAAAATCGACCCCCACACGTAGGGCTTCCCCAGGATGGCGGCGGCATCGTTGACCAGGTAGCGGGTGGCGAAGTTGTCCGCGCCGTCGAGGATAAGGTCATAGTCCGCGAACAGCTCCAGGGCGTTCGCGGCGTCCAGGCGGACGTTGTGCAGCCGGACGTCCACCAGCGGGTTCAGGGCCGCAATGGCATCCCGGGCGGATTCGATCTTGGCCCGGCCAACGTCCGCCACCCCGTGGATCACCTGGCGCTGGAGGTTGCTGAGGTCCACGTGGTCGTCGTCGATGATGCCCAGGGTGCCCACTCCTGCGGCCGCCAGGTACAGCAGCGCGGGCGAGCCCAGTCCCCCGGCGCCAATAACCAGCACCCTGGCGTTCTTGAGCCTGCGCTGCCCCACCGCGCCGATTTCGGGAATGATGAGGTGCCGTGAGTACCGTTCAACCTCGGCCGAAGTCAGCTCAGGGGCGGGCTCAACCAGCGGCATAAGCGAGACAGAGGAATCATTTGCGGTCAAAGTCGAAGCCATACTTCAATGTATGCCCCGAGATACCGCCCGGTCATATTACCGCGCAGTATTGTGTAGGTAACGGCAAGTGAAAGTAGGGCAAACAGTGGTCCATGAACCAGGGGCCGACCGGGCGTCCGGCGGGGAACCTCCAACACCTCATCGCACCTCGGGACAGCGGTCCGCCCGGCTTCCCCGGGATGAGCGCCGCGCGCAGCTCCTCGCAGCGGCCCAGGAGGTTTTTGTCGCCAACGGCTATCACGGCGCCGCCATGGACGAAATCGCCGAAACGGCGCATGTGAGCAAGCCTGTGCTCTACCAGCACTTCCCGTCCAAACGCGAGCTCTACCTGGCGCTGCTGGACAGCCACCTGACCTCGCTGACCGAGCTGATGCTCGGCGCCCTGAACTCCACTACGGACAATGACGAACGTGTCCAGGCCGTGATGCGGGCGTACTACCGCTTCATCGCCAGCGACGACCAGGCCCACCGCCTGGTCTTTGAATCGGACCTGATCAACGACCCCGACGTCAGTTCCCGCCTGGAAACCTTCAACAAAACGTTCGCGGACGCTGTGGCCCGCGTTATTGCCGAGGACACCAAACTTCCCCATTTGGAGGCACAGCTGCTGGGACGCGGGCTGGCCGGGATGGCACAGGTCAGCGCGCGGTACTGGTTGGAAACGGACGGCAACCTGGACCTCGATGTGGCCAGCGACCTCATTTACCGTTTAGCTTGGCGCGGAATCTCGCGCTTCCCCAAAGAGTCCTAGACTACAAATAAGAGAACCCAAAGAAACTTGACTGGCTGGGAGGCCCCCTTTTGGAAATCAAGATCGGCATTCAGAACATTGGCCGCGAAATCGTGCTGGAATCGGCTCAGGATGCTGACTCCGTGGCTACGGTCGTTGAAGAAGCCATCACCAAGGGCACCGAGCTCCGCCTGAAGGACGACAAGGGACGGATCATCATCGTTCCGGGCAACGCCCTGGGATACGTCGAAATCGGCGCCGAAGAAGCACGCAGGGTCGGTTTCGGCCAGTTCTAATCCGGTTGCCGGGCCGTCGCCGTTGGCGGCGGCCCGCTGCTTTTGAAGGAGAATCCATGCTTTCGCTGACCATCGTGGTCCTGGTCACCGCCGCCGCGGGCTTTATTGTCTGGGCCAACGACAAGCGCCACACCAGGTACGGCATGGGCCTTCCGGCCGGGGTCGCCGTTTCCGTGGGTGCGTTCAGCTGGATTATCTTCATCACGTCAGGCTTCGGCTATACACCGGGACTGACATGGATCCCGTGGGTCCTGCCGATGGTCCTGGGCACGGCGGCGGCGATCGGGGCTGTCACCTATCTGGGGCGGACCCGCGAACGCCACGATATCCAGCGGCTCACCGCGGCCCTGAGGCTCTAGCAGCCGCTGCCCTCAAATGTTCCACGGGGTGTCCGGCCTGGCCGTGGCCCCTGCCCGGGCAGCCGCCATGCCCGCCGCTTCCGCCGCAGCGGCGTCCCGCTCGGTGACCTCGTCGCCGGCGTCGTGCGAGGTGTAGCGGATGTACACCCGGTTGTACCGCCAGTCGAGATCAGGGTGGTGGTTCTCTTCTTCTGCGAGGCGTCCGACGGCGGCAATCAGCTCGAGCGCGGCGGCCGCCGTCGGCGTTTTGTAGACCGTGACGAGACCGCCCAGCCGGTACCGCCAGTCGGGCAGGCCAGCGAGGACAGCGTCAAGGCGTTCGCGGGTGAGGACATCCTGGGTGCCGGCCACGGCAACCTCCTGGGCTCGTTCCGAAGGCCCGTCCGGCGGACGGCGGCGAACGGCCGGGCTAGAGGAACTCGGCCCGGTTTTCCATTGCCGATGATGCCAGGGCGTGCTCGCGGCGCGGTATCCGGCCGGCCGCTTTCGCCAGCCTACCGGCGATGACGGCGTGTTTGAAGGCCTCCCCCATCAGCGCCGGGTTCTGCGCGCGGGTGACCGCAGTGGCGAGGAGGACGGCGTCACAGCCCAGCTCCATGGCAAGTGCCGCGTCGGAGGCCGTGCCGATGCCGGCATCCAGTACCACCGGAACGGAGGCGCGCGAGACGATCAGTTCGATGTTGTGGGGATTGAGGATTCCCAGGCCGGTGCCGATCGGCGCGCCGAGCGGCATGACCGCAGTGGCGCCAAGGTTCTCGAGCCGCAGGGCCAGCACGGGGTCATCGTTGGTGTAGGCGAACACCTTGAAGCCCCGGTTCACCAGCTGTTCGGTGGCGTCCACGAGCTCGACAGCATCCGGCAGGAGTGTCTGTTCGTCGGCGATTACTTCCAGCTTGATCCAGTCCGTTTCCAATGCTTCGCGGGCCAGCTCGGCGGTCATGACGGCGTCCCGGGCGGTGAAGCAGCCGGCGGTGTTGGGCAGGACCCGGATCCCGTGGTCCACCAGGAGCTGGAAGAGCGAGCCGGACTCCGCGGGCGAATAGCGCCGCATGGCCACGGTGGTCAGCTCCGTTCCGGAGGCGAGGAGGGCTGCGCCCAGCCCGTCAAGGCTCGGGGCGCCGCCGGTGCCCATGATGAGGCGGGAGTCAAGCTCCACCCCGTCAATGACCAGCCGGTCCGCCTGGGCCGGGTGGTTCGTTGTGCTGGTGCTTTCTAATGTCATGGTGTCAGCCTCCCTGAACTGCCGTGACCAGTTCAACGCTGTCTCCGTCAGCGAGCGCCGTGACAGACCACTGGCTCCGGGGTACTACTTCGGAGTTGTGGGCAACAGCTACGCCGAGCTTCTGCCCATCGGTTGCCTGGCCATTGGCGGCGAGGGTACGCCCGGTGACCTGGCTGACCAGGGTGGTGATGGACGCGTGCTCGGACACGGCATGCTGTATGCCGTTGAGGATGATGTTCATGCTTGTTCCTTTGTGTGGTGAAAGGCTTTCTGGTGCAGGCCGGAGAACCGTGCAGGGCTGAGGGCACGCCACCGCGGGTCCTCCCGGCCGTCCATCAGGTCGCGGCAGATGGCCGCCGCCGCCGGTGTCAGCAGGACCCCGTGCCGGAAGAACCCGGTGGCAATGACCAGCCCGGCGACGTGTCCGGCGCCTGACAGGTCGTCCGGGACCCGCCCCAGCAGGGGTGCGTTGTCCGGGGTCGCCGGGCGGGCCCGAGCCGTGCATTCGAGGAGTTCCAACTCGGCGACGGCGGGCAGCAGGGCCTGGGCGTCGCGCAGCAACTGGTAGGCGCCGCCGGCCGAGACACCGGTGCCGGCGACTCCGGCTGCGGACAGCGCATCTTCCCGCTGGGTTGCGCCAATCACCACGGTGCCGTCCTGCCGCGGGACGATATACACCGGCACGCCGTGGACCAGGCCGCGGACCGTGGACGTGACCAGCGGGCGCAGGTGAGGCGGCACGCGCAGCCGCAGGATGTCGCCGTAGACAGGCCGCAGCGGCAGGTCCAGCCCGTCCGGCAGCCCGTCCAGAGCCGACGCCTGCAGGCCGTTGGCCACGACGGTTTCACCGGCCAGCACCGTTCCCCCGTTGTCCAGCCGGACCCCGCTGACCTTGCCCTGCTCCCAGAGGAGTCCGGCTGCCCTTCGGTCAACAGCGAAGCCCTCACGGGCGCCGTCCACGAAGGTCCCAGCGCCGGTTACATGCTCAGCCAGGACCTGCTGCAGGGAGGCCACGAGCTTCCGGGGATCCACTTGGTGGTCGGCCGGAATGTCCAGTGCGCAGGAGATGGCCGGGCTGAGGAGCGGTTCGGCCGTCCGCGCTTCCCTGACGGTCAGCGGCTCCACCGCCAGGCCGTTGGCCTGCTGCACGGCGCGCAGGTCCATCAGCGCGCGGCGGTCCGCAGCATCGGCACCCACCGCGAGTGTCGGCGTCGTAAGGTAACCGGTGTCTGCTGCCCCGGCCCTGGCGAGGCAGGCAGCGAAGGCGGGCCAGCGGGCCGAAGACTCGAGCATAACTTCCAGGAGGTCTTCCTCCTGGTAGTGCAGTTCACTGACCGGGGCGAGCATGCCGGCAGCTGCCCAGCTGGCCCCGGTTCCGGGTGCGTCATCGATCAGGGCGACCGAGCGGCCGGCGCGCCGGGCCTCCCAGGCAATGCCGTGGCCAATGACTCCGCCGCCGATCACCGCCACGTCGGCGTGCAGGACTGCAGGTTTGCTGGCGGGCGTGCTGCTGGGTGGGGGGAGCATCTGTTTCCTTCCCTACGCCGGTACTAGCCGGATCAGGTCAAGCGGTCGGCTCTGACGCCCTCTCAGCCCGGCCGCTTTATGACGGCTGCAGCGGGCTCCCGCAGTACCCGCCCAGTTTAGGGGAACTAGGGTGGATTCCATGAACGCGCACTCCGGTACCTTCTCCGCCTCCGCTCCCCTGTCCGCCAGCAGCCTGCCCACGGGCGCCAGGCTGTACCTGTGCACCGACGCACGGCAGGACCGCGGGGACTTTGCTGATTTTGTGGACGCGGCCTTCGCCGGCGGCGTGGACATCATCCAGCTCCGCGACAAGGGCATAGAGGCCGCCGAAGAGCTGGAACTGCTGGCGGTGCTGCAGGCGGCCGCTGCCCGCCACGGCCGGCTCTGGGCCGTCAATGACCGGGCGGACATCGCCCTGCTGTCCGGTGCGCCCGTGTTCCATATCGGGCAGAAGGACCTTCCCGTGGCGTCGGCCCGGACACTGTTGGGGGCCAAAGCCGCGGTGGGGCTGTCCACGCACAGCACCGAACAGATCGAGGGCGCCATCCGCCTGTCCGCCACCGTGGCTGCCGACGGCGGCCTGGACTACTTTTGCGTCGGACCCGTGTGGGCCACCCCCACGAAACCCGGCCGGGCCGCCGTCGGACTTGACCTCGTGAAGTATGCAGCGGAGGCGGTCGCTGCCTCCGGCGTCCAGGCCGCGCTGCCCTGGTTTGCGATCGGGGGGATCGATCTGGGCAATGTCGAGCAGGTGGTGGCAGCCGGGGCCAGCAGGATCGTGGTGGTCCGGGCCATCACGGAAGCGGACGACCCCACGGCGGCCGCAGGGGCACTCCTCGCGGCCCTCGACGCCGGGACAGCCTAGGAATCCACCGCGCCGCGGGGCGGGGCGTGCGCGAAGAGCAGAAACCGGGCTACCCTGACTTTCGTGTCACATCATCGGTTGGCCCCCAACGTCCGCGAACAGAAGAATGCGCTCGCGGAAGCCCTCAGTGCCCTGCGGTCCGAACTCGAGCTGCCGGGCCCCTACCCGGCGGAGGCAGTCCGTGACGCGGAAGCGGCCGTGGCCGCCCACCAGCTGCCCGCGGCGGACATGACGGATGTTGAGTTCCTGACCATCGACCCGGCATCGTCCACCGATCTCGACCAGGCACTGTTCATCGAACAGGCCGGGACCGGCTACCGCGTCCTGTATGCCATTGCGGACGTGCCGTCCTTCGTCCGCCCCGGCGGTGACCTGGACGCCGAAACCCGCCGCCGGGGCCAGACGTTCTATGCCCCGGACGGCCGCATACCGCTGCACCCCGAGGTCATCAGCGAACAGGCCGGAAGCCTCCTGGCCGAGCAGTTATGTGCCGCATTTGTCTGGGAATTCGGGCTCGACGGCGACGCCCAGGTCTCCAGCGTGTCCGTCCAGCGCGCCACGATCCGCAGCCGGGCAAAGTTGAACTACAAGGGCGTCCAGGCGGACATCGATGCCGGAACCGCGGGCCCCGTGCTGCAGCTACTGAAGGAAGTGGGGCTTAAGCGCGTTGAACTGGAACGGCAGCGCGGCGGCGCCAGCCTGAACATGCCCGAGCAGGAGATTGTCCAGACTCCCGACGGCGGCTACCGGATTGCCGCTGCTCCCCAGCTTCCCGTGGAGGACTGGAACGCGCAGATTTCCCTGATGACCGGAATGGCCGCCGCCAACCTGATGCTCGCCGGCAAGGTTGGCATCCTGCGCACCATGCCGGCCCCGGACGAACGCTCCCTGCGGCACTTCCGGATCCAGACCCAGGCCCTGGGCAAGCCATGGGACGGGAAGATCAGCTACGGCGAGTACCTCCGCAGCCTCGACCCCACCGATCCCCGCCAGCTGGCCATCCTGCATTCCGCCGGCATGCTGTTCCGCGGCGCCAGCTACACCGCCTTCGATGGATCCGTCCCCGACGACGCCATCCAGTCCGCGATCGGTGCCGCCTACGCCCACACCACGGCGCCCCTGCGGCGGCTCATCGACCGGTTTGTCCTGGTCATCTGCGAGGCCCTGAGCAACGGCAGGCCGGTGCCCGCTTGGGCCCGGGAAGCGCTGCCCACGCTGCCGGACATCATGGCCGGCTCGGACCAGCTGGCAGCACGGATGGAACGCATGGCACTGGATACCGTGGAAGCCGCCCTGTTGGTCAACCACATCGGCCAGGAATTTGATGCGATTGTCATTTCCGGGTCCAAGCCGCAGAAGGAGAACGGCAACGGTTCCAAGAACGGGAACGGCAAGAACGGCAGTGGCCCCTCGGGAATCATCCAGATCGCCGAGCCCGCCGTGACGGCCAGGTGCGCCGGCGACCTCGAGTCCGGAACCAAGGTCCGCGTGCGCCTGCTCTCCTCGGATATCGCTGCCCGCGAAGTCCACTTCGAGCTTCTCGCCTAGGCCGCCGGCGCCCTGCGGCAGCGGCAAAGCCGGGAATCGGGGTCTGTACGGCTAGACTGAAGAAGTAGAAATGGATGCCCGGTCGTTGATTTCCTTGATTTTGAATTCAACAAGCCCGCCCCTACGCGATCTTGAGACAGACCCGCTGGTCACCAGTGCCAGCATTTAGATAGCCCGCGATCGGCTTCCACTGGATTTGCTTGCGCGCTTCGAGCGTGCTCCGGAACGGCCACCGCGGCCGGCCCGTTGAGCACGCAGCGCCAATGCCCAAATGAATAAGGAAACTCATCTGTGAGTGAATTGCATACCCACCAGATCCTGACTGACGATTCCGGCATCGAAACGATCGAACCCGAAGAGACCATCATCTCGGACGAAAAGCCGCACGAGATCGAGGAGAAATCCTTCGCTGACTACAACGTCCGCGCCGATATCGTCGAGTCCCTGGCAGACGCCGGGATCACCCACCCGTTCCCCATCCAGGCCATGACCCTGCCGGTGGCACTCTCGGGCCACGACATCATCGGCCAGGCCAAGACCGGCACCGGCAAGACCCTCGGCTTCGGCATCCCCGCGCTGCAGCGTGTTGTGGGCCGGGATGACGCCGGCTTCGACAAGCTCCCCGTTCCCGGCGCACCGCAGGCGTTGGTCATTGTGCCCACCCGCGAACTCGCGGTGCAGGTGGCCAACGATCTCCAGACCGCGTCCCGCAAGCGCAACGCCCGCATCGCCACCATCTACGGCGGCCGCGCCTACGAACCCCAGGTTGAGGCCTTGCAGAAGGGTGTCGAAGTTGTGGTGGGCACCCCTGGCCGCCTGATTGACCTCTACAAGCAGAAGCACCTGAGCCTCAAGAACGTCAAGATCGTCATCCTGGACGAAGCCGACGAAATGCTGGACCTGGGCTTCCTCCCGGACGTGGAGACGCTCATCGCCGGCACCCCAGCGGTCCGCCAGACCCTCCTGTTCTCCGCCACCATGCCCGGCCCGGTCATCGCCATGGCCCGCCGCTACATGACGCAGCCTACCCACATCCGGGCAGCTGACCCCGAAGACGAGGGCCTGACCAAGCGCGACATCCGCCAGCTCATCTACCGTGCGCACAGCATGGACAAGACCGAAGTGGTTGCCCGCATCCTGCAGGCCCGCGGCCGCGGCCGGACCATCATCTTCACAAAGACCAAGCGCACCGCCGCAAAGGTGGCCGAGGAACTGGTGGACCGCGGTTTCGCTGCCGCCGCCATCCACGGCGACCTGGGCCAGGGTGCCCGTGAACAGGCCCTCCGGGCGTTCCGCAACAACAAGGTGGACGTCCTGGTGGCCACCGACGTCGCCGCCCGCGGCATCGACGTGGACGATGTCACGCACGTCATCAACTACCAGTGCGTTGAAGACGAAAAGATCTACCTGCACCGCGTGGGCCGCACCGGCCGTGCCGGCAACAAGGGCACCGCCGTGACCTTCGTGGACTGGGACGACATGCCGCGCTGGGGCCTGATTAACAAGGCCCTGGGCCTGAGCGTTCCCGAACCGGTGGAGACGTATTCCTCCTCCCCGCACCTGTACGAAGAGCTGGACATCCCGGAAGGTACCAAGGGTCGCCTGCCCCGCAACAAGCGCACGCTTGCCGGTGTTGACGCCGAGGTCCTGGAAGACCTGGGTGAGACCGGCAAGAAGAACTCCCGCCCGGGCGGACGTGACAGTGGACGGGACGCCGGCCGCTCAGGCGGCCGCGAAGGCAGCCGCCGCAGCAGCACTGAAGGTGGCCGCTCCGGTGAGCGCCGCCGTCGTACATCAGACACGGCAGCCGGCACCGGTCCTGCCGCGGAGCCAACGGCGGCGGCCCCGGCCGAAGCCGACCAGTCCCGTGTCCGCCGCAGCCGGACGCGCACCCGCCGCCGCAACGGCGAGGTGGTGGCCGGCGCCGATAAAGGCGCACAGCCCGGCAGCGCAGAGGCCTAACAGCCTCGATGACTGACACCGTCTGGGCGCCGGACGGCAGCAACCTGGTGGTTCACGCGGACAACGCGGAGTTCCTCCCGACGCTGCCGGACGGCGCCTTCACACTCATTTACGTGGACCCGCCCTTCAACACTGGCAGAGCCCAGACGCGCCAGGAGACCCGCATGGTGCTCAACGCCGGCGGGGACGGCGACCGTGTGGGTTTCAAAGGCCGCTCGTACGACACCATCAAGGGTGCCCTCCACCGGTACGACGACACCTTCAGCGACTACTGGTCCTTCCTCGAACCGCGGCTTGTGGAGGCCTGGCGGCTGCTCGCCGACGACGGCACGCTCTACCTCCACCTGGACTACCGGGAGGTCCATTACGCCAAGGTGATGCTGGACGCCATCTTCGGCCGGGAGTGCTTCCTGAACGAGATTATCTGGGCCTACGACTACGGGGCGCGCGCCAAATACCGCTGGCCCACCAAGCACGACAACATCCTCGTGTACGTCAAGAACCCCTCGAAGTACCACTTCGACAGCGCCGAGGTGGACCGTGAGCCGTACATGGCGCCGGGCCTGGTGACGCCTGCCAAGCGGGAGCTGGGGAAGCTGCCCACCGACGTCTGGTGGCACACCATCGTGTCCCCTACCGGCAAGGAAAAGACCGGCTACCCGACTCAGAAGCCCGAAGGCCTGATACGGCGTGTGGTGGCCGCTTCAAGCCGGCCCGGCGACTGGTGCCTGGACTTCTTCGCGGGGTCCGGAACGCTCGGTGCTGTGGCGGCCAAGCTGGACCGGAAGTTTGTGTGCGTGGACCAGAACCAGCCCGCGATCGACGTGATGGCCAAGCGGCTGGGTGCCCGGGCCACGTTCATGTCCTACCCGCCCAAGTAGCCCGCAGCGGTCAGGGGCGGACAACGGCGGCGCCGGTCGCCATTTCCTCGATCCGGGCCAGGACCTCCGGCGCCGTCAGGTTCTCTCCCAGCAGGTTGGGCTTGCCCGTGCCGTGGTAGTCCGAGGAACCCGTCACCAGGAGGTGGTGCTTCGCGGCGAGTTTCCGCAGGAACACCCGGCCCTCCTCAGGGTTATCGCGGTGGTCGATCTCCAGTCCGGCCAGGCCGGCGTCGATCATCTCCTGGTAGGTTCGCTCTCCCACGGTCCGTCCCCGCGCAGACGCCACCGGATGGGCGAACACGGGGACGCCGCCGGCAGCCCGGACAAGTTCGACGGCGGTGGCGGGGTGGGGTGCGTAGTGCTGGACAAAGTAGCGGGACCGGGAGGTCAGGATGGACGTGAACGCTTCCGAACGGTCCGATACCACACCGGCCGCCACCAGGGCATCGGCGATGTGCGGGCGCCCCAGCGTGGCCCCCGGAGCGACGTGGTGGATGACGTCGTCCCAGGTCAGGGGGTAATCCTCGGCCAGCAGGCTTACCATGCGTTCGGCCCGGGTGAGGCGGGCGTCCTTGGCCTTGGTGATCTCCGCAAGCAGCCCGGGGTGCGCCGGGTCATGCAGGTAACTCAGTAAATGCACGCTGATGCCCTGCTCCGTCCGGCAGGAAACTTCCATCCCCGGCACCAGTGCCACGCCGTGGTCCAGGGCCGAGCGGGACGCATCCTTCCAGCCGTCCGTGGAGTCGTGGTCGGTCAGGGCCACCACGTCCAGGCCGGCTTTGGCGGCGGAGGCCATCACGTCAGCGGGGGTTTCCGTGCCGTCGGAAACGTTGGAGTGGGCATGCAGGTCAATCCTCACCTGACCAGACTAGTTGACCGGGTCCGCCCGGCATTGGCTCCCTTGGTCGCGCGCGCCCGGCTGCTGGTGAGACGATGGTGCCGTGAACGATGCCGAAAACACCCCAAACTCTGCTTCCCAGCCCCTCGACGAGCGCGTCAACAACCGCTCGCAGCGGCCCAGTTCCGATGCCTTCAAAGCATTTATGGCCAGCAACTGGGCGCCCACAGGCCACCAGTTGCCGGCACGTGACGCCGTGGCTGACTACGCCGCCGCCAGGCGCAGGGCCATCTCCGACCAGTTCAAAGGCGAACGCCTGGTCATCCCCGCGGGCCCGCTGAAGGTCCGCTCCAACGACTGCGACTACCGCTTCCGCCCGCATTCGGGTTTTGCACATCTCACCGGACTCGGGCTGGACCACGAGCCTGATGCGGTCCTTATTCTCGAGCCTGCGGGTGAAGGATCGGGCGACGACGGCGGTCACCACCGTGCCACGCTCTACTTCCGTCCGCTGGCAGGCAGGGACACCGAACAGTTTTACGCAGACTCCCGGTCCGGCGAATTCTGGATCGGTGCCCGCCCCACGCTCGCGGAATTCGAAGCCCGGCTGGGGCTGTCCACGGCGCACATCGACGGTCTCGAAACCGCCATCACCAAAAACGTGGGAGCGCCTGAGATTGGCGGCATCTCCATCCGGTTGGTCCGCAAGGTTGATGAGAACATCGACGCGCTCGTGGACACCGCCCGGTACAACACGGCCAAGGATCCGGAGAACCTGGACCTTGCCGTACTGGATGCCCTGGATGAAAAGCTGTCCGAAGCCCTGTCCGAGCTCCGCCTCCTAAAGGACGAGTGGGAAGTCGAACAGATGATGACGGCTGTGGCCGCCACGGTGGAAGGCTTCGAGGAAGTGGTCAAATCCCTTCCCCGCGCCCTGACCCACGCCCGCGGCGAACGTGTGGTGGAAGGCGCTTTCTTTGCCCGTGCCCGCGAGGTGGGCAACGAACTGGGCTACGACACGATTGCCGCCGCCGGCAACAATGCCACGGTGCTGCACTGGACGCGGAACACCGGCAGCATCAGCGCGGGCGAACTGCTGCTGCTGGACGCCGGCGTGGAGGTTGATTCGCTCTACACCGCCGATGTCACCCGCACCCTGCCGGCCAACGGCACGTTCACGGAGATCCAGCGCAAGGTCTACGAAGCGGTTCTGGACGCGGCCGACGCCGGTTTCGCCGCAGCCCAGCCGGGCACCAAGTTCCGCGACATCCACACAGCTGCCACCACAGTCCTGGCCGAACGCCTCGCCGAATGGGGCCTGCTCCCCGTCAGCGTTGAGGAAGCCATCAGCACAGAGGGCCAGCAGCACCGGCGCTGGATGCCGCACGGCACCAGCCACCATCTGGGCCTTGACGTCCACGACTGCGCCCAGGCGAAGCGGGAACTCTACCTCGACGGCATCCTCACCGCGGGCATGGTGTTCACCATCGAGCCCGGCCTGTACTTCAAGAACGAGGACCTCGCCATCCCCGAGGAATACCGCGGCATCGGCGTGCGGATCGAGGATGACATCCTCATGACGGCGGACGGACCCGTCAACCTCAGCGCTGCGCTGCCCCGCAAGGCTGCCGACGTCGAATCCTGGATGGCCGGCATCTACGGCGAACTGGACCACGCGGCGGGCCGGGGCACTATCTGAACGGGGACGGCCGCCCGCCACAGGGCGGCCGCCCTGCGGCACGGCCGGTGAAGCTCTGGTAACAGTTTTTGGCAATCGCTTGCCAAAGTTTCCTTCCAATGAATACGCTATGCGCGGAGAGAGAACCTCGTAGACTGTGATTTCAGTCACGGGTCTCTGCCGCAATGTTGTCTTCAAAGGAGAAGTCTCATGGGTATGTCCAAACCACGTCGCCTTGGTGCAGTTGCCGCAGCGGCTATTTCCGTCCTGGTGCTCGCCGCTTGCGGCGGCTCAGGCGGCACCACATCCGGAGCCACGGGCGGCAAAGTGGATGGCACCGGCAAAACACTCAATGTCCTGATGAACGTCAGCGCGCAGTATCCCCAGGAGCAGCAGGCCTGGTTCAAGGAAATGGGCACCAAGTTCAAGGCGGAGACCGGGGCTGACATCCAATGGGAGACTTTCGCCACCGCCAATGACGAGATGACCCGCATCCAGACCTCCGTGGTCTCGGGCCAGGGCCCCGATGTTTACGGGCTGGGCACCACGTTTACCCCCACGGCCTACTCCACGGGCGCCTTCGTGAAACTGGGCGAGAACGAATGGAACCAACTCGGTGGCAAGGACAAGTTCGTCCCCGCTGCACTGGGCATTTCCGGCCCCGACGAGAGCAACCACATCGGCATTCCCTTCGTGAGCCGGCCGTTCGTGATGGCCTACAACACCGAACTGCTGGCCGCGGCCGGCATCGACAAGCCCGCCACGACGTGGGATGAATTCACGGCGCAGGCCAAGAAACTCACCACAGGCGACCAGTACGGCATCGCGGTTGCCTACAAGGACAACTTCGACCCCTGGAAGTACATCTGGGGAATGTCCATCCAGGCCGGCAACCCGCTCATCGACGGCGACAAGGTCCGGCTCGATGATCCCATCACCAAGAAGGCCTACGAGACCTACTTCGGGTGGGTGACCAAGGACAAGGTGGTTGACCCCGCCTCCGTCGGCTGGGCCAACCCGCAGGCACTGGCGGCGTTCGCCGCCGGCAAGGCAGCGTACTTCCCCATGACGTCACCGCTGTCCATCCCCGCGTTGGATGCTTCGGCCGTCAAGGGCAAATACAAGTACGCCCTTATGCCCACCGTTCCGCCGGGCGAGACGTCCAACCCGTCCGCTGGCAAGCCCGCGTCCAGCATTCTCTCCGGTGACAACCTGGTGGTTGCCGACTACTCGAAGCAAAAGGACCTCGCTTTCGCCTTCATCAAGATGATCACCGAGAAGGACGTCCAGCTGAACTACTTCAAGGTCTTCGGCCAGCTTCCTGCCAACCAGGCAGCCGCGAAGGAGCTTGCCAGCAACGAAGTGATCGCGCCGGCGCTTGACTCGGGTGCCAAGTCCGTTGCAACGCCGTTCAGCGGTGCCTGGGGCGATGTTCAACTCTCCCTGACCAACGTGGTGGTTCAGTCCATACCGGACCTTTCCGCCGGCGCCGTCAGCGATGCCAGCCTGGCCCAGCGGCTCAAAGACGAACAGACCAAGTCGCAGACTGCACTGGACCGGGCCAAGAAGTAACACCTACCGAACACTTGCGGAAGGTTACGGATAATGGCTAGCAGCGTTACCGAGCCCCGGCCGTCGGACAGCAGTCCGGCGGCCGGGGCGGCCGCCGGATCCGGCGGCCCCACCCCCGGCGAGAAGCGCCGCAAGGGGCTGAGCGAAAAGAACAGGCCACTGTGGCTGTTGATTCCCGGCGGGCTCCTGATGACAGTTGTCATCCTTGTCCCGTTGGCCATGGGCATCTGGATGTCGCTGATCGACCTGGACCAGTACACCCTGCGCCGTTGGGTCAGCGCCGAGTTCATCGGCATCCTGAACTACATAGAAGCCGCCACGAGCAGTGACCTGCTCCGCTCCATCTGGCTCTCCGTCTCGTTTGCGGTGATATCCACCGTGGTGACCATCCCGCTGGGCGTCGCCGCCGCCGTCGTCACGCAAAACGCCTACCGGGGACGCGCCCTGGTGCGTTCCATCTTTCTGATCCCGTACGTCCTCCCCTCTTTTGTGGTGGCCAGCGTCTGGCGCACCATGCTGCAGCCGGACGGGATCGTGAATGTGGCTCTGACAAATATCGGCATGGACGGCGGGTTGTGGCTTAACGGTCCTAACTCGTACTGGACACTGGTGTGGGTGGAGATCTGGGCCGCCTGGCCTTTCATCTACCTGCTGGCGCTGTCCGGCCTCCAGGCTGTGGACCATGAGGTCCATGAGGCATCGGCCCTGGACGGTGCGCTGTGGTGGAACAAGCTGCGCTACGTGATCTTCCCTTACCTGAAGGGACCGGTCTCACTGGCCTTCCTGCTGGCCACGCTGAACCACATCAACAACTTCACGCTCCCCTATGTCCTGTTCGGCGCACCAGCCCCATCGGACGTGAACGTGCTTCCGATCCTGGTTTACGTCACCAGCTTCCAAAGCTTCAGGTTTGGCCTCAGCGCGGCCATGGCGGTTGTTTCGCTGGTCCTCATAGCCATTCCGCTCTTCATTTACCTGCGCGCGGTCCGGCTCGACGTGCACGAGGGAGGAAAGAAATGAGCATCGACGCAGCAAACCCGATCAAGCAACAGGCCAAGCAGCCCATCCGGCGTGATGCCGCCCTGGAGGTTACGCGCCTCATGCCCCGGCCGCTGCTGGCCATTATTACGGTCCTGCTCTGCGCGCTGGTGCTGATTCCCATCCTGTATATCTTCCTGGCGTCGCTGAACACGGATGTGGGTGTTGCCAGCGGCGAATTTTGGCCCAGCAGCTTCTCCCTGGACAGCTACAACAAGATCTGGGACTCTGTGGGCCTGGCCAAGGCCATCGGGAACAGCCTGATCGTTTCCGGCGCCACGGCAGTGGTCTCCGCCCTGATGGCGATCGGCACGGCCTACGTGCTGGTGCGGTTCGAATTCCGCGGCCGGCTTACTGTGCTGCGCGGCCTCCTGGGCCTGCAGTCCATCCCCGGAACGCTGATGCTCCTGCCCGTGTTTGTGCTGTTCTCCTCCGCCGGAACCTACCTGGGTGTGACGGTCATCGGAACCCTCTGGGGCCTGTTCATCGCCTACCTGACCTTCGCACTGCCCTTCTCCACGTGGGTGATGGTCACGTACCTGCGGGGACTCCCGCGCGAACTCGAGGAAGCTGCCCGCATCGACGGCGCATCCAACCTGGGGATCCTGTTCAAGATCATCATTCCGCTGAGCTGGCCCGGCATCATCGTTTCCGCGATCTTCGCCTTCCTGCTCGGCTGGAACGACGTCCTGTTCGCATCGGTCTTCACCCGGCCGGATACGCACACCGCGGCCGTTGCCCTGCAGGTGTTCGCCTCTGCTGTTGAGGGCGGAGCCATTCCGGTGTATTCGCAGATGATGGCGGCGTCCCTGGTGTGCGCCGTCCCCGTGGTGGTGCTGTACTTCATGTTCCAGAAGTACCTGGTGGGTGGCCTGACTGCAGGCGGCGTCAAATAGCAGTCGCAGGCAGTAACCAAAAGAACTCCGTCCGTGCCGGCAACTTGCCGGCACGGACGGAGTTCTTTTTGCACACGTTCCTGGAAGCCCTTGGCCGGATGGCGGCCCCTTGCGGAGCTGCCGTCCCGGCCTGGTCCTAGGAAGTTGGTTCCCCGGAGTCCTTCGGGGACTCGGGCTGGGCCTGGCCTGAAGCCGGCTGTCCTGAGCCGGCACCGCCTGCGGCCTGCTGTTCGGTGACGCGGACGCCGTACTGGGGCCGGCCATCCGGAAGGTCAGGGTAACGGACAGCGGAGACAGGCGCCTTGGCCGGTTCACCCTGCGTCCGCCCTTCCTGTCCGGTGCCTGCGGCAGTGCCCTGGCCGGGAGTGCCTTGGCCGGCAGGCTGGCCCTGGGAGCCTGTCGGCGGGGTCCCGGAACCCTGCTGCCCATAGGGGTCGTTCCATCCGGCGGGGCGGGCAGGCGCCTGGCCCGGCTGGCCGTACTGTCCCGGCTGGTTGCCCGGCTGGCCGTACTGTCCCGGCTGCGGGCCCTGGTAGCCGTGCGGCGTGTATGGACCGGCAGCGGCGTCAGAGCGGGTCATGGGCAGCTGCTGCAGCAGCCGGCGCGCCTCGTGGGCGGCCTCCTGGGACACCACAACGTCGTAGTTGGTGGCCACCACCTGGCTGGTGGAGGTGAAGTCCCGCTTCCCGCGCTGCATGGCGTAGGTGACAATGCCAAACAGCATAAAGAAGGCCGCACCCATCAGCACCGAAGCCAGGATGGAGAAGTAGCCCGGCGAGGGAGCAAAGAAGGAAAGCATCACCCCCACAAACAAGCCGAACCACATGCCGCTGAGCGCCCCGGAGAGAGCCACCCGCGGATAGCTGAGGCGCCCTGTCACACGCTCAACCATCTTGAGTTCGTTGCCCACGATGGAAACCATCTGGACCGGGAACTGCTGGTCGGCAAGGTAGTCCACCGCCTTCTGGGCATCCAGGTAGGAGGTGTAGGAGCCAACCGTGTCACCGGACGGAACCATGCGGGCGTCGTCCGGCCCGCTGGGGCCGCCGGCCTTGGGAGCACCAAAAATGTTTGACATACACCCATTCTTGCCCATCAGGATGTGTGCCGCCTGTAAATTCAGCTAAAAGAGAGCAGACTCGGTAGCCTGTAAACGTGAGTACAAATCTTTCGCGCGTCTTCGTGGCCCGCCTTCTGGGTCTTGATGTCTTCGACCCGTTAGGCGACCGGCTGGGGCGGCTGCGCGATGTTGTGGTGCTCTCACGCGGAAGCCGCGGGGCCCCGCATGTGGTGGGCATCGTCGTCGAAGTGCCCGGCAAGAAGCGCGTCTTTGTGCCGATGACCCGCATTACCTCCATCGACCAGACCCAGATCATCTGCACCGGGCTGGTCAACCTCCGGCGCTTTGAGCAGCGCGGGGCCGAGACCCTTGTGGTCGCGGAAATGTTTGACCGCAGGGTTACCCTGCGCGACGGCAGCGGCGACGCCACCATCGAAGACATCGCCATGGACCAGCACCGCTCCCGGGACTGGTTCGTGAGCAAGCTGTTCGTCCGCCGCGGGCATTCGCTCTCCCCCCTGAGCCGCCTGCGGCGCAACGAGACCATGATCATCGACTGGGCCGATGCGCTCCAGGGCGCCCGCACCGAGCCGCAGGCCGCTACCCAGTTCGTGGCCAACCACGAGGACCTCAAGCCTGCGGACTTCGCCGAAGCACTGCAGGAAATGAGCGACAAACGCCGTTTTGAAGTGGCCAGCGAACTCCAGGACGAACGCCTCGCCGACGTCCTGCAGGAGCTGCCGGAGGACGACCAGGTGGAGATCCTTTCCGCGCTTGACATCCAGCGCGCCGCCGACGTCCTGGAAGAGATGGACCCTGACGACGCCGCCGACCTCCTGGGCGAGCTGCCCTCCGCACAGGCGGAACAGCTGCTGCAGCTGATGGAACCGGAAGGCGCGGAGGACGTCCGCCGGCTTCTCGAATATGACGAAGACACCGCCGGTGGCCTCATGACACCGGTTCCAGTCATCCTCCCGCCCGAAGCGACAGTTGCCGAAGCCCTCGCGCACGTCCGCCGCGAGGAGCTGTCCCCCGCCCTCGCGTCTTCGATCTTCATTGCCCGGCCGCCGCTGGAGACGCCTACCGGGCGTTTCCTGGGCGTGGTCCACATCCAGCAGTTGCTCCGGTTCCCGCCCTTCGAACCGCTGGGCAACCTGGTGGACAAGAACCTTGAGCCGCTGTCAGACCAGGCCCACATCAGCGAAGTGGCCAGGACCCTGGCAACCTATAACCTGAACTCCCTCCCCGTAGTGAACGACGACGGCCGGCTGGTGGGGGCGGTGACTGTTGATGACGTCCTCGATCATCTGTTGCCGGATGACTGGCGCGCCTATGATGGCGAAGCCCCGATAAGAAAACTGGGAGGCCGCATTGGCTGAATCCAGCGCCCCCAAGAACCCCAACCAGCGCGGCAAGACTCCCGCCAAGGGCGGCCTCGACACTCCGCTGAGTGGCCGCCAGCGCATCCTGCCGAAGTTCTCGCCGGATCCTGACGCTTTCGGCCATGCCACGGAGGGCTTTGCCCGTTTTATGGGAACGCCGCAGTTCCTGGTGTACATGACCGTCTTTGTGGTCATCTGGCTGGCCTGGAACACCTGGGCGCCGGTGGAGTGGCAGTTTGACTCCCTGGCGCTCGGATTCACCCTTCTCACGCTGATGCTGTCGCTGCAGGCCTCGTACGCGGCGCCGCTGCTGCTGCTTGCGCAGAACCGCCAGGACGACAGGGACCGCGTCTCGCTCCAGCAGGACAGGCAGCGGGCCGAACGCAACCTCTCCGACACCGAGTACCTCACCCGTGAACTGGCTTCGCTGCGCATTGCCCTGCGCGAAGTGGCCACCCGCGACTACGTCCGGGCCGAGCTCCGGTCACTGCTGGAGGACCTGCTCGAAGCACAGGAGGAGCTGCGCACCAATGACGCTGCAGGGTCGGGCGCGCACGAGTCATCCCGTGACAAGGTCAAGGAAAAACTGAAGGAAAAGCGGGACAAACAACGGAGCCCCCGCACGCAGCAGATCCCCAAAGTCAAGCCCGGCCACGCCGCCCAGAACTCCGGCGGCAGCCGTCCGCCCGGCGACGCTACCAGCGCCGGTCCGAAGCACCTCCCTACCCCCGAAAGCTGAGCCCTGCCCGAATGAGCGCCACCCTGGAGCAGGCAGTCCACGCTGCACTGGCTACCGTGATCGACCCTGAGCTCCGCCGTCCCATCACAGAACTGGGCATGGTGGATTCGGTGGACATCTCCGGCGGGGGCCGGGTCAGGCTCACCGTCCTGCTCACAATCGCCGGCTGCCCGCTGCGTGAGACCATCACCGCCGACTCGGAGAAGGCGCTCTCCGCTGTTCCCGGTGTGACCGCCGTCGAAGTTGAGCTGAAGGTGATGAACCAGACCCAGCGGGACGCCCTCAAGGAGCAACTGCGCGGCGCCGGCGGCCAGCGCGGGATCCCTTTCAACGAGCCGGGATCGCTGACCAAGGTGTTTGCTGTGGCCAGCGGAAAAGGCGGCGTGGGCAAGTCCTCCCTCACCGTGAACCTGGCCTGCGCCCTCGCCGCCCAGGGCCTGCGGGTGGGGATCGTGGACGCTGACGTCTATGGCTTCTCGGTGCCAGGTCTGATGGGCATCACCCAGGCACCCACCCGGGTAGACGACATGATCCTGCCGCCGGTGGCGTACGGCGTCAAGGTGATCTCCATCGGCATGTTCGTCACCGGCAACCAGCCTGTCGCCTGGCGGGGGCCGATGCTCCACCGGGCCCTGGAACAGTTCCTGACCGACGTCTACTTTGGCGACCTCGATGTCCTCTTCCTCGATCTCCCGCCCGGCACCGGAGACATTGCGATTTCGGTGGCGCAGCTGCTGCCCAAGGCGGAGATCCTGGTGGTCACCACACCGCAGGCCGCCGCGGCCGAGGTCGCCGAGCGGGCCGGCGCCATCGCCACCCAAACTGGTCAGTCGGTGGCCGGTGTCATCGAGAACATGTCCTACCTGGAAATGCCCGACGGCGGGCGGATGGAACTGTTCGGAAGCGGCGGCGGGGCGGTCCTCGCCGAACGGCTCTCCGCAACAGTGGGCACCGATGTTCCGCTCCTGGGACAGATCCCGCTGGACATCGTGTTGCGGGAAGGCGGCGACACCGGCGCACCGATTGTGGTGGCCAGCCCGGAGACTCCTGCTGCCGTTGCCCTGAACGGGATCGCCGGGAAACTAGCCGCCAGGCCGCGTGGGCTGACGGGACTGAAACTGGGACTGCAGCCCCGCTGATCGAATCCCCGCCCCCGGGTGCTTGAGCCCGCCAGGGTGCTAGTGCCTGTCGAAATCCTGGCTAGGTGGCCTCGGTGTCGAACGGAGCAGCGGTGCCCGGCGGCAGTGTCTGGACCACGCGTTCCGGCCGCGCGGGCGCAACCGCGGCCGCACCGGCGACGGCAGCCACCGCGGCGGGCGCCCCGGGACTGACAGGTTTGGCGTCGTCGTCCAGGAGCGCTTCCTTGATGATGCGCCTCGGATCGTACTGGCGGGGATCGTATTTCTTCCAGTCGACATCCTCGATGTCGATCCCTACTTCTTCCTTGATCTGCTCCCGCGCGCCGGAAGCCATCCGCCGGACTTCCTTGACCAGGTTTGCCAGTTTCTGGGTGTATTCGGGCAGCCGCTGGGGACCGATCACCAGGATGCCGATAATCAGGAGAAGGAAGAACTCAGGGCCATTGATTCCTAACACTTTAGGAAGATTACCCTCTCCGAAGCCGCGCTGACGATTCCTGCCCGCCAGGCCCGAAACGTGCCAACATCACGGCGTCAGCATCTCCATGATTTTGCGGAATCCCCGTTCCAGGCGTGCCGCCGGTGATTCATCAGCTGCCGTGGTTTGGGGCGCCGCGGACCTGGTTGCCGCCCCGGCGTCGATGCCCTCCCGGGCAACGGCGCTGAGCTGCTGGAGTACCGGGAGGGCGTCGTCGGCCTTATCGGCGGGCAGGTCGGATTCCACCGTGAAAGTCCCTGCCGCCGTGCGGTAGGTGGCCGTCCACGGAGCCAGCCTGCTGACCACGGCTTCCCCGCTGCCTGTTAAGGCGCCGGAAGGGTGCTGCTCCACGACCGTTGCGTAGTGCTGGCCGTCGGAGAGGTGCAGCTCCACCGCCGGCATGCCGTTGAGGGTGACGGCATTCGCGCTCTGGATCCGGAAGCCCAGGGACTCGAGCCCCGGGCAGACCCACCCCTCGGAACGAAGGGCCGACAATTGCGGCGCAGTGAGCGCCCTGCCGTCCGCCGGCAGCTGGGCCGCGTGCTGGACCAGGCTCCCGTTCAGGGTGGCCCCCGCCATGGGCAGGGAGTCCCCGGCCAGCACGAAGGCGCTGGCGGCGAGGATCCCTGCGGCGGCTGCCGTGCCGCCAGCCGTCAGGGCCAAGGCCCGCACGGCCGGGTGCGGCCCCGGGGCGGGCTCGGGTGCAGCCGCGAGCATCTCGGTTCGGGACAACAGGCGGGCCGTCAGGTCATCACTGGCCGGCGGGACGGCGGCATCGCGGAGCCGCTCGATATAACTGCGCTCGCGCTTCACGGCGGCCGCACATTCTGCGCAGACCTGAAGGTGCTCGGCACCGCGGTGGTGCCGGCGCCCGAAGGGGTTCTGGAGCGTCATGGTGCCGATCAGAGGATGCCGGCGATACGCGGCAGCGACAGCTTTGGCTTCCGGCCCTGCTGCGGGCGGGGATCCCGGTGGGCCAGCTTTTCGCGCAGCATGGTCCTGCCGCGGTGGATCCGCGACCGCACGGTCCCCAGTTTCACGCCGAGGGCAGCGGCCACTTCGTCGTAGGACAGGCCTTCCAGGTCGCAGAGGACGACGGCGGCGCGGAAGTCCGGCGGCAATTCCTCCAGGGCGGCCTGGACGTCCAGGTCCAGGTTGTTCAGTTCGAAGCTCTGCTCCGGCCCGGGCTCGCGCCCGGGAAGGCGCGACTCAGCGTCCTCGGCCAGCGCGTCGAAGCGGATGCGGCTCTTCCGGCGTGCCTGGTCCAGGAACAGGTTGGTGGTGATGCGGTGCAGCCAGCCATCGAGGGTGCCCGGCTTGAAGTTTTCCAGGGACCGGAAGACCCGCACGAACACTTCCTGGGTGAGGTCCTCGGCGTCGAACTTGTTTCCGGTCAGGCGGTAGGCAAGCCGGTAGACCTTGGCAGAGTGGTTGGCCACCACTTCCTCCCAGGTTGGCCTGACCCACCCGGCGGCGGAAAGGTCTGTTGCAGGGACAGGTGCCACTTCTGATGACATCGTCCACTCCCATCGTGGATTGCTATCGCCCGGATACTGTTGACATCTCTGGTTCGGCGCCGCCCACCTCGCGGATGAGCGGATCTTCATCATGTCAAACTTGGCTGGGAATTTCCTGACCGGCAAGGCTCTTCAGCCGAAGGCGCAACGGCTCCGTTCCGCGGCTGTCAGGCCCGGACGCAGTAGGCTGTACTAGATACTCCCCCTGCTGCCCAGAAAGCGAATCCCCCATGAGTGCCGACAAGTCCACGAGCTGGTCCTACGCAGAAGATCTGCCCGCCGAGGACGAGGTCATGCTGCGTGCCAGGGAGCGCTCGTTCGAACTTGGTGTCACCCCCATCGGTGCCGGTGTTGGCGCGGTTCTGACGGTGTTGGCGGCTGGATCCAAGGCCCAGACGGCGGTCGAAATCGGCACGGGAGCGGGTGTCTCGGGTGTGTGCATCCTGCGGGGCCTCGGACCGCAGGCCGTGCTGACCACCATCGATGTTGACGTGGAGCACCTCAAGGCTGCGCGCGAGGCGTTTTCGGAGGCCGGCAGCCCGGCCAACCGCACCCGGACCATCTCCGGCCGCGCAGGGGACGTCCTGCCGCGCCTGACCGACACCGCTTATGACCTGGTCTTTATCGACGCCGACAAGCCGGGGCTGCCCGGCTACGTGGAACAGGCCGTACGGCTCCTGAAGACCGGCGGACTGCTGATCATCAATGACGCCCTGGACAAGGACCGCGTCGCCAACCCCGCTGCCCGCGAGGCCACCACCGTGGTCCTGCGCCAGGTGGGCAAGTCAATTCGCGACGACGACCGGCTCGCCTCGGCCATGCTGCCCACCGGCGACGGACTGCTGGTAGCGGTCAAGAAATAGCGCCGGTGGGCCCGGGAAAAGAGAACAGGGCCCGCAGCCGTAGCTGCGGACCCTCGCCCCGCGGGATGGTGTCCCGGAATTATTCAGTAACGCCCACCAGACATTCTTTAAGGTTGGCCGCCTCCGCAGCGTTAAGTTCCACCACAAGCCGCCCGCCGCCTTCGAGCGGGACGCGCATGATCAGGCTGCGGCCCTCCTTGGTGACTTCCATCGGGCCGTCGCCCGTGCGTGGTTTCATAGCCGCCATGAGGAATTTCCCCTCCATTTAGTCCCAGGACATAGCAGCCCGGACGGGCTGTGTCCGCATGGTCAAATCAAGCCGCCATGGCGACCCGTACTGATGCCGCCATTGCTGAACATTCTGAATCCTGTTGTCCCTGCTTACTCCCTATTATCCTGTAATTACCCGCACGTAGCTAATCGATGGACATTTGCGGCCGCGTCGGATTCCCGGATCAGCCAGTGTGCTACCGCCCGCTGTCACGGCGGATAATCGCCGCCGCCCGGAAGCTGCGCCCACGCCCACAACCAGACGATCCATACGATCTGGAGCAGGACAAACATCACCAGGACGGTCCCGCGGTACGCCCTGGAACGGGACACCAGCGCCGCACCCAAAGCCAACGGAAACAGCGGAAGCAGCATCCGGAACGTGCTGGTCTGCGGGTGCAGGAACAGCAGCAGGTACCCCATGTAGCAGGCGCACCAGAGACGGATTTCGGCGCCAAGCCGCACCACCGGCGGGGAGAACAGCAGCAGTGCAAAAAGCCCCGTAAAGACGAACGGCGCCAGGAGTCCCAGGACCGGGCCAAACAGGTCAACGCCTGTGTCGAACCAGGGTTTGAAAAGCACCAGGTCGTGGCCGCGCCAAACCGTCTCGGTTTTGGTGTAGGCGGCGATGTCACCGGTGGCGGCCCACGCCGCAGCCGGCCACAGGAGTGCTGAGACCCCGCACAGGGCGGTGAGGCCGGCGAGGGACACGAGCTCGCGCGGGCTGTGGACTGCAGCCATACCCGGACGGAAGCGTTCCACCAGCCTGACGATGAAAAGCAGCCCCACCATGGCCGCAAACGGCACTCCCACCGGGCGGGAAAGGCATAGGAGTACCACCACAGGCATGGCCCACAGATAGCGCTGCCGGACCACCAGCAGGAGTGCGGCAGCAAGCAGGAAGATGGTCAGGGGCTCCGCATAGGGAACCTGCAAAATGGCAGAAACCGGAAAAGTCGCGAAGAACGCCGTGCCCCACAGTGCCGTGCTGTGTGGGACCTTGTGCCTGAAGAGGCTGTATACGGCGAGGGCGGCAGCCAGTCCGGACAGCATGGCCACCACGGTCAGCGCCGCGCCGGCGTTCATTCCGGTCAGTCCGGCGAGCGCGCGGCCCAGCGCAGGGAACAGCGGATAGAACGCCCACGCGTTCTCCTGCACATTCCCGGCGCCATCGGTCGGCAGGACGGTCGGGTACCCGTCCGTGATGATGCGCCCGTACCACCGAGCGTCCCAGATATTGATGAAGTTCCAGTAGTCCGGCGCAGGGGGAAACCACGGGTTGGGTCCCTGGTGCAGGGCCGCGGCCATAAAGATGCACGCGCTGACCAGCCGGGCGGCGATATAGAGGACGGCTACCTGCAGCCACCACGGCCAGCGCCGAACGGCATCCGCCGCCCGGCTGCCGTATCCGGTGAGCACCGTCGTCGGGCCTGTCCGGTCCCCCGTATCAGCGCTCAAGCGCCGGGCTCCGGCCGCGGCGCACGCTCGGCGTCAAGCAGCAGGCTACGGAGGTGCGTGATTTCGGCGTCCCTGGCGGCCAGCTGGTCACGCAGGTCATCAAGGACCTGGTCCACCTGGTCCATCCGGTAACCTCGCAGGCCCAGTGAGAACCGGACGTGATCCACGTCGGCGGGCCCGGCATCGGCGGGCAGCAGCACCGGCGGAAGGTTGGCCGGGGGCTGGGCGAATCCGCTGAAAAGCAGTTCTGCCCCCTGCGGCTCAGGGTCGGCGGCCGGGGCCTCGTGACCGGCGCCCCGTCCCGTGATGCGGCGGACTCCGCCAAGGACGCCCCGACGGCCGCCCGTGCCGGCCCACACGACAGCGCCGACCAGCACGACGGCAAGGAAAACGAGGAAGAAACTCACAGCACCCATCGTGCCAGATCCGGGCCGCTGGGCTATTCGGGGCGCTGCTCCCCGTTGGTGGAGGGAACCGGAGCAGTTCCGAGCACGCGCTCCACCGCTTCGGCGGGATCGTCCACCACCTGGATCAGGTCCAGGTCCTTGGCGGAGACCATGCCTTCGGCCACCAGCGTGCCCTTGATCCACTCGATCATGGGGCCCCAGAAGTCGACGCCGAGGAGCACGATGGGGAAGGATGTCACCTTCCGCGTCTGGACCAGGACCATTGCCTCAAAAAGTTCGTCCAGGGTCCCCAGCCCGCCGGGGAGGACGATGAAGCCTTGGGCGTACTTAACGAACATGGTCTTCCGTGCGAAGAAGTACCGGAAGTTGATGCCGAGGTCCACCCACTGGTTCAGGCCCTGTTCAAAGGGCAGCTCTATACCCAGGCCAACCGAGACGCCGTTCCCTTCCACGGTGCCGCGGTTGGCGGCCTCCATGGAGCCCGGCCCGCCGCCGGTAATGACCGCCACTCCGGCGGCTGCAAGGTGCCGGCCCACTGCCATGCCCATTTCGTAGTACTGGCTGCCGGGTTTGGTGCGGGCCGAGCCGAACACGCTGACCGCCGGACCAAGATCGGCCAGCGCCCCGAATCCTTCCACGAACTCGCTTTGGATCCGCAGTACGCGCCAGGGATCCGAATGCACGAATTGCCCCGCGCCCTTGGTATCGAGCAGATGCTGATCCGACATCTCCACGGCTGCCTGCTTGCGGCGTAGTTCGAGGGGCCCCTTACGGCGCGGCTGGGTGGATTTGGCCGGGTCTGCGTTGATGCTCATCACCCTAGGCTAGTGCCACGGCGCTGTGGCCGTGGGAGGTATCTCTTGAATCACGATCCGCACGAACATGCCGTGATTCCCGTCATATCGTGGCTTTGTTCGCTAGATTCTTCTTATGACTACTCATGTGCCCGGCGATGCGCTCGTCTCCCTGAATGGTGTGAATAAGCATTACGGTCAGCTGCACGTTCTGAAGGACATCAATCTCCAGGTCAAGAAGGGCGAAGTGGTTGTTGTCATCGGGCCGTCAGGTTCCGGCAAGTCCACGTTGTGCCGCGCCATCAACCGCCTGGAAACCATCGAGGGCGGCACCATCAGCATTGATGGCAAGGTACTTCCCGAAGAAGGCAAGGAGCTCGCCCAGTTGCGCGCCGACGTCGGAATGGTCTTCCAGTCCTTCAACCTCTTCGCGCACAAAACCATCCTGGAGAACGTCACGCTCGGCCCCATCAAGGTCAAGGGTGTGGCGAAGGCGCAGGCGGACAAGGAAGCCATGGCCTTGCTGGACCGCGTGGGGGTGGGCCACCAGGCTCCAAAGCTCCCGGCGCAGCTCTCCGGCGGACAGCAGCAGCGTGTGGCCATTGCCCGCGCACTGGCCATGAAGCCGAAGGTCATGCTGTTTGACGAACCCACCTCTGCGCTCGATCCCGAAATGATCAACGAGGTCCTGGACGTCATGATCCAACTGGCCAAGGAAGGCATGACCATGGTGGTGGTCACGCACGAGATGGGCTTCGCCCGGAAAGCTGCCGACCGTGTGGTGTTTATGGCTGACGGCCAGATCGTCGAGGACGCCACACCGGAAGAATTCTTCACCAACCCCAAGAGCGACCGCGCCAAGGACTTCCTGTCCAAGCTGCTCACCCACTGATTTCCCTTATCGAACACACACTCAAGTTCGCATCCTGGCCGTACCCACGGCCGATCAATGAAAGGAATGTCATGAAGGCATTTATGACCCGCCGGAAGTCGTTCTTCGTGGCGGCTACCGCTGCCCTTGCACTGTCCCTGAGCGCCTGTGGCGGCGGCACGCCCGGCACCTCCAACCCCACCGTGGCTGACAAGCCGTCGTTCGCCGCAGGCACCACCATGGCCAAGCTTTCCTCGGCCGGAACCATCAAGATCGGCACCAAGTACGACCAGCCGCTGTTCGGCCAGGTGGGCCTGGACGGCAAGCCCGTTGGCTTCGACGTGGAAATGGGCAAGCTCATCGCCGCCAAGCTGGGAATTCCAGCGGACAAGATCGAATGGTCCGAAACTGTCTCGGCTAACCGCGAACCCTTCATTGAGCAGGGCAAGGTTGACCTTGTCATCGCCACCTACACCATCAACGACAAGCGCAAGCAGGTTGTCAGCTTTGCAGGCCCGTACTACGAAGCCGGCCAGGCGCTGATGGTCAACAAGGACAACACCTCCATCACCAAGCCTGAAGACGTCAAGGGCAAGAAGGTCTGCTCCGTGACCGGCTCCACCCCGGCAGCCACCATCGTGGACAAGTACGGTGCCGAACTCGTTCCGGCCGCCACCTACTCCGCCTGCCTTGAGCCGCTGCGCAACAAGCAGGTTGAAGCCATCACCACCGACAACGTGATCCTTGCGGGCTTCGTGGACAAGGAACCGGATGCCTTCAAGCTGGCCTCTGACGAAACCTTCACGAAGGAGCCCTACGGCATCGGCCTGAAGAAGGATGACACTGAATTCCGCAACTGGATCAATGACCAGCTTGAGGCATTCGGCAAGGACGGGTCCTACAAGAAGGCCTGGGAAGCCACGGCGGGTTCGGTCATCAAGACCGCTCCCGAGCTCCCCACCATCAACCGCTACTAGGCAGCAGCGTTACCAGGTAACGCCAATGCCGGGTAGATGGGCGGTTTCCGGGGGCATGCAGCACACCGCATCCCCCGGAAACCGCCAGCCTGCTCTTTGAACCCCTACGCCCAGAGCCGAAGGATCCCATGGAAGTCATCATTGAAAACCTCCCTTTGTATTGGGAAGGCCTTCTCCGCACTCTTTTCCTGTCTGCCGTCTCCGGGATCATCGCCCTCGTGGTGGGGACGCTGCTGGCCGCTGCCCGGGTCTCCCCCGTCGCGGCCCTCCGCGGATTCAGCACGGTCTACGTGGAAGTCCTGCGGAACACGCCGCTGACCATCGCCTTCTTCTTCGCCGCGATCGTCCTGCCGCGCCTCGGGGTGACCTTCCAGCAGTTTGAAGTGGCCGCAATCATTGCCCTGAGCGCCTACACGGCAGCCTTTATTGCCGAGGCCGTCCGCTCGGGCGTCAACAGCGTGCCCATCGGCCAGGCCGAAGCGGCACGCAGCATCGGGATGAAATTCGGCCAGGTGCTTTCGCTCATCGTCCTGCCGCAGGCACTGCGGACCGTGATCCCGCCGCTGATCAACATCCTCATTGCCCTCGTCAAGAACTCTTCCGTGGCCGGCGCGTTCTTTGTCCTCGAACTGTTCGGCTACGGCCGCCAGATGGCCAACGCCAACGGCGACCAGGTCATGGCCGTGCTGCTCGGCGTGGCGTTCTTCTATCTGCTCCTCACCGTTCCGCTGGGCATTCTTGCCAGCACGGTGGAACGAAAGGTGGCGATTGCCCGATGACTTCAGTCCTTTACGACGTTCCCGGCCCGAAAGCCCGCCGGATCTCCCTGATTGGCTCCGTCGTGGGAACGGTGCTGATCCTGGGCCTTCTCGCGTGGATCGTGATGACGCTGGCGCAGCAGGGCATCTTCGAAGGCCGCCGCTGGGCCATCTTCACGCGCGGCGATGTGTGGACCCTGCTGGGCAACGGCATCGGCGCCACCCTGAGCGCCGCAGCCATCGCGGCAGTCATTGCGTTCCCGCTCGGCCTGATGCTCTGCCTGCTGCGAATCTCCCTGGTCGCCTGGATCCGGATCCCCACCCGCGTGGTGCTGGAGTTCCTCCGCGGCATGCCGGTGGTCCTTATGATGCTGTTCGTGCTGCTGGTGTTCGGCACGAGCTCGTTCATTGCCGTGATCGCGGGCCTGGTCCTCTACAACGCCGCCATCTTCGCAGAGATCATCCGCGCCGGAATCCAGTCGCTGCCCAAGGGTCAGCGTGAAGCCGGCCTGACCATCGGCCTGACCAGCTTCCAGTCACGGATGCTCATCGAACTGCCGCAGGCAGTCCGCCGCATGATGCCCTCGCTCGTGGCACAACTGGTGGTGCTGCTTAAGGACACCTCGCTGGGCTACATCGTGGCCTACGGCGAGCTCCTCCGTGCCGTGCAGGTGATGGCGGACTTCCTGGGGAACGCGTTCCTGTTCCCCATCTTCTTCGTCGCCGCAGCGATCTACATCGCGATCAACATTTGCGTTTCGCGGATTGCCGTGTGGATCGAGCGCCGCGGTTCCAGCAAAACCGCCGGCGGCGTGGCCAAGGCGCCTACCGCCGTCGTCGCACCGGAACTGCCGGATGCAACGGAACGCAAGTAACAACACCCACCGCCCACCAGAAGGGTCCGCAGCCTCGAGGCTGCGGACCCTTCTGCGTTGCGCCGGCCAAACTGCCGGCCAAATTGTGCCGGCCGATCACGGCCCTGGCCATGCGTTCCGGCATCAGCCGAGGCGGATCATCACCGTGGAGGAGCCTGGCCGGACAAACCGTCCCGCAGGGGGCCCCGGTCAGCCCAGCCAGCTCCGCAGCGCCCGCAGGCATTCCCTGACGGCATCGGCGTCCACGTGCTCTTCGTCCTTGTGCGCCAGCAGCGGATCGCCGGGGCCGAAGTTCACCGCCGGGATGCCCATTTCGCTGAAACGCGCGACGTCGGTCCAGCCGTACTTGGGCTTGGGCTCGGCGCCCACTGCGGCCACGAAGGACGCGGCGGCGGGGTGGTGCAGTCCGGGCCGCGCTCCGGCAGCGGCGTCCGTGCGGACCACGTCGAAGCCCGCCAGCAGCTCGCGGACGTGGGCTTCGGCCTGGTCCGGGGTTTTGTCCGGGGCAAAGCGATAGTTGATTTCCACCACACAACGGTCCGGGATGACGTTGCCGGCCGTACCGCCGTTGATTTTCACTGCGTTGAGGCTTTCGCGGTAGTCGAGGCCGTCAACGTTAATGGTCTTCGGCTCGTAGGCTGCCAGCCTGGCGAGGATGGGCGCCGCGGCATGGATGGCGTTGCTGCCCATCCAGGCCCGGGCGGAATGCGCAGCCTCGCCCACAGTGCTGGCTTCGAAGCGGCTGGTGCCGTTGCAGCCGCCTTCCACCGTGCCGTGGGTCGGTTCGAGGAGAATGGCGAAGTCGCCGTCCAGGAGGTCGCCGTGGTTACGGACCAGGCGGCCCAGGCCGCTTTTGACCGCTTCCACTTCCTCGTGGTCGTAGAACACGAAGGTGACGTCACGCTGGGGCGACGCCCCGCCGTCGAACATGGTGGCTGCCAGCGCGAGCTGGACCGCGACTCCGCCCTTCATGTCCGTGGCACCGCGGCCGTAGACGATGCCCTCCCCCGGACTGCCGGACTCCCAGGTGGACGGCACCGTGCCGCGCGCGCCTTCTGTTGTGGGCAGGGGGACGGTGTCCAGGTGTCCGGCGAGGATAATCCGTTCCGGCCGCCCCAGCTCGGTACGGGCGATGATGGAGTCGCCGTCGCGGACCACCTGAAGCTCCGGAATGGCGCGAAGGGCCGCGTCGACGGCGTCAGCCAGCTCCGTCTCGTTCCCGGACACACTGTTGATGTCCATCAGCGCGGCGGTGAGCAGGGCAACGTCCTGGCGAAGGTCCAGGGTCACGGCGGTTGGTTCAGGTGCGGTCTCGGCAGTCACGTTGCCAGTCTAGTTCGAACCCTGCGCCCGGCTCTCGCTAGACTGGAGGGCATGACTGAGACCGCTACCTCCGCTGCGCCCGAAGACCAGAACGCAACCTCCGAAGACCGCTCCGCCTACGGCTTCGGCCTGGCCACCATCGCCACGGCAGGCGCCGACGCCACCGTCCTGGACGTCTGGTTTCCTGCCCCGTCACTGGGCATCGCAGCAGACAGCCTGCGTGCAGTAGAGAATGCGGACGCCACCCTGCTCCAGCTGGCCGAGGACGGCAACGACCCCGACCGCGGCACAGAACAGAAGGTGGTCTTCGTCCAGATCAACCTCGACGAAGCCCCGGCAGACACCGCCGACGCCTACCTGCGCCTTCACCTGCTCTCGCACCGGCTGGTCCGGCCCAACACGATCAACCTCGACGGCATCTTCGGTAAGCTGCCCAACGTTGTCTGGACCAACTTCGGTCCCGCTCCCGTGGAAGGCTTCGAGCTGACCCGCGCCAAGCTGCGCCGCCGCGGCGCCGTCACCGTTTACGGGATCGATAAGTTTCCCCGCATGGTGGACTACGTTGTTCCCACCGGCGTCAGGATTGCCGACGCCGACCGCGTCCGCCTCGGTGCCCACCTCGCCGAAGGCACCACGGTCATGCACGAAGGATTCGTGAACTTCAACGCCGGCACGCTGGGTACTTCCATGGTGGAAGGCCGCATCTCGGCAGGCGTCGTCACCGGAGACGGCAGCGACGTCGGCGGCGGAGCCTCCATCATGGGCACCCTCTCGGGCGGTGGCAAGCAGCGGATCGTCGTCGGTGACCGCGTCTTGCTCGGCGCAAACTCCGGCGTCGGCATCAGCATTGGCGATGACTCCGTGGTGGAAGCCGGCCTCTACGTGACCGCCGGCACGCGAGTGCGCGTTCCCGGACCCAAGGATGAAGTGGGCGAGGACACCACCAGGATCGTCAAGGCCGCAGAGCTCTCCGGCGTCCCCAACCTCCTCTTCCGCCGCAATTCCACCACGGGCGCCGTGGAAGCCCTGCCTCGCAAGGGCCAGACTGTGGAGCTCAACGACGCCCTCCACGCCAACTAACGCAGTGGCGGCACGTGGACGTGGCTACCGGCGCGCCACAGTGCTCCTGCTCAGCCTGGCGCTCTTCGCTGGCGGCGTCTACACGCTGGTGGCCTTCGTGCAGCGTTCCGAAAAGCTTGTTACGGAACGCTGCACGGCCGACGTCGGTACGCAGTCAGCGGAACTCGCCCTCGACCAGGCGGTCAACGCCTCGCTGATCACTGCCGTCGCCATGCAGCGGGGGCTTCCGCCGCGGGCAGCCAGCATTGCCCTGGCAACGGCAATGCAGGAGTCGAAGCTCCGCAACATCGACCACGGCGACCTGGCCGGTCCGGATTCCCGCGGGCTGTTCCAGCAGCGCCCGTCGCAAGGGTGGGGAACCACCGAGCAGATCATGGATCCGTACTACGCCGCGAACGCGTTCTACAACGCCCTGGTCGAAATTCCGGGCTATGAGTCCCTGGAAATTACCGACGCCGCCCAACGGGTCCAGCGTTCGGCCTTCCCCACCGCATACGCCCAGCATGAGGTGATGGGCCGGGCCTTCGCGTCCGGACTGTCGGGCCAGACTCCGGAAGCGATTCAGTGCACCCTGCGCGCACCGCAGGAGGCAGGCCAGCCCGAAGCTGTCGAGCTGGAGATTGTCCGCGCCTACGGGGCCCTGGGCACTGCCGTCGAGGGCGGGTCGCTGCGCGTTGAGGCCAGCGGCAGCCAGGCGTGGTCCGTGGCACATTGGGCTGTTGCCAATGCCAAGGACCTTGCCGTGACCCAGGTGGACGTTGCGGGCCGCAGCTGGCTCCGCAAGGACCAGGCCGGCTGGCAGGTGTCTGACGCTCCGCAGGGCCAGGTCATCATCACGGTGGCCCCCGCAGACACCGGCACCTGACCGCGCCGCTGAGCCCGTTGCACCCCCTGATCCGCCGTCTGCTAGACGAGGATTTCCACCACCGGCTGGACATAGCTCCGGAAGAGTTCCGGCTGGGACATGAGGTTGTGGCTCATCAGGATCTTGTCCGGTTCCAAGTACCAGGCCCGCTGTTCGTTCAGCGGCAGCTCGATGATGGTCAGGTTGAAGTCCCGCGGCCCACGCCCCACCTCCATCAGCCGGTCATCCACCATGTCCCCCAGTATCTGGTCCGAACCGCTGGCCACACGTTCCGCCTCCAGCCGCGCGTACTCGCTGCGGCGTTCCCGTGCCCACGTCAGGGCGGCACCAAAATGGGCCTGCAGCACACGCTGAAGTGCCGGCGAGTTGCCGAACGCCTCAAAGGCCGGAGGTGTCAGTTCCGGCGCGGTCTGGGGGTGGGCCTTGAGCAGCTGGGCCCACCAGGCCTCCCACTCTGTCTTCAGCGCACTGACTCCACCCACGTCGGCGGTGAGATGCGAATGGTCGGCGTGCCGGACTTTGGGCGCGGCATGTGACAGGGCCGGGTGACCCGCACCGTCGAGGCCAGCCGCGTCGCGGACGAACAGCGCGATCATCAGGGGTCCGGACGTGTCCGTGGTGATCTGCCAGCCGGAACCACCTGTTTGATGCATTCCTTCTCCTCCTGTGGCCTGCCTAAACCGGCCTGGTCAGCCGGCTCCGCTCCCCCGGCTCCCAGTCTATTCCCGAAGTCACCGGAGGGTAATGTCAGGCGGCCAGGCTCCTGACATGCCGTTCCAGGACCTCGCGGCACATCTCAGCGGTCATCCACCCGGGCTGGAGGAGCGCATGCATGCAGAGCCCGTCGAGGGTAGCCAGCAGCCGCTCAGCCTCGACGGTGAGCGAATGGTGCCCGTCGCCGTCGTCCCTGACCAGGGACATGATCACCTGTCCCACCACGGCGGCCACTTCCCGGTGGCTTCGGTCGGCCTCCGCAGCCAGGAATGGCCTGATCCGGGCGGCATTCTTGAATGCCATCCACACGCAGGCATCAACTGCCCGTTCTTCGTCGAGGGGCAGGAATTCACCCAGCAGGGTTAAAACGGCCTCGTGGTGGGCGGACGAACCCGGTACGCTGGCGGCAAGCTCCGGCAGCGCTGCGGTCAGCCGTGCCACAACCCGGTCGATGACGGCGGCGAAACTGAATCTCAGCAGCTCGTCGCTGCCGGCAAAGTAGTGCCGGACTGAACCCACGGCCAGGCCGGCTTCGTCCGCAACTTCACGCAGGGAGGCCCGTTCCAGCCCATCTACGGCAATGATCCTGAAGACAGCCTCGACAATTTCCGCACGCCGGGCTCCGGCATCAACAATTTTGGGCACCCTTATTATTTAGCACACCTGTGCTGAAATCCAGTCATCGGCGGAATTGGGATAGCGTTGGAACCATGAAAATTCTGGTCACAGGTGGCACCGGCTACATCGGCTCGCACACCGTTCTGTCCTTGCAGGAAGCCGGTCACGATGTGGTGGTGATCGACAACCTGGTGAACTCCAGTGAAGAGTCGCTGCGCCGGGTGGCCGAACTCAGCGGTAAGACCGCTGAATTCCACAACGTGGACCTGGTGGATGAAGCCGCCGTGGACAGCGTCTTCGCCTCAAACGCGATCGACGCCGTCATTCATTTCGCCGGACTCAAGGCCGTGGGCGAGTCCGTGCGCGAGCCGCTCAAGTACTACTACAACAACCTCGTGGGCACGCTGAACCTCATCCGGGCCATGGACCGCCATGACGTCCGCTCCATCGTCTTCAGCTCCTCCGCCACGGTCTACGGCGAGCATAACCCCATCCCCTACGTGGAGAAGATGGAAATCGGCGCCAACAACCCTTACGGCCGCACCAAGGAGCAGATCGAGGACATCCTCGCGGACCTCGGTGCCGCGGACAGCCGCTGGCACATCGCCCTGCTGCGCTACTTCAACCCGGTGGGCGCGCACCCGTCCGGCCGCATCGGCGAGGACCCGCAGGGCATCCCCAACAACCTCGTCCCGTTCATCGCCCAGGTGGCGGTGGGGCGCCGCGAGAAGCTGATGGTTTTCGGCGGCGACTATGACACCCCGGATGGCACGTGCCTGCGGGACTACATCCATGTGGTGGACCTCGCCGAAGGCCACGTGGCCGCCCTGAACCATGTGGCAGACCGCGCCGGAGTGTTCCGCTGGAACCTGGGCTCCGGCAAGGGCTCCTCTGTCCTGGAGGTCCTGCGGTCCTTCGAGAAGGCAGTGGGGCAGCCCATTCCGTACGAGATCACCGAACGCCGCGCGGGCGACCTCCCGGCCTTCTGGGCCGACGCCACCTCCGCCCTGGCCGACCTCAGCTGGTCCACCACCAAGACCGTGGACGAGATGTGCGAGGACCACTGGCGCTGGCAGAAGAACAACCCCCTGGGCTACAACTCCTGACCCCACCCATCGGTTGCTCCGTACCGGTCGTTTTGAGGCCCGAAAAGGACCGGTACGGAGCAATCGATGATGAATTAACGACGTCGGCCGCCCACCTTACAAAGGTGGGCGGCCGGCGTCGTAATGCCTGGTACCCGGTGGGGACTAGCGGACCGGGTAGTCGCGCTCCGGCTCGCCGATGTACAGCTGGCGCGGGCGGCCGATCTTGGTGTTCGGGTCGGTGATCATTTCACGCCACTGGGCGATCCAGCCGGGCAGGCGGCCGATCGCGAACAGGACTGTAAACATCTTCTCCGGGAAGCCCATGGCCTTGTAGATCAGGCCGGTGTAGAAGTCCACGTTCGGGTAGAGCTTGCGCTGGATGAAGTAGTCATCGTTCAGCGCCTTCTCTTCCAGGCGAAGGGCGATCTCGAGCAGTTCGTCGTTGCCGCCGAGCTTGCTGAGGATCTCGTGCGCCGTGGCCTTGACGATCTTGGCGCGGGGATCGTAGTTCTTGTAGACACGGTGTCCAAAGCCCATGAGGCGGACGCCGTCTTCCTTGTTCTTGACCTTCTCCATGTAGTCCTCGGGTTTGGTACCGTCGGCCTGGATCTGGCGGAGCATCTTGAGGACTGCTTCGTTGGCGCCGCCGTGGGCGGGACCAAAGAGGGCGTTAATACCGGCCGACACCGAGGCGAAGAGGTTGGCGTTGGAGGAGCCAACCAGGCGCACGGTGGAGGTGGAGCAGTTCTGCTCGTGGTCGGCGTGCAGGATCAGGAGGAGGTCCAGCGCCTTGGCGATCACCGGATCAACCTCATACTGCTCAGCCGGCAGGCCGAAGCTCAGGCGCATGAAGTTTTCCACGAGGTTGTGGGAGTTGTCCGGGTACAGCATCGGCTGGCCGATGGATTTCTTGTGCGCATAGGCGGCGATGACCGGCATCTTGGCCATGAGGCGGATGGTGGAGAGCTCCACCTGCTCGGCGTTGAACGGGTCCAGGGAGTCCTGGTAGAACGTGGACAGCGCGGAGACGGCAGATGACAGCACGGGCATGGGGTGTGCGTCGCGCGGGAAGCCGCTGAAGAAGCCCTTGAGCTCTTCGTGCAGCAGGGTGTGGCGGCGGATTTTCTGGTCGAATGCTTCCAGCTCCGTGGGGCTGGGCAGGTTGCCGTAGATCAGCAGGTAGGAAACCTCAAGGAAGCTGGAATGCTGTGCCAGCTGCTCGATGGGGTATCCGCGGTAACGCAGGATGCCCGCATCGCCATCGATGTAGGTGATGGCGGAGGTGGTTGCTGCGGTGTTCATGAAGCCGGGGTCAAAGGTGACTGCGCCCGTCTGCTTGAGCAGCTTGGAAACGTCGTATCCTTCGTTTCCTTCAACAACTTTAATGCGCGGGAGCTTGAGCTCGCCTCCTGCATGGTGCAGGGTTGCGCTGTTGGTCTCAGTCATGGAGTCCCCTTCATGAGGCGCTTGGGCCTCTGTCGAAAGCTTGATCCAACCGGTGAGCCGTGGCACTGTCCCTGTTCATCCAGGAAATCCAACACCCGGGCTGCCTTCTTGTAGAAAGCCACCATTGATAGTCACTTCAAAAATACCGCCCGGATGGCGGTGTCACTAATCGGCGACGTTTCAAACCCGCCCAATCAGCCTCGTTTGTGGTACGAGTCACACGTTTGTTACGGCGCCTCAGACAACCGTGAAACAGCTGCGTCGATCCGTTCATCGGTCCCCGTGAGGGCCACCCGGACAAAGCCGTTGCCGGCCTCGCCGTAAAACACGCCGGGTCCCACCACAATGCCCAGGTCGGCAAGGCGCGCCACGGTGTCCCACGTGCCCTCCCCTGCGGTGGACCACAGGTACAGCCCGGCGTCGGAATCTTTGATCTCCAGCCCGAAGCCCTGCAGCGCGGGCACCAGCCGTTCACGCCGCCCGCGGTAGAGGTCCTTCTGGGCCAGGACGTGGGAATCGTCACCGAGCGCCACACGCATGGCCTCCTGGACGGGGTACGGCACAATCATGCCGGCGTGTTTGCGGCTGTTGACGAGGTTGGCCATGATGGCCGGGTCCCCTGCCACAAATGCTGCCCGGTAGCCAGCCACATTGGACTGTTTGCTGAGCGAATAGACGGCCAGGAGGCCCTCGTGCGAGCCGCCGGCCACGCGGGGATCCAGGACGCTGGGAACAGCTTGTCCGTCCCGCTGGGCGTCCCAGGCGCCCCAGCCCAGCTCCGCATAGCACTCATCCGACGCCACCACTGCGCCGAGTTCGCGGGCCTGCGCCACGAGCTCTTTCAGGGATTCGACGTCCCGCACGCTTCCCGTGGGATTCCCCGGTGAGTTGATCCAGACCAGGCGCACCCGGGCGCGGGTGGCGGCGTCGAGCTCGTCCAGGTGATCCGTCGCCACGGAGGTGGCCCCGGCCAGGGTGGCACCGATGTCATAGGTGGGGTAGGCCACCGTGGGGCGGACCACGACGTCACCCGGCTTCAGCCCAAGCAGGAGCGGAAGCCATGCCACCAGTTCCTTGGAGCCAACGGTGGGCATCACGTTCTTCGGGTCAAGGTCCGGGACGCCGCGGCGGCGGCCAAACCAGGTTGCTATGGCGTCCCGCAGACCGGCCGTGCCGTGCACCGTGGGGTACCCGGGGGCGTCTGCGGCAGCTTTGAGGGCCTCCTGGATCAGGGCCGGCGTGGGGTCCACGGGCGTGCCGATGGAGAGGTTGACGGCCCCGCCGGGATGTTCCGATGCCCTGGCCAGGTACGGCGCCATGGCCTCCCACGGATAATCGGGCAGGCTCAGGCCAAAAGTGTTTACCGCTGCTGTCACCGGGGCGCCCGGGTCAGTGGTCTTGGTTCTGCGGCGGCAGGGCTGCAATCATCGGGTGGTCCTTGCCCGTGTTGCCGATCTTCGCGGCTCCGCCGGGGGACCCGAGGTCATCGAAGAACTCGACGTTGGCCTTGTAGTAGTCGGCCCACTCCTCCGGGGTGTCATCCTCGTAGTAGATGGCCTCGACCGGGCACACCGGCTCGCAGGCACCACAGTCGACGCATTCATCGGGGTGGATGTACAGCGAACGCTCACCCTCATAGATGCAGTCGACCGGGCACTCTTCGATACATGCCTTGTCCTTGACATCTACACACGGCTGCGCGATTACGTACGTCACGTCCCTTGCCTCTCCACGTTGTACCGGTCTCTGCCGGGTGCTTGAAATCCGGCACAATTCCGGACTGTTGACTACTGAGCTTATTATCTCCCAGCCGGTTCCCGCGAACCTAGCGGGCCGCCATAGTATGAAGTGGTGAGTCCCGCCCAGCCTGCGCCCCGTGAATTCCTGGCCGATGCCGCCCCCGGGACCCGGGTTGTGGTGCGTTACCGGATCGAGGGCGGACTCACCGACGCCCTGGGCCACCTGGTGACCACCGACGACGCCGGGTGCACCGTGCGTACGCGGCAGGCCGACGTCGTCATTCCCCTGGACCTCGTGGTGGCGGCCAAGGAAGTCCCGCCCGCTCCTGAGCGGCGCCCTGCCCGCCGCTGACCCTGAGAGTCGCTTGCGCGGGCAAAAGAAAACTGCCGGTACGACGGCGGGAATCCCGCCTGCCGTACCGGCAGCTTCTGTGTGCGCTAGTGCAGGTTAGACCTTGGCGCGGGCGCGGTTGGCCTTGGCGCGCTCGTTGGTGTCCAGAATGACCTTGCGGATGCGGATGGACTCCGGGGTCACCTCGACGCACTCGTCTTCGCGGGCGAATTCGAGGGACTCTTCGAGGGTCAGGTCGCGCGGCGGCGTCAGGTTCTCGAAGGTGTCCGAGGAAGCGGCACGCATGTTGGTGAGCTTCTTTTCCTTGGTGATGTTGACGTCCATGTCGTCAGCGCGGGAGTTCTCGCCGACGATCATGCCCTCGTAGACCTCGGAGGTGGGCTTCACGAAGAAGGACCCGCGTTCCTGCAGGTTGATCATGGCGAACGGCGTCACAACACCGGCGCGGTCGGCGATCATCGAGCCGTTGGTGCGGTACTCGATGGGGCCGGCCCAGGGCTCGTAGCCCTCGGAGATGGAGGCTGCGATGCCGGCGCCACGGGTGTCCGTGAGGAACTTGGTGCGGAAACCGATCAGGCCACGCGCGGGAACGATGAACTCCATGCGGCACCAGCCGGTGCCGTGGTTGGCCATGTTGGTCATGCGGCCCTTGCGGGCTGCCATCAGCTGCGTCACCGCACCGAGGTATTCCTCGGGCACGTCGATGGTCATGTGCTCCATCGGCTCGTGGACCTTGCCGTCGATGGTCTTGGTGACAACCTGCGGCTTGCCGACGGTCAGTTCGAAGCCTTCGCGGCGCATCTGCTCCACGAGGATGGCCAGCGCGAGCTCACCACGGCCCTGGACTTCCCAGGCGTCGGGACGCTCGGTGGGCAGAACCTTGATGGAGACGTTACCGATCAGTTCCTTGTCCAGGCGGTCCTTCACCTGGCGGGCGGTGACCTTGGCACCCTTGACCTTGCCGGCCAGCGGGGAGGTGTTGATACCGATGGTCATGGAGATCGCGGGATCGTCCACGGTGATCAGCGGCAGCGGCTGCGGGTTTTCGACGTCCGTCAGGGTCTCACCGATGGTGATGTCCTCGATGCCGGCGACAGCCACAATCTCGCCGGGTCCTGCGGACTCGGCCGGAACGCGGTCCAGCGCCTTGGTGGCCAGCAGTTCGGTGATCTTCACGGTCTTGAGCTCACCGTTGGCGCGGGCCCAGGCAACCTGCTGGCCCTTACGGAGGGTGCCGTTGTAGATGCGGAGCAGCGCGAGGCGGCCAAGGAACGGCGAGGCGTCCAGGTTGGTCACGTGGGCCTGCAGCACACCGTCAGGGTTGTAGGTCGGCGCCGGGATGTGGTCGATGATGGTCTTGAACAGCGGCTCCAGGTCCTCGTTGTCCGGTGCAGAGCCGTTTGCCGGCTGCTCCAGGGACGCGCGGCCCACCTTGGCGGCGGCATAGACGACCGGAACTTCGAGGACCTTGTCCAGGTCAAGGTCCGGAACTTCGTCGGCGAGGTCCGAGGCGAGGCCCAGGAGCAGGTCCATGGATTCGTGGACAACTTCATCGATCCGCGCGTCGGGGCGGTCGGTCTTGTTGACCAGGAGAATGACGGGCAGGTGCGCGGCCAGGGCCTTGCGCAGCACGAAGCGGGTCTGGGGCAGCGGGCCCTCGGAGGAGTCAACGAGGAGCACAACGCCGTCAACCATGGACAGGCCGCGCTCAACCTCGCCACCGAAGTCGGCGTGGCCGGGGGTGTCGATGACGTTGATGGTGATGGTTTCACCATTGGAGGACGGTCCGTTGTAGGCCACCGTGGTGTTCTTGGCCAGGATGGTGATGCCCTTTTCGCGTTCCAGGTCACCGGAGTCCATCACACGGTCTTCGAGGTGGTTGTGTTCGGCAAAGGAGTTGGTCTGCTTGAGCATGGCATCGACCAGGGTGGTCTTGCCGTGGTCAACGTGGGCCACGATCGCGACGTTGCGCAAGTCACTGCGCGATGCAGTGGCTACCGCAGTGTTGGTGGTGGTTTCAGACATGCGTTATTGCTCGATTCAGTGGGTCAGCTGTAGAGTATCGCCGCATTTCCAACCGGAGTCCACGACGGATTGGCCCATTAACACAGGGCGCCTTCCATTATTCTAAACGCTGCGCCCTAAATGCGCCTAAAAACCGAGCCGGACCCGGCCGGGTCCTGCTCGGCAGTTCCGGGGCCGGAGGCACGCCGTCGTGATCAATGTCACTGGATTTTCTTGACTTGATGCACCATCATGGCTGTGATACTTCAAGCAAAGCCCGGAGAACCACTGATGCGAAAAGCCTCGGCTCTGTCCCGCTTAGTCGCATCGGGAATCGCCGCAGGCGTCCTCCTCGCCGGCTGCGGCCAGCCACCCGAAACACCTGCACCCCCGCCCGGGCAGGCATCCGGCCCTGCCGCCGGGGCTCCCGCAGCAGCCGGCCCCGGCGCTGCAGGTGGTGTTGCCGGGCGGTACATCAGCCCCGGCACGGACCCCGAAAGTCTCACGCCCGGTTCGGTCATCCACAATCCGGTGAGCGGCCGGGACGAAGTGGTTGTGCCGGACATGCGGCATACGGCGCTCCTCATTGGCGACTCGCAGTCAGAACCGCTGGACGGCTGGCCGCGCCTTGGCCTTGCCGCTGTTGGCTACAAGGTCCATTTCTGCGGCCTTGGCGGAACCGGTTTTGTGGCTTCCAACGGCAAAACAGGAAACTACATAGAGGCCCTGGAACGGGGCGACTGGAAACTTCCGTACGGGGTGCCGGCCCTGGTTGTTATCCAGGGCGGCGGGAACGACGCCGCCCGTGGCGCCACTGACGCGCAGATCGTGGCGAATGCCGAGCGCCTGATCAGTGCCCTGAAGCAGCGCTATCCGGGCACGAAGCTGGCCATGATCGGGACTCTGGCGCGCGGAGCCAACCACGGCGGCGGGCGCAGGACCCAGGTTGATGCGTTGCTCGGAGCCCTTGCGGCCAGGCACGGCCTGCCGTTTGTTGGCGTGGGTGACTGGCTGACCAAATACAACCTCGCCAAGAACCTGGCCGACGCCGTCCACATGGACTCTGCCGGCCGCAGGACGCTCGGCGGGCTGCTGGGCGACAGACTCAGGAAACTCAATCTTCAGTTATAGGCCGGGAACGGGAGGAGCCGGCGCCCACCCGGGCACCGGCTCCTGCTTTCCCTGACGGGTTGTGCCGTTTAGGCCACTTCCGGCGGAAGCATCAGCTTCGCACCGGGAATGGCATTGAGCAGTGCCTTGGTGTAATCGCGCTGCGGAGACTCGAAAACGTCGTCCGTGGATCCCGTTTCCACCAGCTTCCCTTTTTCCATGACACACACATGGTCCGCAATCTGCCGGACCACCGCGAGATCGTGGGTAATAAAGAGGTAGGTCAGTCCCAGGTTGGCCTGCAGGTCCGCCAGGAGATTCAGCACCTGGGCCTGGACCAGGACGTCCAGGGCGGATACAGCCTCGTCGCAGATGATCACTTCCGGGTCCAGCGCAAGGGCACGTGCAATAGCGATGCGCTGGCGCTGCCCGCCGGACAACTCATTGGGGTACCGCTGCATGGTTGACTGCGGCAGTGCCACCTGGTCCAGGAGTTCGCGGACCTTCTTTTCACGGCTTGCAGCATCACCGATCTTGTGGACCCGCAACGGCTCCTCGATGGTGCGGAAGATGTTGTACATCGGGTCCAGGGATCCGTAGGGGTCCTGGAAGATCGGCTGCACCCGGCGGCGGAACTTGAAAAGCTCCCTGGGCTTGAGCACCGACGTGTCGACGCCGTCAAAGAGGATCCTGCCCTCGGTAGGCTTTTCGAGTTGCAGGACCATCTTGGCCACTGTCGACTTGCCCGAGCCGGACTCCCCCACAATCGCGGTGGTGGTTCCCCGCTTGACGTCGAAGCTCACGCCGTCGACGGCGGCAAAGTCTGTTGCCTTGCCGAGGCCGCTGCGGAGCTTGTACACCTTGCGAAGGTCCTGGATCTGCAGGATGTTGTCCGCAGCTGCCGCCTCGGCTGCCGGGGCCAGCAGGTCCGAGGCTTCGATCCCCTGTTCCTTGGCCACCTGGATCCGGCGGCTTGCCAGTGACGGCGCGGACTCAACCAGCCGCTTCGTGTACGGGTGGCGCGGGTTCCGGAGCAGCTCAAGTGACGGGCCGGCTTCAACCACCTGGCCGCGGTACATCACTACCACCTTGTCGGCGCGCTCGGCGGCCAGGCCCAGGTCGTGCGTGATGAGCAGCACGGCCGTGCCCAGCTCAGTGGTCATGGTGTCCAGGTGGTCCAGGATCTGCCGCTGGACGGTGACGTCCAGGGCAGACGTCGGTTCATCAGCGATGAGCAGCCGCGGCTTGCAGGACAGGCCAATGGCGATCAGCGCCCGTTGCCGCATACCGCCGGAGAACTCGTGGGGGTACTGGCTGGCGCGGCGGTGGGCGTCCGGGAGGCCCGCCTCGGACAGCACCTTGGCGATGTCCTCCGGGCCGCTTGGCTGCCCGTTTGCCCGCAGGGTTTCCTTGACCTGGTATCCGATCTTCCAGACAGGGTTCAGGTTGGACATGGGGTCCTGAGGGACCATGCCAATCGTGTTTCCGCGCAGTTCGATCATCCGCTTTTCGGAGGCGTGTGCAATGTCCTCCCCGTCAAGGAGGATCTGCCCGCCGGACACTGCGCCGTTGGTGGGCAGGAGCCCGATCGCAGCAAGCGCGGTGGTGGATTTGCCGGAGCCTGATTCGCCCACAATGGCCACCGTCTCGCCGGGCATGATGGTCAGGTGCGCATTCCGCACAGCCTGGACATCGCCGCCTCCGGTCTTGAACGTAATGGCCAGGTCGCGGATTTCCAGCAGCGGCCTGACGCCCGTGGCGCCGGTCTCTTCGATGTTGATTTCTGGAGTAGTCATCTCTTGGTCTCTCATCGCTGACGGCTCTTGGGATCAAGCGCGTCCCGGACTGCGTCTCCGAGCATGATGAAGCTCAGGACGGTAATGGACAGCGCCGCTGCCGGGTAGAGCATGATCTGCGGATGTGTGCGGATGGATGCCTGGGCACCTGCAATGTCATTGCCCCAGGACATGATGCTCTGCGGCAGGCCAATGCCCAGGAAGGACAGCGTGGCTTCGGCAACGATGAACACGCCCAGTTCAAGGGTGGCCAGGACAATGATGGGTGCCAGCGCGTTCGGCAGGACGTGACGGACCAGCGCGCCGAACTTCGACACTCCCAGCGAGCGGGCGGCAGTCACGAAGTCTGCATTGCGGACCTCAATCACGGCTCCGCGGGTGATACGTGCCATTTGTGGCCAGGCCAACAAGGAGATGACAAACACCACCGTCCACACGCTCCTGTTTTCCCTGAACAGCGGAAGCTGGGTGATGACCAGGGCGCCGAGGATCAGGGGCAGCGCGAAGAAAATGTCTCCCAGGCGGGCGAGCACGGAGTCAACCCAGCCGCCGTAGTAGCCGGCGATGGCGCCGATGGTGACGCCGATGACCAGCACGCACAGAACGGAGAGCACGCCGACGGAGAGGGAGGCCTGCGTGCCGTGGATCACGCGGGAGTAGATGTCGCAGCCCTGGAAGGTGAAGCCAAACGGGTGGCCGGCGCTGGGGCCGCCTTCGGAGTTGGCCAGTTCGCAACCGTCATTCGGTGCCACGGACGAAAAGAGGCCGGGGAAGAGCGCCACGACCACCAGGGCGAGGATCAGGAGCGCGGAAATGATGAACAGCGGGCGGCGGCGGAGCTTTCGCCACGCATCCGACCACAGGCTCAGCGGGGCCTGGTCGGTTTTGACGGCGTCCGTTGCAAGCAGCGGGGTCTCGTCGATGGGCGCCACGAAGTGGCTGTTATTACTGGTCATAACGGATCCTCGGGTCTAGCCAGGCATACAGGAGATCAACGAGCAGGTTGGCCACCACAAACACCAGCACCAGGACGCTGACGATGGAGACGATGGTTGGCCCTTCGGTGCGGAGGACGGCCTGGTAGAGCTTGTTGCCGACGCCGGGGACGTTGAAGATGCCCTCCGTCACGATGGCCCCGCCCATCAGGCCGCCGAGGTTGGCGCCGAGGTAGGTCACCACCGGTATGAGGGAGTTGCGCAGGATGTGTGCCACGACCACCCGGGGCCGGGACAGGCCCTTTGCGGTGGCAGTCCGGACGTAGTCGGCGTTCATGTTTTCGCTGACCGACGCACGGGTCAGGCGGAGCACGTAGGCGAAGGACACCAGGCCCAGGACGACGGCGGGAAGCAGCAGGCTTCCCCAGTCGGCGTTGGCGCCTACCGTGGGTTTGGCCCAGCCGAGCTGGACGCCGAAAACGAGCTGGAAGACGAAGCCGAGGACAAAGGTGGGTACAGCGATGACCACCAGGGATGCCACCAGGACGGTGGAGTCAAACCAGCCGCCGCGGCGGAGCCCGGCGAAGACTCCGAATGCGACGCCGAAGATGGCCTGAATGGCTAGCGCTTCGATGGCGAGCATTGCCGTGACGGGGAAAACCCGCGCCAGCGTGGCAGCAATGGGCTGGCCGGTGAAGTCGTTTCCGAGGTTGAAAGTGAAGAGGTTCTGCAGGAACAGTCCGTACTGGACCCAGAACGGCTCGTCAAGGTGGTACTGGGCGCGAAGGGTGTCGATGACAGCCTGCGGGGGCTGGCGGTCGCCGAAGAGCGCGGCAATGGGGTCGCCGGGAAGGGCGAACACCATGTAATAGACCAAAAGGGTGGTGCCGATGAAGACGGGGATCACTTGGAGGAGTCGTCGCAGAATAAAGCGGACCACCGGATCACCAGCCTTCGGGGAGCGAAGAGAAGAAGTTCATGTGTGCCTTCCTGCCTTACAGGACAATGGGGGCCCGGCTGATGCCGGACCCCCATATGCCTGACGGCAAGTTTAGATCCTGGAGACTACTTGGCCGTGATGTTGTAGTAGAGAATTGCGCCGTTCCAGCCGGTCTCGGCCTTCACCACATTGTTGCTCCAAACAATGGGCTTGGCGTAATCCCAGAGGGGCAGACCGGGAAGGTCTTCGAAGAGGATTTCCTGTGCCGCGTTGAACTTGGCGTTCGCTTCTTCGGTCGACTTCGATGCGAGGCCTTCCTTGAGCAGCTTGTCGAACTCAGGGTTCGAGTACTTCTCGTAGTTGGAGGATGCGCCCGTTGCCCAGATGGGTCCGAGGAAGTTGTACAGCGACGGGTAGTCACCCTGCCAGCCGGCGCGGGTCAGGCCGGGAAGGGTCTGCTTCTTCCGCATGTCCAGGACTTCAGCAAACTTGGCGAACGGCTGGATTTCAGCCGTAATGTCGAGGTTGTTCTTGAAGCCGTTAGCCACGGCATCGATCCATTCCTTGTGTCCTCCGTCGGTATTGGAGGCAATCTGGAGCGGCTTGGAGCCGTCGTACGGCTGGAGCTTCTCGGCCTGGGCCCAGAGGTCCTTGGCCTTGGCGGCGTCGAACTTGAGAACTTCGCTGCCCTTGAGGTCGGCCTTGAAACCATCGATGACCGGCGGCGCGAAGGCCTTGGCCGGCGTACGGGTGCCGTTGAAGACCACCTTGGTGATTTCCTCGCGGTTGATGGCGTAGGACAGTGCCTGGCGGCGCAGCTTGCCGGCTTCGCCCTGGAAGTTCGGGTTGTAGCCCGGGATGTTCAGCGTGCCGTTGGTGGCTACGGGCTTGCTGGCATTGCGGTCCGGGAAGTCCGACACGTAGGTCTTCGTAGCATTGGACGGCAGCACGTCGGTGATGTCGAGGTTGTCGCCCTGCAAGTCGGTGTAGGCGGGGCTCGGATCGGTGTAGAACTTGAACGTCACGCCGCCGTTTTTAGCCTGCCGGGGACCGGTGTAGTCCGGGTTCTTGACCAGACTGATGGACTGGTCATGGACCCATGCGCCGGTCTTTTCAAACTTGTACGGGCCGTTGCCGACCGGGTTCTCGCCGTAGGTTTTAGGATCGGCCAGGGCTGCGGAAGGCAGCGGGTAGAAGGCCGAGTAGCCCAAACGCAGCGACCAGTCGGCCTCAGGCTGCGCCAGCTTCACGGTAAGGGTGGAGTCGTCAGTGGCCGTCAGCCCGGACATGGTCTCGGCGGTGGGAGCCGGGGTGGTGGTGGTCTTGCCGTCGGCTGACTTCTCGGTGGTGACGGCAGAAACTTCTTCGTACCCGGCGATGGATTCGAAGAAGAACCCGTTATTCTGCAGGTTCTTCGAGTTCGCTGCGAAGTTCCAGGAATCAACGAAGGTCTTGGCTGTGATGGCTTCACCATTGGTGAACTTCTGGCCCTGCTTGACCTTGATGGTCCAGTTCTGTGCGTCGGCGGACTCAATGGACTCTGCCAGGGCGTTAACCGGCTTGCCGTCCGCGTCGTAGCTGCGAAGGCCTTCGAAGAGAAGTTCGACGACGCGGCCGCCGTTTGTTTCATTGGTGTTGGCCGGCAGCAGCGGGTTCTGGGGTTCACTGTTATACGCGGTGATGACCTTGTTGGGATCACCGGCCGACTGGCTGGCGCTGTCCGTGCTGCCGCCTCCAGCGCCGCAGCCGGTCAGGGCAAGGGCGGCGATCGCCACCATGCCGAGTGCTTTGGAAGTGCGCGTGAAACGCATTCCGCCTCCTATGAGTTGTGGGAGATGTTCAGGGGATATCTTTTGCTCCCCGGCAGGCCCGTCACAGGTTTACACTGTGACGCAGCCTACATATATGAGTAGCCTAACCGCACAAAGTCCAAATACTGGTACTCCGTTGCCAAACCGTAACCAGTTAATCGTTCATAACTAGCTTGCCCGAGGAAGTTGCGCAAGTCACATGCTACTCGCTGGTAGGATGTACGGCGAAATCGGGCCCTGCACCGCTCCCACGGCGGCGGAGGACCTTGGACGGGGGTGGCTATTTAAGCCGCCACTCCCAGGCGTTCCACCACACACCCAGCGGGCCGGAACTGGGTTTGACGCCTGTCACGCGACTGCCGAACGCGACGGTCCCGGCGGCCTGGTACAGCGGCAGGCCGTAGGCGTTCACCCACACCCGTTTGTCGATGTCGGACAGCAGTTCGTCCTGCTTTCCCAGGTCCGTGGTGGTGGCCAGTTCATCCATGGCTTTGTCGGCGTCTGCGTCCGAGAATCCGGTGAAGTTGCTGCCTGCCCCGGTCTTGAAGATCTGCGGGACGCGGCTCACGCCCACGCTCGGGCCGATCCAGCCGAGAATGGCGGCATCGTAGGTTCCTGTGCTGAGCGCAGCCACCCAGTCAGGGCCTCCGAGGCCCGCATCCTCAACCCTGAACCCGGCCAGCGCGGCTGAGTCCCGGATCAGCGAGAAGGCGCGCACCCGGTTGGGGTTGTCCTTGTTGTAGAGGATCCTGATGGTCGGCGTAGCCCCGCGCAACTGCGATGTTGCGCCTTGGATATCCACCTCGGAATATTCTGCGGATCCGTTGTTCTTTACGGTTTCGGCATATTTGGGATGCGACGGCAGGAAGACGTGCGAGTCGAGGGGTTTCGCGTCGGCCACCAATCCGCCCACCACGTCCGCCACAATCTTCTGCCGGGGCACCGTTTTGAGGAATGCCTCGCGGACGTCCTTGTCGGCGAACGGGCCGGCGAACTTCACATCGAGGTGGTCATAACCTGACTGGCTGTAGCGCTCCACGGTGTTCCCCTGCGCTGCCAGGCCGTCGAAAAGCCCTTCGGTGCCGGCAGAGGGCTGCGGGGCAATAATGTCAGCCTGGCCGGAACCCAGCGCCGAAACCGCGGCACCCGGGGCCCCGGTAAAGCGGACCGTGATCTCATCCAGGTAGGGCTCGGCCCCCCAGACATAATCCCGGTTCCGGACCAGGGTGATCGAGGCGTCCGGCACTATGTCCCGGACAATGTACGGGCCGCTGGACAGGAACATCGCAGGATCCTGCGGCAGGGACTTGGCATCGAATCCGGTGTTCCAGAAATCGCCCACCCGTTTCAGCGGTGCGTTGACCGCGGGGCTGTCCGAGTCACCGCGGGGAGAATCCTTGATCAGCTCGATGAGGTCGTCCTCATCGTTGAGGCCGCTTTTGGCGGCCACCACATGGGCCGGGACTCCGACGTCGAACGCCACTTCCCAGTCAGCGTACGGGGAGAGGTATTCCAGAGTAATGGAACGGCCGTCACTGCCGATTTCCGGCAGGGCAGTGGCCGCCAGGCCAGTCCTGTCAGCGGCGGGAGAAAAATAGGTGGTGCCGGTCCCGGCCTGGGTGTCGGCGTCGTCGAAATAGCCTGACCCGGCCGCCCACGACAGGAGAAGGTCGCCCGCGTCTATGGGGTCGCCGTCGGACCATTTCACGCCTTCGTTGACGGTGTACTTCACCTTCAGGGGACGGTCGGAGACTTTTTCGAAGCGTCCGAATTTCTCGTTGCGGATCACCCGTTCGGTGTTGTCCACGTAGTAAAACCCGGAATGCGTGATGTGGCCGATTTTGGTGTTGATGTCCGTGTTGCCGGCGGTGCTGAACGGGTTGAACGACGTGAACGTGTTCACCTCGGCCACTGTGATGCTGCCGCCGCGGCTGGTTTCGCCCACCACCACGGGCGCGGACCCGCCAGACCCGGTGCATCCTGACAGAACCAGTGCCGCAGCGACGGCCCCGGTGATCACCTGAATCAGAGGCCTCAACGGCATGCACTCTCCTTTGCGGGTCCGGAATCAGACGTTGACGCGGAACCTACCCGATTTTCACGCACGACGAAGGATCTCCTTGCTTTTCCCTGAATTCTAGTTGTTCCCGGGGCGGGCCCGCGCGGTGCGGACGCCGCTGTCGGGGTACCGTCCTGACATGGGAGGTAACCCCGGAGGTTCCCTACGGGCAACGCCCCCGCTCCCTGCCTATCATGAGGTTCAGCCGCCCCGCCGATCCCTGAAGGAAGACCGTGCCCCAATCTTCACAACCGCTGCGCAAACTGGGATTCCTCACCATTGGCCTGTTCGATCCGGCGGACCCGGCCGCAGGGCACGAAAATACGCTGCAGGTCATCGAGCTGGGCGAGCGTCTCGGTTTCGACAGCGCGTGGCTGCGGCACCGCCATTTGCAGTTCGGGATCTCCTCCCCCATAGCCGTCATGGCCGCGGCCGGCCAGCGCACCTCGAGGATTGAACTGGGGACCGCCGTGACCCCCATGGGCTGGGAAAACCCTTTGCGCCTGGCCGAGGACCTGGCCACCGTGGATCTGCTCTCCGGTGGGCGGATCAATCCGGGACTCAGCGTGGGCGAACCCATGCACTACGAGACGGTCAAGCATGAGTTGTACCCGGATTCCGCCGGAGTGGAGGACTTCGGCTATGCCCGCGTTGACCGGCTTGCCCGGTTGATTGCAGGGGAACCGGTCAGGGAGTTTTCCGGCAAACAGGGCGTCGTGGAGGAATTCTCGAACCGTGTGGAGCCGCACTCGTCCGGGCTGCGTGAGCGGCTTTGGTATGGGGCGGCAAGCCGGAAGTCGGCTGTGTGGGCCGGGGCTAACGGATTCAATCTGCTCTCCAGCAGTGTGGTGTTTCCAGAAACGGATCAGGAACCGTTGTTTGGCCGCATCCAGCAATCGCAGATCCGCGCCTACCGCGAGGCTGCCGCGACCGCCCCGTCGCGCGGACCCGCCCGGGTCTCGCAAGGGCTGGTGGTGATCCCCACCGACTCCGCAACAAAGAAGCAGCGGGAGAAGTACCAGGCCTACGTTGATGAGCGCACGCCTCGGACCCGGGCGCCGCAGGGGCCGCGGGGGATGCTGTTCGCCCCCGACCTCATAGGTACCAGCGATCGGATTGCGGACCAGCTGTACGCGCACGCGGGCTTCCAGGAGGTAGACGAGGTAGCGTTCGCGCTGCCCTTCAGTTTCGACCATGAGGACTACATCCAGATCCTCACCGACATCGCCACCTCCTTGGGTCCTGCTTTGGGGTGGACGCCGGCACACTGAGCACAACGTAAAAATCGCGCCCCGGCTGAGCCGGGACGCGATTTGTCACCGAGCACTTCCCCGGTGTGCGAGCTGTCGTCGTCTGAATGTTTTTCTTCTTCGACTTGAACATCGCCGTTACATTAGACCCGTCGTTGCCTGCTGTTCCGGCAATCGCGCCGCCTAGGTTCTTAGCCTTCGACAATGCTTGTGACGTGTCAGACAAGCCCTTCTCAGGCGCCCGGCTCGGGCGGAATTTTTCCGCGGCCCTTGAAGCCGAGCTCCTAATTGTCGTGCCGACCTCGACGAACGATCCGACAACAGCGTTGGTACGACGGGGCGCCGTCGGGGCGGCCCTCCTGATGGACGGCACCCCAGCCCGTTCGGAATGGACCCCGAAGCAGCCTATGCCGCCGCGGCAGATCTCTCGCGCCTGGGCGGGTGGACTGGCGACGCCTTCGAAGCCGTGGACGCGGTCGCTAGTAAGGTGACCAAGCTGTATCTGGGACGGCTTGTGAAAAAGTGAAATATAGGACGCGAGTTTTGTCGTGTGTCGTAGTGACCTGCAGTTGCCGGGCTTGATGGCTCCGCTGTTCGTGGTGAAGGGCTTGCTGAGGTGAGTGTGATGCCACCGTCAGGTTACATGCAGGAGCCAACGCTTCCTTTACAACCGGGTCCGTCCACAGTGTCTGGGTTCAGTGTGGGATTGGACAGGTGACCCGCCAGGTGCGATTGGTGACAGGCTTGGTGTCTGGTCGGGTGGAGTAGGTGATGACGGTTCCTGGGTAGTCGGTGATGAGGGCATTAAGTCGGGCGCGGCCGTTCTCGTCGAGGTCTTGGTCCAGACGGTTGATCAGCAGCAGCGCGGGTGAGCCCAGTGTTGCCCGGGCCAGCACGAGTTTGGCGCGTGCGGAGGTGGTAAGCGGCTCTCCGCCGCGGGTGAGGCGGGTAAATTGTCCGTCAGGCAGCTGGGCGATGATCTCGGTGAGTCCGACATGTTCCAGGGCGGCGGTGCCGTGGTCGGGGGACAGATCCGGGCGGCGGTATCGGACGGCGCGAGCGATGGTGCCGCGTTCTAAGGTAGCCCCTGCGACCGCGTAGCCGACCAGCTGGCGGCGTCGGCTGGGGTCTGTGGTGTGCAGGTCGACCCCATTGATGAGGACCTGGGTGGTAGTTAAGAGGCGCAGGCCGATGATCGTCTCAAAGACGGCCGTGGCCTCATCAGGGCTGTCGGCGTTGAGCTCGATACGTTCACCCGCCTGGGCGTTCAGTGGTTCAGTGGGGCAGCATCGGCGGGGGGTGATCCCGGTGATCTTCAGCTGCCCTGGGTCACTGGACGGCGTGCGGGCCCGCTGCTCGGCCGGTGGCGCCGGGTCCAGCTCTACGGTGTCAGCGGCCAGGGCGGGCGCGAGGATTCTGCGGGCAGCTCTGAAGTTCTGGTGGTACTCCACCGCCCGGCCCATGTCGGTGACCGGGGTGGCGATGATGCCCAGGACCGTCATCGCCGCGATGATGGTCGCGGTGTCGATGCCCTGCCAGATCCCCGTGGCGGCGGTGGCGGCGACCCCGGTGGCTGCTGCCGCGGCCGCCGTACCACGAATGCAGCCGGCGATCCTCGCCCGGTGGACGGCGGCTTCGGCCACGGTGGAGCTCAGTGCGGTGATCCTGCGCATCTCTCGTGCCTGCCCACTGGCGGCTTTGATCGTCGTCGCGGCCGCGACGGTGTCGGCCAGGTGGGCCGCCAGTCGGCCGCGTCGGCGGCGAAGGGTACGGGCGCGGCTGTAGGCTGGCCGCGCCAGGAAGGCGAGCACACCGGCCAGCAAGGCCAGCGGCAGGGCCACCGCTGCGGCCAGCGCAGGGGACAGCGCCCAGACGAACGCTGTGGCTCCGAGGACCAACGGGATGCCCACGATCAAGGGACTGATGCCTTGGGAGACCCAGTTGCGCACGCTGGCCAGGTCGTTGGTCACCCGGGCGATGGTGATGCCAACCGAGGGGCCGCGCTCGGCCCCCAACGCTGCCTTCACGAGCCCTGTGCGGATCTCGTGGATGTAATCCTGGCCCAGTTTCTCGGCCAGTACCCGTTCCACGGCGCGCAGCCCTCCGACAGCAACGGCGGCGACGGCCAGCCCGATCACGACAATTGCGGTGTTTTGGGTTCCTGGATCGATCAGCATCATCATCAGCAGCGCGGTCGCCCCAGCGGCAGCCGCCGAACCCACTCCGGTGCCGATCAGCAACGCGGTGAGGGCACGGCGTTTGCCGCGCAGCAGTTTCGGCAGCCCGGCCAAGGCTACTTCCGGACCGGCAGCAGGTTCAGCGCAACCTCGGGGCGGCACAGGTCCCAGGTCTCGATGACGGGAGGGTCAATCATTGCGGAGGCTTCTCGCGCGGCCAGCGGTGAGGCGGTGAGCACCCCGGAAACCGCTACGACAGGCATACCGGCGCGGGCCAGCAGCTGCAGCCCTGCGGTTGCACCCAGGGCGTCGGCGGCGGCGAAGAGCACGTGGTCGACGACGGCGTGGAAGGCCGGGTCGTTGAGCAGTCGGGCGGTCTCGGCCTGATAGACACCGTCGGCGATCTCCACCACGATCACTTCGGGTGAGCCCAGGGTGAGCGCGTCGATCATGCTCAGCAACAGGGCCCGGACCTGGTCGTAGTCAAGCTTATAGGTGGTCGGGTGCCCGAAATCGGTGAAGTCCAGCACCAGGCTTGCCCCGGCGTCGGTGAACAGGTGGGCGTCGTTGCCGGAGCCGGTGCCGGTCGCCTTCCCGGCTGCGACCTTAAGCCCCGAGGCGGAGAGTCCTTTCACGAGGCATCCGAGAGTGGTGGACTTCCCGGAGTTCATGGAGGTGCCCAGCACCGCGATGACCGGCGGGCGGCCGGTGAGATCGGGTGTCTCGGTAGCCGACAGCTGAGCCAGCCGTTGCAGGTTCACCAATCCGGAGCGGTCAGCCAGCAGCCCTAGGGTGTGTTGCTAAAGCTGGCTTTTAGCCAGGCGAGCGATGCCGCGAGTTGGACGGCGGCGAGGTAATTGCGTGCGGTTTTGTCCGATCTCATCGCGAGTCCCCGCCAGTTCTT
>JAHFUZ010000062.1 GCA_023264815.1 Arthrobacter sp. | reverse complement strand
ATTGACTCTGCTCCCGAAGAGCGTCAGCGCGGCATTACCATCAACATCTCCCACGTTGAGTACCAGACCGAGAAGCGCCACTACGCACACGTAGACGCTCCGGGTCACGCTGACTACATCAAGAACATGATCACCGGTGCTGCACAGATGGACGGTGCAATCCTCGTGGTTGCCGCCACTGACGGCCCGATGGCCCAGACCCGCGAGCACGTTCTGCTCGCCCGCCAGGTTGGTGTTCCCTACCTGCTGGTCGCGCTGAACAAGTCCGACATGGTTGACGATGAGGAACTGCTGGACCTCGTTGAAATGGAAGTTCGTGAGCTCCTGAGCTCGCAGGGCTTCGATGGTGACGAAGCACCGGTTGTCCGCGTTTCCGGCCTGAAGGCCCTGGAAGGCGACCCCGAGTGGGTCAAGTCCGTTGAGGACCTGATGGCTGCTGTGGACGAGTCCGTTCCGGACCCCATCCGCGACCGCGACAAGCCCTTCCTGATGCCGATCGAAGACGTCTTCACCATCACCGGCCGTGGCACCGTTGTTACGGGCCGCGCCGAGCGTGGAACCCTCGCCATCAACTCCGAGGTCGAGATCGTCGGCATCCGTCCGGTCCAGAAGACCACGGTTACCGGTATCGAGATGTTCCACAAGCAGCTCGACGAAGCATGGGCCGGCGAGAACTGTGGCCTCCTGCTCCGCGGTCTGAAGCGTGACGACGTAGAGCGTGGCCAGGTTGTCGTCAAGCCGGGTTCCATCACCCCGCACACCGACTTCGAGGCTAACGTCTACATCCTGTCCAAGGACGAAGGCGGACGTCACAACCCGTTCTACTCGAACTACCGCCCGCAGTTCTACTTCCGTACCACGGACGTAACCGGCGTTATCACCCTGCCGGAAGGCACGGAAATGGTTATGCCTGGCGACAACACTGAGATGACCGTTGCGCTCATCCAGCCCATCGCCATGGAAGAGGGCCTCGGCTTCGCTATCCGCGAAGGCGGCCGTACCGTTGGTTCAGGACGCGTTACCAAGATCATCAAGTAATTACTTGCTGATCGGGTGTTAGGAATCCGCTAGCGGAATCCCAACCCAATCAACAGCCCCGCTGCGTATCTACGCGGCGGGGCTGTTTTTGCTATGATTAATCCAATCGCTGGATTAATAATGCGGGCAGTCTTGTGCTTCGGAGAGGGCTCACTGTGAGGGACGAATCGTATGAAGCCGGCTACCGCGCGGGCCACCTTCAGGGGTGGCTTGATGCGATGGCCAAGGTTCAGGTGGCGGGTGTGCCCGGGCCGTCCGCCGGTGAGCCCCCGCAGTCAGCGCCGGCATTGGTACCGCAGCAGGTTCCGCCGCGAGCGTTCGAAACCCCCGCGGAAACACCGGCCGAGCGTCAGGCCCGTAGGGAAAAGCGGGACCGGCAGAATATCAACATCACCTTGTATATGGCCAGCATTCTCCTGGTTGCTGCGGCCGCGCTGTTCATCGGCACGGGCCTTCCGCCCGTGATGAGTTTTGTGGGCGTCTGTACGGTGACGGCGATGTTCTATGGCGCAGGCTTTGTCCTGCATGCCAAGGTGCTCAGGCTCAGGCCCGCGGCGGTGGCCTTTACCGGCACCGGTCTAGCCCTTGTTCCCGTTACGGGCCTTGCACTGTTCAACTTTGTGCTGCCCGATGGCCCTGCGGCGTGGCTGCTGACGTCGCTGATCGGCACTGCTGCCTACGTTGCGGCGGCGGTCAGGCTGGAGAGCCGGGTGTTGGTGTACCTTTCGCTGACTTTCGTCGCGTCTGCAGCCTTCTCCGGCGTTTCGGTCCTTGGGGGTGCACTGGTCTGGTACTTTGCCGCCCTGATAGGGGTGGCCGTGCTGCTGACCTGCCTGGCGCTGGGCAGGCCCGGCTGGCTGCCGCCCGTCTATATCAGGCCGCTCATGCTTTTACATCCCTATGTGGTTCCGGCCGTGGCCGCCGCGGCCTCATGCATACCGCTCTATCTGGACAAAGCGGAATACGCACTCATCATTGCCATGTGCGGACTCTATTTCGCCTTGATGGCTGCGGTCCCGGGCCAGTGGCGGCTCCGGAACTTCTATGCTGCCCGGGCCGCCCTGACTGTCGCCGCCGCCGTCGCCATTTGGGATCTGACGGGGCGGGGGAGCGACGCCCTCCTGGCGGCCGGCATCCTGCTTGCGGGCCAGGCAATTGGTGTGGCGTTGATGTCCGGCCGCCTGGCGTCCGTCCTTGGTGCCGGTGGCCGCTGGAAGGCCGATGCCGTGGTCACTTTTGGGTTGCAGATGGTGGCCACGGTGGCATTTGGGGCAACCAGGGAGGTTGCCGGTTTCGTTCAGGGATTCGTGAGCGGGAGTTTGGCAGCCAGGGAGCTGGCGGTTCCGCTGTGGATACCGGTGGCATGCTCACTCGCGGCGGGTATGGTGCTTGCTGCCAGATGGCGCGGCCGCACCGAATGGGCGCCTGTGGCCGCCCTGGCCATGGCTGGGCTGGCGAGTGGGTCAACGGGCGCCTGGCCCCTGGCCTTGATGCTGCTTGTGGGCTGCGGCTTTTGGACTGCCCGGGGAGCCTTCTCGGCGGGAACAAGCCGTGGGCGCCACGTCATGGGCGCGCGGGTCGCGCTCACACTGGCTGTTCCGGTGATCGTGGCGGCAGTCATCGGTGAGGGGCCGGGGCGGGCTGAAGCCTCTGCGTTTGCACTGTTAATAGCACTGGTGTGCCAGCAGCTTCTGACGGCATCCCTCCAACGGGCCGGAGTGGCCGCGTTCGCCCCACAGGCAACGCTGGGAGCCTTCGGCGCCGCGGGAGCCCTGGTCCTGAGCGGGTTGCCGCTTCTCGAGACCTCACCGGACCACGCATTGACGGCCGCTGCCCTCACGGTCCAGCTCCTGGCGGCGCTCGGTGTGGGGGCACTGACGCTTCCGAGGCCTGCTGCCGAACAGGACTGGCGGGCAACGGCATGGGAAGCTGTGCCTGTCGCCATTTCAGTGGTTGCCATTGCCGTCGCGTTCCAGTCCGTATCGCAGGCGGCCGGAAACGTGGCGCTGGTCCTGGTGGTGGCTGCCCTGACCGTCACCGCAATGCGGCTGTCGCTGCGCCAGCACCGCTGGGCATATTGGTGGTTGTCCCGCGCCGGGGCAACAGTCCTGGCTCTGACCGCCTTCCATCAGCTTCAGCTCGAAACCGGTCCCGTGATCATGGCGGGTGAGACGGTCCGTCCCGCCATGATCCTCGTGACCGTGCTGGCACTCCAGCTCAGCCTGCCCCTGGTGGCCACGGTCCGCCGTCGTGCTCCCCGGTGGATCCTTTCCGACGCCGGCGCGGTGCTCCTCTTTCAATTGGGGGCCACCGCCACGCTTGCCCCGTCCGCTTCCATGGACTGGCAGGCCACCGCCGCTACCGTGTTGACGGCCTTGGGCGCCGCAGCTTCAGGCTATGTCCTTCGTCGCGTGGCCGGTGCCGTCTGGTTGGCCCCGGTTGCCTTTGGCTCGCTGCTGGCCTTCAGCCGCGGGGAGCTGCTGCACGTTGAACTGCTGCTGGGCATCTTCGCAGTGTTCGCCACCTTGATGGTGGTGGCAGAGCCGGAGCGGATCCGAAAAGGCTGGTATTTCGTTGCAGCCCGGCTTCTGACCGCCGGCCTGGCGCTGGTGCTCAGTTACGATATCAGCACCTCACCCACCGTGGTGTCGGTGACGTTCGCGGTGGTGCTCGCGGCCCAGCATCTGGTCCGCTGGGCGATGCGCTCACGGCTGGCCCAAGTCCCCTTCCAACAGGCCGCGGTATGGATCACGCTGGCCGGCCAGGCGCTGCTGCCCCTCGTATACCTGGCCGGCCGGGGCACTTCCAGATTGCTGGTTCAGGACCGCGATGGCGGCCGCTGGGTTGTGCTGCTGGAACTGGCCATGCTCCTTGCATCGGCCATCGTGGCAAGGAAGCTCTTCGCTGCACGTGGCGCCCCCTACTTCGCTGTATACGCCGCGCTGTTCGGAGTACTCGCCCTTGGTCCGCTCTTCAGCTTCGGCGGGACCTTCCTGGCCTCTGCAGTGCTCAGCCACACCGGGACGTCCGGGACGCTGCTGTCCGTCTCGCTGGTCACGGTCGTTGCCGGCATCCTATGGCGCCGGCGGAACATTAGCGTGGAGGACATCGAGCACTGGCTCTGGCTGGTGACCGCGGGCTGCTTCGCCATTGCTGGCCTGGCCGTCTCACCGTTGGCGGCAGGCTGGATGACAGGTACCGCCGTCCTGGTCCTGGCCGCCGTATTCTTGGCCGTATCCCATGTTGAGGGCTGGCCGCCGGCCTATCCGCCAGCGGCGTTGGCAACCCTCGTCGGCGGCATGGCACTGGCGGCGGAAGCATTCCAGGACACCACCGGCGCCTGGGCGAGCTTCCTGCCGTGGCTGACCGGCGCAGGCTCGGCAGCCGCAGTGCTCTATGCAGCGCGGCTGGTCCGCAGTGGCCCGCTGCAGGCGGATCCCGTCCGCCGCTGGTCCCTTGCCGGGGCCGCTTTCCTGGGCGTGGTCCTCGCGGTCACGGCCGGACTGAGGCACGATGCAACCGCCTGGACGGCGGCTGCCATCCTGGCCGCCGCCGTCGGGATCGCTTTTCGCGAGGCCCCTGAGAACGCGCGCCGGCTTGCCCTGGAGGTCGGGGCGCTGGCCATGACCGCTGCCATCCAGCGGGCCGCGATCTTTGCCTTTGACGGCCCGGACCGGCTCGGCGGCCGCGTATTCGCGGGGCTGCCGGATCCGTTTTGGGTGGCCCAGTGGTACGTGGTGCTGGCGGCGCTCCTGGGTGGCTTGCGGTACTTTTCCGGCCAGCAGGCCGCAGGACGGTACCTGGTGGGGGCCGGTGCTGGGCTTCTCTCGCTTGGCGGCCTGGGTGTGGTGTTCGGCGGAACCGGGGCACAGCAGCTATGGGTGCTGGTCCTGTTCGCGCTGCTGCTGGTGGCCGGCCTGGTGGTGGGCGAGCGGCTGTTTGTCTGGTGGGGAGCAGCAGGTGTGGCGGCGTGCCTTTTGTGGTCGATGCGGCATTACACGTTCCTGTTGCTGGCTGTGATCGCCGTGGGGCTGATTGTGTTTGCTGTCTGGCGCCTGAACCGCGGCCCTGCTGACACGGCGCCGGCGGACGGGCACGAATCGGGGCTGCCGGATCCCGCCGGCGGCCCCCGCCCGGACAGTGGCCGGGAACCCTCCCGCTTGGACTGATACTGTTGCTGGGAGCGAGAGGAGTACATGATGGAGTTCCTGATTTTCCTGGTCATTGTTGTGGCCGTGGTCGCCGGGGTGTTCTGGGCCAAGAAGTATTTCCGTAACGAGATTGACCGCGCCAAGCGCATCAACCGGGCTAACAAGAACCAGTAGCCGCTTCTCAGCCGCGCAGCGATCTGCGGGCGCGGCTGAGTGCCCGGTACCAGTAGAACGATTCCTTGGGAGTGCGTTCCTGGGTGTCGAAATCCACGTGTACCAGCCCGAAGCGCTGTGAATACCCGGCGGCCCATTCGAAGTTGTCCATGAGCGTCCAGACGTAGTAGCCGCGGAGTTCCACGTCGTCAGCGATGCCGCCGGGTGCAATTGCCGCCATCGCATGCTGCAGGTGTCCCGCGATGTAATCGATCCGCGGCTGGTCCGGCACCGGGCCGGTGACGTGCTCGGGCTCAGGGAAGCTGGCACCGCTTTCCGTAATGTAGATGGGCGGCAGGGCGTCCTTGTAGCGGTCCTTGAGCTCGCGCAGCAGGATCCCCAGATGCTCAGGGGCGACCGGCCAGCCGAAACCGGTGGTGGCGAACTCCTCAAACGGCACCTGATGGGCCGGAATCCGGGTCATCGCTTCGGCCGGCACCGTCAGGTCGTCGCCGGTGCCCTGCCCGGCCGCAACCTTCACCGGCTGATAGTAGTTCACGCCGTAGAAGTCCACCGGCTGATGGATGGTGCGGAGATCGGCGTCGGAAATCCTTGGCAGTGAGCGCACCCATGGCTTTGCGAGCCGCAGGGAGAACGGGTACCTGCCCAAGAGGATCGGATCCGCGTAGATCCGGTTCAGCATAAGGTCAAACACTGTGGCGGCAAACCTGTCGGCAAACTTGCCAGTGGCGGGCCGGACCGGGGAGTGCAGGTTGGTGACGCCAATGCCGCCCCGGACGCCCTCTGCACGCAGTGCCTGCGTTGCCAGTCCGTGGGCCAGGAGCTGGTGGTGGACAGCAGGGAAGGCGTCAAAAAGGAGGTACCGGCCGGGCGCGTGGACACCCAGCGCGTAGCCATTGAGTACTACCGAAGCTGGTTCATTGAGCGTGACCCATTGGTCCACCCGGTCACCAAAGCGCCGGCCTGCCGCGGCGGAGTATTCCGCGAAGCGCTCCGCGGTGGCCCTGTTCATCCAGCCGCCGCGGTGTTCGAGAGGCAGGGGAGTATCCCAATGGTACAAAGTTGCCATGGGGGAGATGCCGGCTTCGAGCAACTGGTCGATCAGGCGGTCATAGAAATCCAGGCCCTGCTCGTTGAAGGCGCCGCGGCCATCCGGCTGGATCCGTGGCCAGGAGATGGAAAAACGGTAGGAATCGACTCCCAGCTCCCGCATGAGGGCCACGTCTTCTGCCGAGCGGTTGTAGTGGTCGCAGGCCATCGCCGGTGAGTGTCCGTCCCGGATGGCACCCGGCTTCTCCACGAAGGCATCCCAGCCGGAGGGACCTCTGCCACCGGCTGCCAGGGCACCTTCGATCTGGAAGGCGGCCGCAGCAACGCCCAACGTAAACGCCGGGGGCAGGAGGCCCGCCAGATTCCGGATGGAAACGCCCTCTTCGACGGTCATTACCCCATCATCCATTCGGATGTTGCCGAAGGCAATGACCACATGACCGGGCCGGATTCGCTTCTCTGCAGAATATCCGGCATACTAGATGAGTTGTTCAAGCGCTTCTTCGTGTCCCGATCCGGATAATGCCGGGTGCCAGGGTCCAAGTGGAAGCCCAAACATAACCCACTCCCCATGGAACTGCGGATTTGTATGCGTGCCAAGCGCGACACGCCCGACCGCGGGGGTCGGTTACGTCGGCAGGTTGAGGAACCCGGATTCATCCGGATTCAGCTTGTGCGGCGGGTGGTAGTTCAGACTTCAAATGCTTCGGCAGCCACATGCAACACGAAAGTGAACAGAGCAGCCCTACTCAGAGCAGCACTAACTGAAAGAGAGTCAGGCGACATGGCGGGACAAAAAATCCGCATCCGGCTGAAGTCATACGACCACGAGGTCATTGACGTTTCAGCACGGAAGATCGTTGAGACGGTCACGCGCGCAGGCGCAACGGTAGTTGGCCCCGTGCCGCTGCCGACGGAGAAGAACGTTTACTGCGTAATCCGCTCTCCGCACAAGTACAAGGACAGCCGCGAGCACTTCGAAATGCGCACGCACAAGCGTCTTATCGACATCATCGATCCCACGCCGAAGGCAGTCGACTCGCTTATGCGCCTCGACCTGCCGGCCGACGTGAACATCGAAATCAAGCTGTAGGGAGGTGCTGAGAGACTATGACCGCAACCCGTAACGTAAAGGGCCTGCTGGGCACGAAGCTCGGCATGACCCAGGTCTGGGACGAGAACAACAAGCTCATCCCCGTCACTGTGGTCCAGGCAGATTCGAACGTCATCACCCAGCTGCGCAACGCAGACACTGATGGCTACGTCGCTGTACAGATCGGCTATGGCCAGATCGATCCCCGCAAGGTCACCAAGCCGCTGGCTGGTCACTTTGAAAAGGCAGGCGTCACGCCTCGCCGCCACGTCGTCGAACTGCGCACTGCAGATGCTGACACTTACGAGCTGGGCCAGGAGCTTTCTGTTGAGCTCTTCGAGGCCGGCCAGAAGATCGACGTCATCGGCACCACCAAGGGTAAGGGCTTCGCCGGCGTTATGAAGCGTCACGGCTTCCACGGCGTTGGAGCTTCCCACGGTGCCCACAAGAACCACCGTAAGCCCGGTTCAATCGGTGGCGCATCCACCCCGAGCCGCGTCTTCAAGGGCATGAAAATGGCCGGCCGCATGGGCGCCGTTCGTCACACCACGCTGAACCTCACGGTTCACGCAGTTGACGTCGAGAAGTCGCTGCTCCTGATCAAGGGTGCCGTCCCCGGCGCCCGCGGCCAGGTCGTACTCGTACGCACCGCCGTGAAGGGAGCCTAGTTAAATGACTAGCACTGTCAAGGTTGACCTGCCTGCAGAGATCTTCGACGTTCAGACCAACGTGCCGCTGCTGCACCAGGTCGTCGTTGCCCAGCTCGCTGCTGCTCGCCAGGGTACCCACAAGACCAAGACCCGCGCCGAGGTTTCCGGTGCAGGCCGCAAGCCGTTCAAGCAGAAGGGCACCGGCCGCGCCCGCCAGGGTTCAATCCGTGCTCCTCACATGACCGGCGGTGGCGTTGTCCACGGTCCCACACCGCGTGACTACAGCCAGCGCACCCCCAAGAAGATGATTGCTGCTGCACTGCGCGGCGCACTGTCTGACCGGGCACGCAATGGCCGCGTCCACGTTGTTGCTGAACTGGTGGCTGGCGACAAGCCGTCCGCCAAGACGGCACTTGCAACCTTGCGCGGAGTTTCCGAGCGCAAGAACCTGCTGGTTGTCATCGAGCGCGCCAACGATGTTGCAGCACTTTCCGTGCGCAACCTCGCCGGTGTTCACGTTCTGTACGCAGACCAGCTGAACACCTACGACGTACTCGTCTCTGACGACGTTGTCTTCACCAAGGCTGCCTACGACGCATTCGTAGCCGCAAAGGCAGCTAAGACCGAGGAGGATGCCAAGTGAGTGCAGCCACCATCAAGGACCCGCGCGACGTTGTGCTTGCACCCGTCGTATCGGAAAAGAGCTACGGCCTGATCGATGAGGGAAAGTACACCTTCCTGGTGGACCCCCGCTCGAACAAGACCGAGATCAAGCTGGCCGTGGAGAAGATTTTCTCCGTCAAGGTCGAATCGATCAACACCATCAACCGTGCCGGTAAGCGCAAGCGCACCAAATTCGGATGGGGTACCCGCAAGAGCACCAAGCGTGCCATTGTGAGCCTCAAAGAAGGCACCATCGACATCTTCGGCGGTCCGCTCTCGTAGCGGAGACCACTTTAACGAGGAAATAAATTATGGGAATCCGTAAATATAAGCCGACTACCCCGGGCCGTCGTGGCTCGAGCGTAGCGGACTTCACCGAAATCACGCGGTCAACGCCGGAAAAGTCGTTGGTACGTCCGCTGCCCAAAAAGGGCGGCCGTAACAACACCGGTAAGATCACCACCCGTCACAAGGGTGGCGGACACAAGCGCCAGTACCGTCTGATCGACTTCCGTCGCCACGACAAGGACGGCGTCAACGCCCGCGTTGCCGAAATCGAGTACGATCCGAACCGCACGGCCCGCATCGCCCTCCTGCACTACGTTGATGGCACCAAGCGTTACATCATCGCCCCGAACAAGCTCTCCCAGGGTGACGTCGTTGAGGCAGGTGCCGGTGCTGACATCAAGCCCGGTAACAACCTGCCCCTGCTCAACATCCCGGTGGGTACCGTAATCCACGCAGTTGAACTGCGTCCGGGTGGCGGCGCCAAGATGGGCCGCTCCGCCGGCGCGTCGATCCAGCTTGTTGCCAAGGAAGGCCGCTTCGCCCAGCTGCGTCTGCCTTCCGGCGAAATCCGCAACGTTGACGTGCGCTGCCGCGCAACCATCGGCGAGGTCGGCAACGCCGAGCAGTCGAACATCAACTGGGGCAAGGCCGGCCGTATGCGGTGGAAGGGCGTTCGCCCGACCGTCCGTGGTGTCGCCATGAACCCGGTTGACCACCCGCACGGTGGTGGTGAGGGTAAGACGTCCGGTGGACGTAACCCCGTCAACCCGAACGGTAAGCGTGAGGGCCGCACCCGCCGCCCGAACAAAGAGAGCGACAAGCTTATTGTGCGTCGTCGTCGTACTGGCAAGAACAAGCGATAGGAGCCTGGACACATGCCACGCAGCCTGAAAAAAGGTCCTTTCGTTGACCAGCACCTCTTTGTGAAGGTGGACAGGGAAAACGAAAAGGGCACCAAGAACGTCATCAAGACCTGGTCCCGCCGCTCGATGATCATCCCCGACATGCTTGGGCACACGATCGCCGTGCACGACGGACGCAAGCACATCCCCGTGTTTGTCACTGAGTCGATGGTCGGGCACAAGCTCGGCGAATTCGCTCCCACGCGGACATTCCGCGGCCATGTCAAGGACGACCGTAAGGGCAAGCGCCGCTAGGCGCCTGCACTTACGTCAAAGACGAGAGAAGGAAAGCAATGGAAGCCAAGGCAATTGCGCGTCACATCCGCGTAACGCCTATGAAGGCCCGGCGCGTCGTCAACCTTGTTCGTGGTAAGCAAGCGAATGAGGCTCTGGCAATTCTGAAGTTTGCCCCGCAGGCAGCTTCGGAGCCGGTATTCAAGGTAGTTCAGTCGGCAATCTCCAACGCCCGGGTCCTCGCGGACCGCGACGGCGTGGCGTTTGACGAAGGTGACCTCATCATCAGCGAAGCGTTTGTTGATGAAGGCCCGACCATGAAGCGGTTCCAGCCGCGTGCCCAGGGTCGTGCATTTCAGATCAAGAAGCGCA
>JAHFUZ010000061.1 GCA_023264815.1 Arthrobacter sp. | reverse complement strand
CAACGTGGTATTCCTTGCCCACGGCCGGTTCACCGAAGAAGTCAGTGATTTCCACCGAGTCCGCGGTGATGGTGACAATCTGGTCCTGGCCCAGTTCCACCGCGCGGCGGGTGTAGTCAATGAAACCGGAGACATCCGAGCCCAGGAAGTTCTCGCCCTCGCCCAGGCCAACCACCAGCGGCGAGTTGCGGCGGGCAGCCACCACAGTGTCCGGCTGGTCGGCGTGGACGGCCAGGAGCGTGAAGGCACCCTCGAGGCTCTGGCAGGCAAGCTGCATGGCCTTGGTCAGGCCGCCGTTGCGGGCGTCGCCGTTCAGCCGCGTGCGGAAAATATCGCCCAGCAGCACCGCCGCGACTTCGGTGTCCGTCTCGGAAGCGAACTGGTAACCCTTGGCCACCAGATCCAGCTTCAGCTCGGCGAAGTTTTCGATGATGCCGTTGTGGATCAGTGCCAGCTTCCCGCCGTCGGCCAGGTGCGGGTGCGCGTTCTGGTCCGTGGGGCCGCCGTGCGTAGCCCAGCGGGTGTGGCCAATGCCGGTCAGCGTTTCCCGCAGCGGACGCTCCTCCAGCTCGGCCAGGAGGTTGCTCAACTTGCCGGACTTCTTCCGGGACTCGATGGCCCCGTCGGAAACCACGGCGACGCCCGCAGAGTCGTAGCCCCGGTATTCCAGGCGGCGCAAGCCCTCGAGAACCACATCCAACGCACTGTGACCGGCATTCCCACGGCCATCAGCGTGACCTACATATCCCACGATTCCACACATGGATTCAAGCTTATCGGCAGCCGGGTGGAGATCTAAACTTGCGGGGCCGCATTTCGCTCTCAGCCGCGGGCGGGGCAGAATCTCTACAGTGACATTGCAACGCAACGAAGCGAACGGCGAGGGGGTCTCCCCGTTCGTAGAGCTGGACCGGCAAACCTGGTCGCGGCTCGCAGCCCAGATGGAGCAGCCCCTTAACGAAGAGGACATTGTCCGTCTGCGTGGCCTCGGCGATCCCTTGGACATGAAGGAGATCCGCGAGGTTTACCTGCCGCTGTCCAGGCTTCTGCACCTGTATGTCGAGGCGGCCGGCCAGCTGCATTCAGCCACCACCACGTTCCTGGGCGAGCAGACTCAGCGTACGCCGTTTGTTATTGGCGTTGCCGGCTCGGTGGCCGTGGGGAAGTCCACCATCGCGCGTGTGCTCCGGGAGATGCTGCGGCGCTGGCCCGGGACGCCGAACGTTGAGCTGATCACCACGGACGGCTTCCTCTATCCTCTGGCCGAGCTCAAGCGCCGGCAGCTGCTGGAACGCAAGGGTTTCCCGGAGTCCTACGACCGGCGCGCGCTGCTGCGCTTTGTCAGCGAAGTCAAGGGCGGCGCCGAGGAGGTCCGCGCTCCGTGGTACTCCCACGTCACCTACGACATCGTGCCCGACAAGGAAGTGGTGGTCCGCCGGCCCGACGTCCTGATTGTGGAGGGCCTGAACGTGCTGGCCCCGGCGCGCCCGCGCCATGACGGCCGGCAAGGCCTGGCTTTGAGCGACTTCTTCGACTTCTCCATCTATGTGGATGCCAAGACCGCATATATCGAGGAGTGGTACGTGGAGCGGTTCCGCCGGCTCCAGAGCACGGCGTTCGCGCAGCCGGAGTCCTACTTCCACCGTTACGCCTCGCTGTCCCCGGACGAGGCCGAGCGTACGGCGCGGGACATCTGGAAGCGCATCAACGAGCCCAACCTGGAGGAAAACGTCCTCCCCACCCGCGGCCGGGCGCAGCTGGTTCTGACCAAGGACGCGGACCACTCCATCCGGCGCATGCTCCTGCGGAAGGTTTAACCCACATGTGCCACGACTGCGGGGCCGGTGCTGTTTCGCAGCAGGCCAGCCGGCGGTCCTTCACCCGGTTCCTCGCCGCGGGAGCGGGGCTGACTGTTTTGGCAGCGTGCACGCCCGAGGCACCCGTGGCGGTGGCGCCGTCGTCGTCCTCCCCCGTTCCCACCATCACCTCCGAGTACACCACCCCCTCTGCCGCCGCGGTGCAAAGTACGACGGCGGCAGTTGAGCCGACTGCTTCGGCTCCCGCACCGGCGTCGGCCGCTGCGTCCCTGCCGGGGCAGTTCTCGCTGACGGATCCGGCGAGCCCGTGGGTGGTGGTGAACAAGCAGCGCCCGCTGGCGCCGGCGGATTATGCCCCGGCGGATCTGGTCCAGCCCAGTGTGCGGCTGGCGGTGTCCGGCGAGTCGGCGCTGCTGAACAGCACCACGGCGGCGGCCGCGGAGGCGATGTTCGCCGCCGCGGTCCGGGACGGCGTGGCCATGGTCCTGGCGAGCGGCTACCGCTCGTACGGCACGCAGGTGATGACGTACAACGGCTACGTGGCGGCCCGGGGCCAGGCCGATGCCGATACCGCCAGTGCCCGGCCGGGCTACTCGGAGCATCAGACCGGGTGGGCGTTCGACCTCGCCGACGGCGGCGGGGCGTGCGGCTTCCAGCCCTGCTTCGCGGACCAGCCGGCCGCGGTGTGGGCGAAAGCGAACGGCCACCTGTTCGGTTTTGTGGTGCGGTATCCGTGGATGTTCCATCCCATCACCGGGTACTACTACGAGCCCTGGCACCTGCGATACATCGGGGCGGAGGCCGCCACGGACATGGCGAACCGGGGCATCCGCACGCTGGAGGAGTACTTCGGGGTGGGGGCGGCGGCGGGGTACGTCTAAATCCGATTCCTACTTATCTCTCTCGCTTTCTATTTCCTGCCCGGAACTTGCGACAAAAAAGATCCAAAATTTCGGCGCTTAATGTAGTCTCGCGTTCCATGGGGAGCACAGGTAAAAGGAGCGCCGTCGCGCGCATCATCCGATTGATTCGCCAAAAATCTTCGCGAATGACTCTACGATTCGACAGTCTCATCACCGACGAGCGGCTGCGACTGTATCCGATCGTGTTCGTGATCGGCTCGGCGCTGGGCGTGACTCTTTCCTCCATAGTGCGACTGGCGGATCCAACGATTCAGGGATCCTTCATGCCGGACTACCTAGCCCACTGGACCGGGGGTGGCCTCCTGCTCTCCCCTGACCCGAGCAGGCTTTATGACACTGGCGCCCAATTTGCGTACCAGACTGCTGCACTAGGAACAGAAGTGCCGCTTTCATGGTTCGTTTCCCCTCCGATTGTTGCTGCGTTCTATGCCCCCCTGGCATCCCTTCCGTACAACGTCAGTGGAATATTGTGGCTGCTTCTCAGCACGTCCTTGCTGATATGGTGCGCGTTGAGTTTGAAGTTTCTAGCTCCGAAGCTCATGCTGCGAAGGCGACGGGTAGTCGTTCTCGCCGTCCTTGCGTCGCCGCCAGTTTTTGAACTATTAGGCGGCGGCCAGGACTCGGCTTTCATCCTCGCGGTCTGGCTCGTCGGAATCCGCCTGCTCAGCAGTCAGCGCAATGTCTGGGCGGGGGTAGTGCTTGCTTTAGGTTTCGCAAAACCCCAACTAGTCGTGCTGGTCCCCTTAATTTTTTTGGCAACACGCAATGTTCGCGCCCTTGCATCATTTGCCGCTACCTGCGGGCTGATGTTGGGCATCTCTATTGGACTTGTGGGAATGGATGGACTCGTTCGGTGGAGCGAAGCACTGTCCAGTCCTCTGTACATGGAAGAGGTGCAGCAAGGGCAGGCATGGAAGATGGTCAGCCTTCCGGCGCTCGCCCAAGCTCTCCTTCCTGAAACATGGGGCGCGTGGATGGCGCCCGTCCTGACAACCGCCGCCCTCCCTATCGGAGCGGGCATTTTGCTCCTACATCTTCGCAGGGCCCACAAACTTGCTGAGGTGAACCGCACGGCCATGTGGATTGCAACTTTAGCTACCACCGCGATTTTTTCACCCCATCTGGCCACCTACGACGCAGTCCTGTTCTTCCCGGTTGTCCTGTTCCTCCTTGAACGGTGGCCATCCGCCGTTGTCCGAGTCTCAACAGTGGCGGCTTTTGCTTTGGTGTGGATGGCTCCCGTTCTTCACATGGCGGCCGCGTCGCTACCTTGGCCGTTTGCTGCCATCGATGCACCTTGGTCCGCTATCCCGTTGGCAGCCTTATGGATGGCTTCTCTTAAAGCCCTTCGGGAGCCGGATGTGGGGCCAGACCAACAGCCGGGTGTTGCGCACATTGCCGACCGACCTCAACATTCCTGAGTACGAATACCACTTGCTCGTAGTTCCCGACACGGGCTAACAATTAACTTTCCTGTCATGTGCCGGCTCGCTTTGGTGGGCTAGCTTTGGTTCTATGCTGACAGGATTCAAGAATTTCATCATGAAGGGCAACGTCGTAGACCTTGCCGTCGCTGTTGTCATGGGCACCGCATTCGGGGCGGTTGTCACCGCGCTCGTTAATAACGTGCTTATGCCGTTCATTGCAGGACTGGTTGGATCCCCGAACTTCGACAGCTTTGCCAAGGTTGACTTCAACGGCAACGCCATGGAGTTTGGTGTCCTGCTCACGGCCATCGTCAACTTCCTGCTGATTGCCGCCGCCATCTACTTCGTAGTTGTTATGCCGATGAACCACATGATCGAACGGCGCAACCGCCGCCTGGGCATCGACCCGGACGTCAAGGAAGAATCTGCCGAAGACCCGCAGATCGCCCTGCTCACCGAAATCCGTGACTCGCTGCAGAACCGCTCTGTCTAGTCCCCTTCAACCACGTGTGGCCCGCGTCCTGACGGAGGCGGGCCACACGTGTATGTCGTGAATTAGTCCGTGATGAGTTCGAGGGCGAGCTCGGTGCGGACCACCTGGGCGAGGCGCTCGGCGATGGCCTCTGCCGTCGCTTCGTCACCGGCTTCCACCATCACACGGACCACAGGTTCGGTGCCCGACGGGCGGAGCAGGACGCGTCCGGTGTCGCCCAGCTCGGCTTCGGCCACAGCCACGGCCTGTGCCAGGACATCGGAGCTCTTCACCTTAGTCCGGTCGACGCCTTTGACATTGATAAGGACCTGCGGGAGCTTGGTCATCACGGTGGCCAGTTCCTTGAGCGGGCGGCCGGTCAGAGCGATCTGGGCAGCCAACTGGAGACCGGTCAGGACGCCGTCGCCTGTAGTGGCGTAGTCGGAGAAGATCACGTGCCCGGACTGCTCGCCGCCGAGGTTGAAGCCGCCGTCACGCATGCTCTCCAGGACGTAGCGGTCCCCCACGGCCGTTTCGCGGATGCTGATGCCGGCTTCACGGAGCGCGATCTTGAGGCCCAGGTTGCTCATGACCGTGGCCACCAGGACGTCGTCGATGAGTTTGCCGGAGGCCTTGAGGGCCACGGCCAGGATCGCCATGATCTGGTCGCCGTCCACTTCGTTGCCTTCATGGTCCACTGCGAGGCAGCGGTCGGCGTCGCCGTCGTGGGCGATGCCCAGGTCCGCTCCGTGATCCAACACAGCGGCCTTGAGCTGGCCCAGATGGGTGGAGCCCACGCCGTCGTTAATGTTGTGGCCGTCCGGATCCGCGCCGATGACCACAACGTCAGCGCCGGCGTCCTTGAAGACCTGGGGCGAGCAGCCACTGGCGGCACCATGGGCACAGTCCAGGACCACCTTGAGTCCGTCCAGGCGGTGCGGCAGGGTCTGCAGGAGGTGGACGATGTAGCGGTCCTCTGCGTCGGAGAAGCGCTGGATGCGGCCCACATCTGCTCCCACCGGGCGCGTGGGCTCCTTGCTCATCTGCTGTTCGATGGCGTCTTCAACTTCGTCGGGGAGCTTCTGGCCGCCGCGGGCGAAGAACTTGATGCCGTTGTCCGGCGCCGGGTTGTGGGACGCGGAGATCATGACGCCGAAATCGGCGTCGAGGTCTGCCACGAGATACGCGGCGGCGGGCGTCGGGAGGACTCCGGCGTCGTAGACGTCGATGCCGGAGCTGGAGAGACCGGCTTCAACGGCAGCGGCGATGAACTCACCGCTGGCGCGGGGGTCGCGGGCCACCACGGCGCGGGGCCGGTTGCCGTTGGTGTTGCGGTCGTGCCCGAGCACCACGGCGGCTGCCTGGGCAAGCTGCATGGCGAGCTCCGCCGTCAACAGGCCGTTAGCCAGGCCCCGGACTCCATCTGTTCCAAATAATCTAGACATCGTGGACAAGTCTAGGTGATGGCCACGATCACTCGCCTACTCAAGCGGTCCTAGTTAACGTTAGCGACCGCGCTACCCGTACCCGAGCGGGTCCATCTGCACGGACTACTTGGTTCTTGGAAGGAGTACCTGTCTTTGCCTGGAAGCCTCGCCAACGGTCATTTGACGCCCCTACCCTCAATGCATGACACCTCGCTATGGGGGCTTGGCGCTCGAAATTGTGGTACCGGTCTTCAATGAAGAAGCCGTACTCGAAAACAGCATCTCAAGGCTCGCCGAATACCTGACGCATGAAATGCCTTCGACGTGGAAAATTACCATCGCCGACAACGCAAGCACAGATCGCACGCCGGTGATCGCGGCTCAACTCAGCGAGCAACTGCCGAATGTTGAGTACCGCCGCCTTGAGGTTAAGGGACGCGGCTTTGCACTTCGGGACGCTTGGGGCGCCTCCAAAGCCAAAGTCCTGGCGTATCTGGACGTGGACCTCTCCACCGATCTCGCGGCGCTGCCGCCTTTGGTTGCTCCACTGCTCTCGGGACACTCGGATATTTCCATAGGTACCCGGTTGGGACAGAGTTCGCGGGTCAGCCGAGGACCCAAACGCGAGTTCATATCCAGGTCCTATAACTTTCTTTTGCGCCGGACCATGCAGGTGCGGTTTTCAGATGCGCAATGCGGGTTTAAGGCGATTCGGGCCGACGTGGCAAAGCGCCTACTTCCGCACGTTGAGGACAATGGTTGGTTCTTCGACACTGAACTGCTGATTATTGCCGAACGTTCCGGCTTACGTATCCACGAGATTCCAGTGGACTGGATAGACGACCCCGACAGTAGGGTGAACATCCAACAGACCGCCATTGATGATATTCGGGGAATGGTTCGAGTGGCCGGCTCATTGATACGAGGGTCCATTCCAGTCGCGGCGATATATGCCGAGCTCGGTCGACGGCCCATCGTTCCACCGTGCAGACCAAGCTTTTTTGGCCAGGTCATACGTTTCGGTCTTGTTGGTGCGGTGTCAACGCTCGCGTTCGCCCTGCTGTACCTGTTGTTTCAAGGTCCTCTCGGCGCCCAGCAGGCAAACTTCTTGGCTTTGCTCCTCACAGCTGTAGGCAACACGGCGGCTAACCGCCGGTTTACCTTCGGTATTTCCGGTCCGGCTAGGCTGTTCACTCAGCAGTTTCAGGGCCTAATAATCTTTCTCCTAGCCTGGGCCATCACGTCATCATCCCTGCTGGTGCTCCACGGGATAAATCTCGACGCCGCTCCCAGCACCGAGTTGCTGACGCTGACGGCAGCAAACGTGTTCGCCACCTTGATGAGGTTTGTGCTCCTCCGAACATGGGTGTTCCGTATACGACGGGGTGCTGAGCTTTCCGCTGTCGTGGGCTTGCAGCCTGTGGGACAGTCCGCCCTGTGAAGGCTGTGACTCACGAGAACGTTCCCACGACGCTGCTGCAATTGGCATGCGGCCGAGGAACCCTTCCCGTTGGCGACTTCTGTGATACGGAAACCTGCTTCCTCTTACCCAGGAAGGACAAGGTGAAGCGGCTAGGATCGTCGCCTGGGTCCGAGCCCATTACGCTGTCGAAGTGGTCGACGGCGCCGAATTTTTCGAGTTGACGCGCCCTTGAACAAAATGTCTATCCCGAAAACAGTCTCCCAAGCAATCGGAGCAGAGGTTCGGAACGCCTTCCTACAAGGCCAGCGGCGCGATCCACGGGACCTAAGCCTAGTCCCACCGACCGGACCGTGGAAACGTTTCTGGCGCGGCCAGGAAAGGGACGAGCGCTGGGAACGGCCTGCCCTCCTCGGGCTTCTAGTTGCAACAGCCATCCTGTACCTGTGGGGTTTGGATTCCAACGGGTGGGCCAATCCCTATTACTCAGCGGCCGCGCAGGCAGGGGCCCAAGATTGGAAAGCTTTCTTTTTCGGCTCGGTTGAGTGGGGAAACCTCATCACGGTCGATAAGACTCCACTGAGCCTTTGGGTTATGTCCCTCTCTGTCCGCATCTTCGGCTTGAGCACATGGAGCATCTTGACGCCGCAGGCCATCATGGGGGTCGCGACAAGTTACCTGATCTATAAAGTCCTTCGCCGAGGATTCGGCCCGCGCACATCGCTATTTTCCGCAGCCGCATACGCCACCACACCGGTAGTGGTACTAATGTCCCGATTCAACAACCCTGAACCTTTGATGGGATTGCTGACAGTCGCTTCTGTCTTTGTGACCTTGAAGGCCATGGAATCGGGAAAATCCAGGGGTTTCGCTCTGGCTGGTTTCTTACTAGGTCTGGGCTTCTTGGCTAAGCAGGTTCAAGCGCTCTTAGTAGCACCTGCGCTCATGACCGCAGTGTTGACGTTCGGCCACGGTCGCTTGACCCAGCGCATTCGCCAGGTGACGCTAGCCGCGGCCCTTTTCGTGGCAACCGCCGGGGCCTGGCTACTCCCAGTAGAGATGATCCCCGCTGCACTGCGGCCCTACGTTGGCGGTTCGCTCACGAACAGCGCAATGGAACTGACGATGGACTACAACGGACTTGCCCGTTTCATCCAGATACCATTGACCATACAAGGTGGGCGCGCCTCCGCGGCTCAAGACGACGCGGCTATAGGCGACGGTGGCCTAAGGAGACTCCTTAACGAGAACTTCGCGCCAGAGATAGTCTGGCTTCTCATTACGGGAATGATTTGCTGTGTCGTCGTCCTGTTCCTCAATCGAACACTAAATCTAGGGACCGCTCAACGAAACGTTACTACAGTCGTCTGTGTCTGGTTCACCACCGTTCTGTTCGTTCTGTCCTCCATGGGAACCATGATCCATACGTACTACACATACTCGCTGGCTGCCCCCACTGCCCTGGTCGTGGCGATAGGACTATCGTGCCTGTGGCGACTACGTTCCCGCGTGGTACTCCGCATCCTTGGATCCGGCCTCGTGACAGCCTCGGCATACATAGCACTCAGGGTCATGGAGTACAGCGCTGAATGGCCGTTATGGACTTCTTTGGTTGTGGGATTTCTAGGTCTCACCGGAGGCATCCTTTGGCTGTTGCCCACATCCAGCCATCGCGTTTCGTCGGCCGCAGCCGCGGTCCTTCTGTGTAGTTTCTTGTTTGCCCCCACATGCGCAAATTTATTTACAATCGGCACCCAACAGAATGGTACAAACCCGCAGTCAGGACCGATTGGGAAATCCCCAACGTCATTATCCAGAACCATGCTGGCAATAAAAAGCGGTAAACCACAGTGGCTTCAGCAGACGGCCTTTGGCGCTAAGCCCTCGTCCGCGGTCGTAGACATTCTTGCTAACACGTCGGATCAGCAGTGGGCAGCCGCCACTTATTCGGCGCAAAACGCGGCCCTGTACCAGCTGGAGTCCGGGCGCCCCGTAATCCCGTTGGGCGGATGGCTCGGCACAGACCCAGCACCGACGCTGGAACAATTCCAGGACCTTGTCGCCGAACATCGGATTGGCTACTTCATCTGGCAGCAGGCCTTGCTTGAACGTGGGGAGCTCAGCGATCAAGCCCTGGCAATTACGAACTGGGTACGCAGCAACTTCACAGACCAGACAGTCGACGGCGTTCGTCTCTACGACCTAAGTGACTAAAACGGCCAACGGTATAAACTTTGGGCTTTCAACGCATTAAGAGCAAAGCCCGCCCCGCCAATGGCGGGACGGGCTTCTATGCAAGCGGATTTAGCGCTTGGAGTACTGCTGAGCCTTGCGGGCCTTCTTGAGACCGGCCTTCTTGCGTTCGATGACGCGGGCGTCACGAGACAGGTAACCGGCCTTCTTCAGGGTTGCGCGGTTGTTCTCGACGTCGATCTCGTTCAGCGAACGGGCGATGCCGAGGCGCAGGGCGCCGGCCTGGCCGGAGATGCCGCCACCGTGGATGCGCGCAATGACGTCGTAGGCGCCTTCGAGATCAAGGATCTTGAAGGGCTCGTTGACGTCCTGCTGGTGCAGCTTGTTCGGGAAGTAGTTGTCCAGCGCGCGGCCGTTGATGGTCCACTTGCCGGAACCCGGCACAACGCGGACGCGGGCAACGGCTTCCTTGCGGCGGCCAACAGCTGCGCCGGCAACGGTCAGGGCCGGGCGTTCCTTCTTCGGCGCAGCAGCTTCCGATGCTCCGCTTTCAGAGGTGTAGCTGGTCAGGTTTTCCTCAGCCTCAACGGCTTCGGTGGTCTCTTCGTTCTGAGCCACGATTCTCCTTGTATAGATAAGTTGTTTGGTGGCCAGGACTACTGGGCGACCTGGGTAATTTCGAAAGTCTTGGGCTGCTGGGCGGCGTGCGGGTGCTCTGCACCGCGGTACACCTTCAGCTTGCCCAGCTGCTGTGCAGCGAGGGAGTTCTTGGGGAGCATGCCCTTGATGGCCTTCTCAACAGCGCGGACCGGGTTTGATTCCAGGAGTTCCGCGTAGTTGACGGAGGTCAGGCCGCCAGGGTAGCCGGAGTGGCGGTATGCACGCTTCTGCTCCAGCTTGGCGCCGGTGAGGGCGACCTTTTCAGCGTTGATGATGATGACGAAGTCGCCCATGTCCATGTGGGATGCAAAGGTGGCCTTGTGCTTGCCGCGCAGCAGGATTGCGGTCTGGCTCGCGAGACGACCAAGGACAACGTCTGTGGCGTCAATGACGTGCCACTGGCGGTTGATATCGCCGGGCTTCGGGGTGTACGTACGCACGGTGTTTGCCTCGTTCTTGTTCTGGCGTTCTTGTTTTAGGCGTCACTCGAAGGTGCACCTACTATCTATGCGCTACCGGAACAGAGGTGAGGGCTCTATGTAACCAGTCATCCTGAGGTCTCGAATGTGCACGTTGAGTAGCTATCCTGCAACCGGATTCTCAAGCGGGCACGCATCATCGAGAAAGGACACGCACAACGACTACCAAGAATAGCCGAAGGCGGGTCTCTGGGTCAAAATGGGGTGTCCGGATGCATCCAGCCCGCCGCCGGCCCGCCGCATCCCTGGAGGAACCGTGTCCGATCCCGCCGCCGCCGGCTCCGCTTCCCTGCCCTTCATTGCCGGAATCGGAGCCTTGGGCTTATGCCTCGCGCTGCTCGTCGAATTCCTCCTCCCGCGGTTGCTCCCCCGCCTGACGGTTTCGTCCGGCCCAGGGTCAAGAATCACGACGGCGGCTGCCGCCTTGGGCCTCT
>JAHFUZ010000060.1 GCA_023264815.1 Arthrobacter sp. | reverse complement strand
CTACTTCCTCTCCGACGGCACCCAGCTGCTCAACGGGGTGACGTTCAAGGTCCCGGACGGCACCAAGACGGCGCTGATCGGTCCCAACGGAACCGGCAAGACGACGCTGTTCCGGATCATCGCCGGCGATCTCGTCCCGGACGAAGGCGTGATCGGGCGCTCCGGCAGCATGGGCATCATGCGGCAGTTCGTCGGCCAGGTCCGGGACGATTCGACCGTCCGTGACCTCCTGGTCTCCGCCGCCCCGCCCGCGCTGGCTGCCGCCGCCCGGGCCGTCGACGAGGCCGAACTGGCCATGATGGAGGTCGACGACGAACCCGCCCAGATGCAGTACGCCCAGGCGATCGTCGACTGGGGGGATGCGGGCGGTTACGACGTCGAGACGGTCTGGGACGAGGTCTGCATGGCCGCGCTGGGCCTGCCCTTGGACCGCGCCCAGCACCGCCCGGCGTCGAGCCTCTCCGGCGGCGAGCAGAAGCGCCTGGTGCTCGAGGCGCTTTTCGCCGGCCCGGACGAGCTGTTGCTCCTGGATGAGCCGGACAACTACCTTGACGTCCCGGGCAAGCGCTGGCTGGAGGCCAAACTCAACCAGTCGAAGAAGACAGTGTTCTTCATCAGCCACGACCGCGAGCTGCTCGACAACGCCGCGGGCCGGATCGTCACCCTTGAACCGGGCATCAACGGCGCCGGGGCGTGGGTCCACGGCGGCGGTTTCGGCTCCTACGTGGAGGCCCGCGCGGACCGGAACGCCCGCTTCGAGGAGCTGCGCAAGCGCTGGGACGAGGAGCACGTGAAGCTCAAGGAACTCGTCAACATGTACAAGAACAAGGCGGCGTTCCGCTCCGACATGGCCAACCGGTACCACGCCGCGCAGACCCGGCTCGCGAAATTCCTGGAGGTAGGCCCGCCCGAGGCGCTGCCTATTGAACAGAACGTGCAGATGCGGCTCAAGGGCGGCCGGACCGCCAAGCGGGCCATTGTGGCGGACAAGCTCGAACTCACCGGGCTCATGAAGCCGTTCTCCACGGAGGTCTGGTTCGGCGACCGTGTGGGCGTGCTCGGGTCCAACGGCTCCGGCAAGAGCCACTTCCTGCGCCTGCTCGCCACCGGCGGTACCGATCCGGAGCGCGAGCACCTGCCCGTGTCCGACGTCGAAATCGCCGAAGTCCCGCACGAGGGCACCGTGAAACTCGGCGCCCGCATCCGGCCCGGCTTCTTCGCCCAGACCCACGTCCGTCCGGATCTGCTCGGCAAGACCCTGCTGGAGATCCTGCACCGGGGAGACGAACACCGCTCCGGGCTGGGCCGCGAGGCTGCTGCCGGGGCGCTCGACGGTTACGGCCTGGCAGGACAGTCTGAGCAGAAGTATGAGTCGCTGTCCGGTGGCCAGCAGGCGCGGTTCCAGATCCTGCTGCTGCAGCTCTCGGGTGCCACGCTCCTGCTGCTGGACGAACCGACGGACAACCTGGACCTGCACTCCGCCGAGGCGCTGGAAAAGGCGATCGACCACTTCGAGGGCACCGTCCTCGCCGTGACCCACGACCGCTGGTTCGCCCGCACGTTCGACCGCTTCCTGGTATTCGGTTCCGACGGCCGCGTGTACGAATCCGCGGAGCCCGTCTGGGACGAAAAGCGCGTGGAGCGCGCCCGCTAACCCCTGGGGACGCTCTCTCACTTAATGTGGGTTTGAACCTAACCATCTCTCACTTTCTTGAAGAAAGTGAGAGATGGTTGGCGGTTTTTCTGCATTAAGTGAGAGAGCGTCCGGGGGGGGGGTGGGTGGCAGTGGCGCCGACAGCGGGTATACGGCCATCGGTTGCTAGCATTTCCAGCATGAAGACCGACGTCTCCCGTACTGTGTCCGGCCCATCCCTCCGGGCAGCGGCTGCCGCCACTTTTGTGGTCTTCGGCGTCAACGGCTTTGTATTTGCCAGCTGGGCCGCGCGGATCCCCGCGGTCACCGAAACCCTGCACCTCACCTCGGGCCAGATGGGGACGCTCCTGCTGTGCACGGCCATCGGCTCGCTGCTGGCACTTCCGACGGCGGGACTCGTGGTGGGCAGGATCGGCACCGCCAACGCCGTGCGCTTCGCCGGCGTGGCGGCGGCACTGGCCGGCGTGGGCATAGCCCTTTCCCTGTCGGCGGAATCGGTGGTGGGGACCGCCGTTTCACTGTTCTTCTTTGGCATTGGCATCGGCCTGTGGGACGTCTCGCAGAACATTGAAGGTGCCGACGTGGAGCACAAGCTGCGGCGGACCATCATGCCGCAGTTCCATGCTGCCTTCAGTGGCGGCGCCTTCGTGGGGGCCCTGATCGGTGCGGGACTGTCCACCATCGGCGTCGGGCTTCCGGAACACCTGCTGGTCATCGCCGTGGTGGTGGTCCTGGTGGCGCTGGTAACACCCCGCTATTTCCTGCCGCATGCGGCAGCGGCCGCCCCCCTCGACGGCCACCCCGCGGCCGTGAAGGGCCCGTCCGCCTGGCGCGACAGCCGCACCCTGCTGATCGGCGTGGTGGTCCTGGGCGCAACCCTGACGGAAGGCGCCGGGAACGACTGGATCGCAAAGGCCACCGTGGACGGCCTGGGGACGTCCGAATCCACCGGCGCCCTCATGTTCGCCCTGTTCGTCCTGGCGATGACGGCGATGCGGTTCTTTGGCGGGATGGTCATTGATGCCTACGGCCGCGTGGCCGTCCTTCGTGCCAGCATGGGCGCAGCCGCGGCCGGCCTCGGGTTGTTTGTGCTCGCCGGAAACGTGTGGCTTGCCGGTCTCGGTGCTGCGCTCTGGGGTGTGGGCGCGGCCCTGGCCTTCCCGATGGGAATGTCCGCCGCCGCCGACGATCCCAAACATGCAGCGGCGCGCGTCTCGGTTGTATCCACCCTGGGGTATGTTTCATTCCTTGCCGGGCCCCCGCTGTTGGGCTACTTGGGCGACCTCACCGGCATCCATTTGGCGCTCCTGGCCATCCTGTTTCCGATTGTGGTGGCACTGGTCCTTGCCGGCGCCGCGAAACCCCTGCCTTCGGCGAAGCCCGGGGAGCCGCACCGGGGCACCACCACCGCCTGAGCCGGTCCGCGATGGCCGGCCGGTCCGGGATTAGGGTGGGGAGATGCAGAAGAAATGGCGCAAAGGGCCGGGATGGATCAGCCGTCTTGACCGGCACCTCGTCCGGAAGGTTTCGGCATTCCCCGGAGGCAACCATGACACGTTCTTCCGGCGGCTCTCGTCCTCTGCCAACCACGGCAAGCTGTGGGTGGGCGCCGCCGCCATCATGGCACTTTTTCCCGGGCGGCCGCGCCGGGCCGCGCTGCACGGGCTGATTGCCCAGGCTGTGGCATCGGCCGTGACCAACGCAGGGTTCAAGACGCTGTTGCCGCGCACCCGGCCACTGCCGGAGCACCTGCCGGTGTTCCGGTTTGTCCACCCCCAGCCCACCAGTTCTTCCATGCCCTCGGGCCACTCCGCGTCCGCCATTGCCTTTGCCGTGGGGGCCGGGCTGGTCAAGCCGGCTCTGGGTGCCGCGCTGGCCCCCCTGGCGGCGGGTGTTGCCTACTCACGCGTCCATACCGGGGCGCACTGGCCCTCTGACGTGTTCTTCGGGTCCGCCATCGGTGCCGGAGCCGCGCTGGTCACGCGGAAGTGGTGGCCGGTCCGGCCGCCAATTCCCGCGGTGGCCCGCACGGCAGCCCAGGCTCCGGAACTGCCGGGAGGAGCCGGCCTCAGCATCGTGGTGAACACCCTGGGCGGCTCCTTTACGGAGCAGACCGCAGACGCCCTCCAGGAAATATTTCCTGAGGCGTATATAAAGACGGTGGGCGCCGATGAGAGCTTGGCTGAGGCCATCGAGGCCGCTGTGGCCCGGGAGGCGACGCTTGCGCTGGGTGTGTGGGGCGGCGATGGAACCGTCGGCGCGGCCGCCGCAGCCGCCGTCGAACATTCCCTGCCTCTGCTGGTACTTCCCGGCGGAACACTCAACCACTTTGCCCGTGACACGGGAACCGGAAACCTCCAGGAGGCTGTGGACGCCGCGACGAACGGCGAGGCGGCGCTGGCCGACGTCGGCCGGGTGACGGTGGAACGGGGGCTGGCAGAGAATCCGCAGATGGCAGAGCTGCTCATGAACAACACAGCCAGTGTTGGCCTCTACCCCAACCTGGTCCGGCGCCGCGAACACCTCCAGCCGGCCCTGGGCAAACCGCTTGCCGGCGTGGTGGCGATGTTCCGGACCTTCGCCGCCGGAACCCCCACGGTCCTGACGGTGGACGGCGTGCGCCACAAGGTCTGGATCGCCTATGTGGGCCGCGGACGCCATTATCCGCGGGACCACGCGCCCCTGGTCCGGCCGGTACTGGACGACGGGGTCCTGGATGTCCGGATGATCACCGCCGATGAGCGGTTCGCCCGGGCCAGGCTCCTGTGGTCGGTCCTGACCGGAACGGTGGCGACCTCCCGGATCACACACCTGAGGGAGGCCACCGAAGTCACCTTCGAGACGGCGGACTCCCCCCTGGCGCTGGCGGTCGACGGCGAGGCGCTGGCTGGCGTGCGGAAGGTCCGGATCCGGGTGGAACCCCAGGCGCTGAGGTACTACGCACCCCGCGCCTGAACCCCTCATCATCCGTCCGGATGACCCTGATTCGACCCTGAATCATCCCTGAGACAGGCGAAATGCTGAATTCCCGTCGGTAGCGTGGAGCATACACACCCACACGACCCAGCATCCCGCAGCCTCCTGGCTGCTGTTCGAAGGAACACCCATGATTGAGGCAACAGGCCTGAGCAAGGTCTACGGAAGCAAAACGGCCGTCGACAACGTCACCTTCACCGTCAAGGCAGGGCAGGTGACGGGCTTCCTGGGCCCGAACGGAGCCGGCAAATCCACTACCATGCGCATGATCATGGGACTGGACCGGCCGACGTCGGGCAGGGTCACCGTGAACGGCCGGCCGTACGCCGAGCACAAGGCGCCCCTGCACCAGGTGGGTGCGTTGCTGGATGCCAAGGCCGTCCACACCAGCCGCAGCGCCTACAACCACCTGCGGGCCATGGCCGCCACGCACAACATTCCCACGGCGCGGGTCCATGAAGTCATCGAAATGACCGGCCTGGAGGCCGTGGCCAAAAAGAAGGCAGGCGGGTTCTCACTGGGCATGGGCCAGCGGCTGGGCATCGCGGCCGCCCTCCTGGGTGACCCGCAGACCCTGATCCTCGACGAACCGGTCAACGGCCTCGATCCCGAAGGTGTGCTGTGGGTCCGCAACCTGGTCCGCTACGTGGCCAGCCAGGGGAAAACGGTGTTCCTGTCCTCCCACCTGATGAGCGAAATGGCGCAGACCGCGGACCACCTGATCGTGATCGGGCGCGGCCGGATCATTGCCGACGCCCCCATGGAGGAAATCATCGCAGGCACCCGCCAGGTGCGCACGCTGGTACGGACCTCGGCAGCGGCGCAACTGGCGGCGCTGCTGGCCGGCAACGGAGTAACGGTGGACCAGAACGAGCAGGAAACCCTGGAGGTGACCGGCCTGGACTCGCGCCGGATCGCCCAGGTGGCGCTGGACAACGGCGTGCTGGTCTACGAACTCACCCCGCAGCTCTCGTCCCTGGAAGACGCTTACTTCGACCTCACCAAGGACGAAGTTGAATACCACTCACACCTGACCGGTGGACCAGCGCCTGCCCGCGAAGCCGCCCCCGTCACGGCAGGAAAGTAAGGACCATGACCACCATGACTGAAACCCGGACGTCCCGTGTCCGTTCCACCGCCGGCACCACGGGCGTGACCTTCGCGGGCGTGTTGCGCTCCGAATGGATCAAACTGTGGTCCCTGATGTCCACCCGCATCCTGCTGCTGCTGACCCTTGTGGCGATTATCGGCGTCGGGGCGCTTGCCGTGCTGATCCGGTTCTCCTTCCTGGATGAAATGTCCCGGCAGGCGCGGGAAGCGGGCCAGACCATGACCCCGGAAATGATGACGGAGTCCTTCCCTCCGGGGTCGGGCTTTGACCTGTACAACCTGCCCAACGCCGGCCTCCAGATCGGCATCCTGGTTCTCGGTTCGCTCGCGGTACTCTTCATCTCCTCCGAGTACGCCACCGGCATGATCCGCTCCACCATGAACGCCGTCCCGCACCGCACCCCCGCGTTCGTGGCCAAGGCGATCATCCTCGCCGTCATCTCCTACGTCATTACCACCATCGCCGCGGCAGCCACCTTCCTGATTGCCATGCCGGTATTCCAGGGACTGGGCATCGACCTGGACTGGTCCACGGACGGCGTGCTGTACAGCGTCTTCACGGGCGGCCTCTACGTTGCCGGGGTGGCGCTGATCGGGCTCTCACTCGGCGCCCTGCTGCGCAACTCCGCGGGCGGCATCACCGTGCTGGTGGGCCTCTTCTTCGTCCTGTCCATCGCCTCCCAGTTCCTCACCCTGATCCCCGGGGACTTCTGGAAGTACGTTCCCCAGTACATCCCCAGCGATGCCGGCGGGCGGTTCCTGTCCATCGGCCATACCGAAGGCGTGATCGATCCGTGGCAGGGCGGCCTGATCTTCCTGGGCTACGTACTGCTGTTCCTGGTTCCGGCCATGTTTGTGCTCAAGAAACGCGACGTCTGAGCTGAAGCTAGGCTCAAGGCATGAATGAAGGGTCACTGGTGAAGGACGCGTCGGCCGGATTGGCCCACGCGTCCTTTGCCGAGATCACGGCCAGGCGCCGCGGCATGCTCAGGCGGTACCTATACCAGCGTCCGCGGCTGATGGATGCCGTGGTTGCCGCCAGCTACACCCTGCTGGTGGCCCCCACTATGGTGGACGCCATGCTGCAGGGCGCCTGGCTGGCGGCCGCACTGCTGGCCGCCGTGGCCGGTGCCCTGTTTTTCCGGCGTTCCCATCCGGTGGCGCTGGCCGCGTTCGTAGCGGTGATGGAAGTGGCGGTTACCCTCCTTCACCCGTGGGGCTCCAACGTTTCGGCGGGGCTGTGGTTCTCGCTGTACGCCGTGGCGGCCGTGCACACGCGCCGGTTCGCCCTGGTGACCATGGCCGCTGCGACGGCACCGCTCGCCCTGCTGTACCTGCTGGCCGCTGTGGGTCCCATGGAGAACTCCTTCGTCCACGATGCCGCGAGCAATCCCGGCGGCTTCCACCTCCTCACCAGCATTGCCACCGGCGCCACCATCGCCCTGTCCAACGTCATCGCTACGGGAATCGGCATCTCGGTGCGGCAGCGCCGCGAACATGAGCAGGAGGTCGCCGCCTGGGCGTCGCGGACGGCCAGCCTGGCGTCAGTCACTGAACGGAACCGGATCGCCCGCGAGATGCACGACGTCGTGGCGCATTCCCTGACGGTGATGGTCAGCCTCTCCGATGGCGCCGCCGTCGTGATCCGGAAAAGTCCGGACCGCGCCGCGGAGGTGCTGGGCGAACTGTCGCGGACCGGCCGGACCGCCCTGGCGGACATGCGCCGGGTCCTGGGCGTCCTCCGGGATGACGCCGGGACCGCGCCGCGGCAGCCGCTGGCTTCCGGGGACAACCTCGCGAAGCTCCTGGAAGGCTTCCGCACCGCCGGACTCCCCCTGCACTACTCACACACCGGGCCTGCCCTGCCCGATGACGCCGCCTTCCAGCTGACCGTGTACCGGATCGTCCAGGAGTCACTGACCAATGTGCTCCGCTACGGACGGTCGCTTGGACGCGTTGACGTCAGCATCGTGCGGGACGGCTCCGGGGTCACCATCGAGGTGCTCGACGACGGCGCGGCCGACGGCGGCGGGCCGGGTTCGGAAGGCAGCGGCTCGGGCCAGGGCCTCGCGGGAATGGCGGAACGGGCGCGCATCTACGCCGGCACCGTGGAGGCCGGGCGGAGCGGCCGCGGCTGGCGCGTCCGTGCCTTCCTCCGCTGGCCCGGCGAGGACGCCCCGGGACCCCATTTACCCCAACTGCAAGGCAGCGCATGACTGACACACCACCGATCGCCGTCCTGCTGGTGGATGACCAGCCCCTGCTGCGCATGGGTTTCCGCCTCATCCTCGAAGGCGAGGACGACCTCAGGATTGTGGGAGAAGCATCCGACGGTGCCGAAGCGGTCCGGCAGGTCCGGGACCTGAGACCGGACGTAGTGCTGATGGACGTCCGGATGCCGGTGCTGGACGGCATCGAGGCAACCCGTGCCATCACCGCGACGGGGGCCGCCGCGCGGATCATCATCCTCACCACGTTCGACGTGGACGAATACGCGTTCGCCGGTCTCCAGGCAGGGGCGTCCGCGTTCCTGCTCAAGGATGTGGCGCCGTCGGAACTCATCCAGGCCGTCCGCGTGGTGGCCAGCGGGGATGCCGTGGTGGCCCCGCGCGTCACCCAGCGGCTGCTCGAAACGTACGTCCGTGGTGCTGCCCGGCCCGAGGCCTCAACGCCGCGCGATCCGCTGCTGGAGGACCTGACGCCGCGTGAAACCGAGATGCTCGAGGCGATGGCCGAGGGACTGTCCAACGCCGAAATCGCGCACCGGTATTTCCTGTCCGAGGCCACCGTCAAGACCCACGTCCGCCGGATCCTCACCAAACTCCACCTGCGCGACCGCGTTCAGGCAGTGGTCTACGCGTACGAAACCGGGCTCGTGGTTCCCAGCAACCCTGATTACTGACCCCTTCGCGGACTGCTGGCGCACAGCCGTTCCACAGGTCCGCCCTATGCAAGCGACAGGGGCGGCAGGTTGGATGGATCCATGAGCAATCACCTTCCCCATCCCGACCATGACCGCGGACTGGAGTTTGACCTCTCCACCCTCATGAGCCGCAGGTCGCTGGGCCTGTTCCTGGGCGCCGGCGGCGCGGCAGCGGCCCTGGCGGCATGCACCCCCGGAGGGCCGGGCACCACAGTTGGCACACCGACGTCGGCCGCCACGGAAAGTGCCACCGCCGCGGCCGGTGCCCCTGCCGCAAGCCCCACGCTCACCCGGGCGATCGCGGAGTGCGGGGTGGAGATCCCGGCGGAGACGGCGGGCCCGTTCCCCGGGGACGGGTCGAACGGCCCCAACGTCCTGGCCGCCTCCGGGGTGGTGCGGCAGGACATCACCGGAAGCTTCGGGACCGGCAGGGCCCAGGCCGAGGGGGTGCCGCTGACATTCACCCTCACCCTGCTGGACAACGCGAACGGCTGCGTACCGTTGGCGGGGGCCGCCGTCTACGCCTGGCACTGTGACCGGGAGGGGCGGTACTCCCTCTACGATTCGGAACTGACCAACGAAAACTACCTCCGCGGCGTCCAGGAAGCGGACGCCAACGGCCAGGTCACGTTCACCTCCATCTTTCCCGGCGCCTACCCCGGACGCTGGCCGCACATCCACTTCGAGGTCTTCGAATCGATGAGCAACGCCACGGCGGCGGGACAGGTGCTCGCGGTGTCGCAAATCGCGCTGACGAAGGCCGCCTGCGACGACGTCTACGCCACCGCCGGCTACGAGGACAGCGTGGCGAACATGAAACGGACCACCCTGCAGAATGACAATGTTTTCCGGGACGACGGCGGCATCTATCAGCTCGCCACGATGACCGGCTCCGCCGCGGCCGGGTACACGGCGGGACTGAACGTCACCCTGTAGGGGTTCCATTCGTGCGGGCTTCCTGGCGTGCGGGCCGCGGGGTTCGCCGGCGGGCGCGGCGTTAGACTCGGAACCATGCCTTCACCAACCGCCGCAGCAGAACACATCCAGGACCTTGGCGCATACGTCAGCGCATCGCCGTCGAGCTTCCATGCCGTTCGTGAGGCCGCCCGCCGGCTGGACGAGGCGGGATTCACCGCCCTCGACGAGCTCCTGCCGTGGGACGGCGGGTCGGGTTCGTTCTACATCATCCGGGACGGTGCGCTGATCGCCTGGGTGGTCCCGGAGGGCGCAGGACCCACCACGGGGTTCAACATCCTGGGGGCACACACGGATTCGCCGTCGTTCAAGCTCAAGCCGAAGGCCACCACGGGCGCCTTTGGATGGCTGCAGGCGGGTGTGGAGGTCTACGGCGGGCCGCTCCTGAACTCCTGGCTGGACCGCGAACTGCAGCTCGCCGGACGGCTGGTCATGCTGGACGGCACCGAGCACCTCACCGCCACCGGCCCCCTCTTGCGGTTTCCCCAGCTCGCCATCCACCTGGACCGCGCGGTGAACGACGGCCTCACGCTGGACAAGCAGCGGCACATGAACCCGGTGTGGGGACTTGGCGCCGCCGCGGATTTTGACCTGCTGGAGGTCCTGGCGTCCCATGTGCCCGGGGCCTCGGTGGATACTGCCCGGATCGGCGGGTACGACGTCGTCATCGCGGACACGCAGGCCCCTGCGGTTTTCGGGGTCAACGGGGAGTTCTTCGCCTCCGGGCGGCTGGACAACCTTTCGGCGACGCACGCGGGGTTGGCGGCGCTGATTGCTTCTGTTTCGCCGGCCGAGGGCGGAACCGGCGCTGGGGCGCCGATCGCCGTCCTGGCGGCCTTCGACCATGAGGAAATCGGCTCCAACTCCCGCTCCGGGGCCTGCGGCCCCATCCTGGAAGACGTGCTGGTGCGGATTTCCGACGGCCTTGGCGCGACGGTGAGCCAGCGGCGGCAGGCGTTAGCGGCGTCGTTCTGTGTTTCTGCGGACGCGGGCCATGCCGTGCACCCCAACTACGCCGAACGGCACGATCCGGCCAACCAGCCGGTACTGAACGGTGGGCCACTGCTGAAGATCAACGCCAACCAGCGGTACGCTACCGACGCGCCCGGCGCCGCACTGTGGGCCAGGCTCTGCGAAGCGGCCGGGGTGCCGTACCAGGAATTCGTGTCCAACAACGTCATGCCCTGCGGCTCCACGATTGGGCCGCTGACCGCCACGCGGCTGGGGATCCGGACTGTGGACGTGGGGGTGCCGCTGCTGTCGATGCATTCCGCGCGTGAGCTCTGCGGTGTGGAGGACCCGCATCGGCTGGCTGTTGTGACGGAGCTGTTCTTCCGGACTGCGGCGTAGAGTTCGGCAGGGAATTTCACTCCCCGAAGTGAGATTGTGGCACCCGGATAGCCGAATGTGGGTAGCCCTAGAGAGCTCTATCCGTGCGAACGTGACAGCACGCGGGCTATAAATGCCTACATTCTGTGGCGCCCGTTTCTGCGGGCGCGGCTGCCTTGACGCGCCCGCGAGTTTCAGCTGCAGCGACACTGGGCTTTGCCCGCTGTCCGGGGACCGATCAGCCGTAACCGGGTAGGGCCGTTTCCGCAGTTTCTGTTAGCGGCCATGAAAAACTGCCCGTAGGCGGCCACGGAACTGCCCACTGACGGCCATGAGAACTGCCCGTTGGTGGCCATGAGATCTGCCCACTTCCTTTACTTAGCCCTGCTGCT
>JAHFUZ010000033.1 GCA_023264815.1 Arthrobacter sp. | reverse complement strand
CAGTGCTTTGAAGAAGTTTGTAGCGCTGGTGTGCGGGTCCATGCGGTCCGCGTAGGACCCCCATGCGCCATTGGCGCGCTGCTGGAATAAGCCACGGGAGTCCGGGCCAGCTGCATCGCCGTAGTCGATGACGTTCAGGGTGGACTCACCAATGGCTGCCTGCACACCAAGGATTTGAGCGGCCGCAGGCAACCCGAGGTCCTTGGCGGCCTTCATGATCGCTGCCGCGTTCTCCAGCTGCTTTCCCGAAAAGGCTCCGACCTTGGCAGGGACGTTCCCCACTGCCACGCTCGTGCCGCCCACCCCGCAAGACGCGGCGGCCTTCGCACCACCGGTCCCGAGGAACAGCATCACAATCAGGACAGGGGCAAAAAGAAACGCCGCTACAGCCAACACAGCGGCCGATGAACTTTGTTTCACAGGCTTACTCCACGCCGGTGCTTCCGCGTCCAGGAATCGGCCAGCCACAACGTGCCAGCCGCTTCTACGGTGAGGACCACATCTGGACGCCGCACACGCAACACCACGCCCGACCGGCCATCCTGGAACACGTCAGCGGCACGGTGGGAAGTCAGCAGACCAGCAGCCGCCAAATCATCGATTACAGAGCCCAGGGATTCCCCTAAACCGGTGCGGCGGCCCAATTCCGCCTCGTACGTTACGCAAGCTGCGCGGCCTTCTACGAACTCCCGCTCATCCATCAGCCCTAGAAGTTCAATGAGCACCCTTCGCTGGCTGGACGGGATAGCCAGGCCGTCAACCCATGAGCGGAAAGCCTCACGCTCACAGGCGGCGCGTTCCCTCAGGGTTGCATTCATCGGCCACGGCGTGCCGAACGGCACCAAATTCTTCAAACCCTGTCCTCCCCCTGGAACATCGTTCAATACCTAACCAGCAGCCTCCGACAAGATGGCGGATTATCCATTCGATGGAACGGCGCTATTGTCCCTGCAATTCATCGAAAACGCTTGTCATACCGACCTATTGAGACTTAGGCCTCACCAGCAACCATGCGCGTGTCCCTACTATCCGATTTATTTTCCCTCTTGCAGCAGACTATCGTATTAAGTTAGTCAGTGGAAAGCTAAGAATGCCGAGTGCGACAGAATGAAGGGATGCCCCGCTATGTCCAGCCATCCACCCCCACGCCCCCCTGGGCGGCTGACGTGATCGACGTCCTGGGGATCAACCCGTTGAGGATCGAAATTCTGCGGCACCTTGCCCAGAATCCCGAGGGAGGGACCTCGGGCGACATAGGACGAGCTATCGGGGCAGGCTACAAGACTGTGGCATGGCATCTGCGGCAGCTGGAGGACCGCGGTGCCGTCACATCCGATGCTTCCGAGAACCGTCAAGGGCAGCGAGTGGTCTATCAACTCAAAGAATCTGCCTTCGATGATGCGCTGGCGGGCATCGCCCTTTACGTAAAGGGCTCAACCCTTTGGACGCGTAGTGATCGATCGAAAGCCGATCCAGCTGATTAAGTGCGACACGCGCGGACCCAAATCCGTACATATGCATAACTTGCGTGGCAGGTTAATCCTATGAGTACACAACCCGGTCGAGCCCGCCGCCGTGACGGTGCACTAACCGTGCTCTTACAGGGCAAGGTGATACCCGAACGACGGACCGCCGTCAGCGACGCAGCCGATGCCTCAGGCCTTTCCCTGAGCTTCTACCTGGACACTCTCATCCGGCATCTTGAGGAGAACGGCGGCCTGCCAGTGTTCCCCAAGCCGAAACCCCAAGCTGAGGAGCTGCCTATCCAGGCCGCTTAAAAGAAGAAGGCCCGCGCGAGCGGGCCTTCCGAATCCTTCCATCACCGTCTTTGTTTGGCGACGGGCCGGCGATGGATAAACAGAACCTTCCCGCGAGGGACGGTCCCTTTGTGTTCCCTTCAAACCTGAAAGGATCTTGTCCCCCTTATGGTACCGGACCTTGAACCGGCGTCAACGCATGCCCGCATACGAGTTGCCCCCTGCAACACCACAAGTACGTGCACCCCGAGTATCCCCGGCTACGTTGCCGTACAGGGGTTGCCGGGCGTGTGGAAGCAGCGGGATCCGGCCCAGCTGGGCGAGCACTCGAAACGCACGGAGGCTCCCCGTCGCCTGAACCGGCTCGTGGAACGGGACGAGGAGAACGTCCTGCGCGCCGTTCCCGAGGGCAGCTGCGCGCTGACCACCGACTTCGATTGGCTCGAAGCCATCCGCCATCACCCCAAACTCGCCTGGCGCAGAACTGACTTCCGCCGAAACCTCCTCTCCGTGGCTGAGCTTCTTCTTCAAGGCTTTGACTTCAACAGCCACACCGTGACTCCCGGCAATGCCTATCTGTTGGCCATGGCCGGCATTGGCCAAGGCACCCTGGGGCGCATCAAGCGCTGGCTGATCCGTTACGGTTTCCTCGCTGTCGTCGCTGGCGGCCGCTCAGCGATCTACACACCCAAGAACTGCTTGGGCGCATCCAACCTGCATAAGGACGGCGAACGGGAAGAACGGATGGCCGACCGAGCCGTCTACGTTCTTTGCCGTCCTGCCACCGAAGAGGAGCTGGCCAGATTCGGTGAAGAGGAGGTCCAGCGCATGGATTTCAAGTGCAAGCTGGACCCGATCCTGACGATGTTCGGGTTGGCTGTGGACATAAATGGCAACCCTAACCCCTCCAAAGGAAAAACCGCCCCCAAGGGCATAAAGGCGTGGGCTTCGCCCACCCTGAAAGCCTATTTTCAGGCGACAACCAAGTGGGTGGCCGAGATGACGGCCGCTCGTACAGACCTGCAATGGCCGCTTGACGGGACGACAAACGCCCTGGATGAGGCAACCCGATCCTTCAATGAGTTGCAAGCGGCCCGCACGGTTCAATGGCACTCACCGCCGATGCGTAAGCTCCGCTCCCGCCATCTCGCGCGGATCCTGGCACCGTTCTTCCGCGCCGACTACACCCCCAGCGATATCCTGCACGCGGTCGACACTAAACCGGATGGCACCGAGCACCGGCACGACGGTTTTGACGGTGCTCTCAACCTGCCCGCTCTCCTTCAAGGCAGGCTCAACCATTGGCGCGTTAACGGCCAGCCCGTCTACAGCCGCAGCCAACGAGCAATCCAACGCTCCCGCGCCGCAAAAGCTCAGGCTGAGGCCGCATTCCAGCGGATCCAGAAGGAAGCGGCCGAACATCGTCCGGCACCCTCGGGCCAGTCCTGGCGAACCAGGTTCGCGGACGACTACCAACGAGGAGTCCAAGAAGCGGCCGCACGCTGACACCCAGTGTGGACCGCTCTGAGATTCATCCTCCTGTCTCCACCGGCCCACAGTGGGGACAGCGCAACGGAGGAGTTTCCCATGGTCCAAGCCGTGAGCGGCCGTCTCCCCTGCCGCCCTGGCCGGGTTCTTTTCAGCCGGGACGACACACATCTACCGCGCGGGGCCGGGCTGGCGACGGCACAGGAACCATGCGTCGTGGCCGGGTTTCAAGGCACATGGGGGCTTGCGTCGTGGTTACGGGCGGGGATTACCACAGCTGGCTACGGCGACAATCGCCACCCAGTAGCGCCGGGCCGCGTGATCCAAGTAATGGCAAGTCCGGTTTTCTACAAAGGCAGAAAAGCAGAAATCTACCAATCAGGAAATCAGGAAATCCGGAAAACTCCCCAAAATCTCCTAGTGGGGCTTGCGAAAAAGTTCCTAGGGGGGCTAGAATAGAGATAAGAAAACAGCCCATCCCGAAGGAGCCGAAACCATGGCCACTGCCACCAAGACCCGCAAGACCGCCGAAGAGCGCAAGGCTCAGGCCGAAGCGCTGCAAGCTCAGCTCACCGCCAAAATCGAATCGTTCACAAGCTCGGATGAGTGGATGAAGTTCTTGGCTTTCGCCCAGGCATTCCACGCGTACAGCCTCAACAACGTCATTTTGATCCTTTCCCAGTGCAACGTGGCCACCCGCGTTGCCGGATTCCGCAAATGGCAGGAGCTCGGCCGTCAGGTCCGAAAGGGTGAGAAGGCCATCAAGATTTTCGGCTACAGCACCAAGAAGGTCACCGAGACCAACGAGGCCACCGGCGAGGACGAAGAAAAAACCGTCGTCCGCTTCCCCATCCTCTCGGTTTTCGATATCTCACAGACTGACCTCATGGAAGGGGCCGAGGACTACAGCAGCCCCGCCCGCCGCCTTACCGGCTCCGATGATCTGGGCATCGTCGCCAAGGTCACCGAATTTCTCAGCGTCCGCGGCTGGACCGTCACCCACGAAGAGATCCCCGGCGAGGTCAACGGCTACACCACCACGGACGGCACGCGCCGCGTTGTGATCGATGCCGGCCTCTCCCCCGCTCAGGCAGCCAAGACGGCTATCCACGAGGCCGCACACGTGATCTTGCACGCCGACGAGGACCACAAGGAATACGTGGCCCACCGTGGCGTCAAGGAAACCGAGGCCGAGAGCGTGGCCTACGTGATGGCCGGAATGCTCGGACTCGACACGAGCGCCTACAGCGTCGGTTACGTCGCCGGATGGTCCAAGGCAGACATGGAGACCGTCAAGGCCACCGCCGCGAACGTCCTCCGCGCCGTGCACGAGCTCGCGGAAGCGCTCGACGAGGACCCCACCGACGAAGCCGCCTAGAGCGGCCCGGGGCGGTCCGTCCGGGCCGCCCCTTACTGAAAGGAGCAACCATGATGCAGCTCGAAGGCCAGGGCGAACTCTTCGCCATCGCGCCGGATCCACTGATCTACACCAACGGCGAGGCCCCAACCCACTGCGTGAAGTGCCGCGAAAAGCTCACCATGGCCTACGAAGGCAGAGGCGGTAAAGGCTACCGCTGGGAGAAATGCCAAAAATGCGCACGGACACCTGACCCCGAGTTCAGCCGGAAACTACGCGAAGCCATCAAGGCAGCCCGCGAGGCAGCAGAGAGCCAATAGACCAGGAGGCGGCGGCCAAATGGCCGCCGCCGGCCTCGCAAGCTCGGCCGGCGGTTCACGGCAGACTCCTGAGGCCCCCCGCCTGCCGCGACCGTCCCTAGACTCCTGGGGCTCCCCCGGCCAAGGCGGTTTCGTTCCACTCATCAATGCGGGACCTAAGCATCTTGCTCAGCTCCTCCGCGGTGGTCGAGTGAAGGTAGTGCCGCACCCCATGGATAGTGACCTCAATGCACTCCTCCTGGTCATCTCCGGTAAGCGCAGCGCCCACATGGCCATCTGGCCAGTTCTGCGGCTGCGGAGGCTCATGAGTCTCTGTGATCGGCTCGCGAATCACGTTCACCTGCTGACGTTCAGCCTTTAGACGGCTTGCTTTCCCCATGTGTCTCCTTCTTGAGATTGATCTAGCAAGTATCGCTGACACTCGGACATGTTCCCCATGGTCTAAGACTTTGGGGCGGCCTTCTCCCCTGCCGTCATGGCTGGGTCTTTTTCAGCCGGGACGACACACATCTAGTGCGCGGAGCCGGGCTGGCGCAGGCACAGGAACCATGACGCCGTGAGCAGCTTCTAAGGCACATGGGGGCTTCCAGCGTGGTTACGGGCGGGGATTACCACAGCTGGCTACGGCGACACTCGCCGCCCAGTAACGCCGGGCCCGCGTGATCTAAGTAATGGCATGTCCCGTGTTCTACAAAGGCAGAAAAGCAGAAATCTACCTATAGAGAAATATGGAAAACTTCCAAAGCCTCCTAGTGGGGCTTGCGAAGCAGTTCCTAGGGGGGCTAGAATAGAAGTATCAAGAAGCCCACCGGAAGGAACCGAAATGCTCACGGAGACCACCGACGAAAACGGCAACACCGTCATTTTTGACCACGAGGACAAGTGGTTTCAGACCTTCGAGTCCCCCACCAACAACATTCTCAGCGGTGATCACGTCGCCGCAGGGGGAACTGGCCGCCAACACTTCTGGATCGACAAAGAAACCCTCAGGGCCTACGTGCCCAACGCCATCCGCCACGAGTGAAGGAGTACGTCATGATCCGCAAATGCATTGCCCTGGTCATTCCCGCCAGACTCAGCGAAGAAGTCACAGCCAGGCCCCAGGACGTTCGCCACGGGACCCTTGAAGCCCTTTACGGCCCACTCGATTGCATCGTCAGTGGCGATTGGCAGGTCTACCTCAGGGCCGACAGCAGCAACCTCCGCACCAACGTCCGGGCCACACAATTGCTCCGGGAAACGGGCCTCTATCTGCCAGAGGTCACAGGAAACGCGATTTACCTAGGACGCGCAGAACACGGCTGGGACACCGACGCTCCCGCACATCTGATCCGCCTCGCAGAGAAGTTGTTCGACACCCGCCTAGCAGCGGCCGAACCCGTCTAACCGCCCAAGGTGGCCGTGACCCCCGGCCACCACCGATCCCCAAGGAGTCGGAACCATGAGCATCACCGTCTACACGATCACCGACGAAGCAGGCCGCGAGTGCAGCAAATGCACCGCCACGAAGAAGGCCATGGACCGCCAGGGGATCACGTACCACGTCCGGGAAATGACGGAGACAGACCGCGAAGCCTTCAAAAAGGCCGGCCACATGACAGCCCCCATCGTCGTCACCGACACCGACACATGGGCAGGGTTCCGCCCCGACAAAATTCTGGCTCTCACCGGAAAGGAATCCTGATGGCACTGACTAAGGAACAGGCCGAGAAGATCCAGGGACGGGGACGAATCGACTCAACATCGTGGTGCTGCTCCGGCCCGTTTCCGCTGGAAGGCTGCCCCGACTGGCGGGCCCACTGGCACGCGGATTGCACGGTCTGCCACTGGACAGAAAACCCCAGGTTCTGGGGACCGACTCCCGAGGACGCCGCCGCACTACTGATTGAACACCTGAACCACGAACACGCACCGGCATGGACCCAGGAAGCCCTTTTCTAAACAGCCAGAACGCGAAAGGAACCAAGACCATGGCTGAATTAGCCGGACAGCTCGCACTTTTCGACACCCAGAGCTTCCCAACCATCCTCGATGCAGAAGCCTATGAAGTCGCCTACTGCCCCGCCTGCCACTCCAACTGGGGCGCCGAAAACGCCCGGGCCAAACCCACCGTTCAGGCCCGCCTCGACCGCGAGCACGAAATGATGACCGATGGCCGCTGCGCCTACATGCACCAGCTCGGAATCACAGAACCGTTCTACACGCTGGCCGAAGTCGCCCTAGTCCGCGCCGGCGGCTGGCCCTGCCCCTATCCACGACCCCAAGGATTCAGCGGACTGTACCAACTCGGTTCGCCCTAATCCCCCCACCCGCAAAGGAGAAACCATGCACAACCCCTACCTTGCCGAAGCCACAGCCCTCCTCACCGAAGCCGCCCAGGAACTCCCTGAGGACGCCACGGCGGCCGCTGCGATCAAGGCCAGCATGGCGCAGGCATACGCCACCCTCTCACTCGCGCAGGAAAGTCGCTGCCGCAACCGCAGCAAAATCCACAACACCCAACAATCCCTAGTTTTTCCTAGCCCCCCTTGCAATTGACACGCAAGGGGGGCTAGAATAGAGTTATGAAGGAGATCAAAAGGAAAGAAGCCGAGGCGGAACTGACCAAGGCCGGATGGAGGATTATTCGGCAGACGGGCAAGCACGACGTATGGGCCTCGCCGGACGGGACAGTCACCGTGGCTGTTCCCCGGCACCGGACCATCAGCCCCGGAGTCGTCCGGCAGATTGCCAAGGGACTGCCGACTACGCCGAGCGGCTGGCAGTAGCCTTCCCGGTAGGGGCTGCAAGGCCCCTACCGGACCACCGCCCGGCAGTACGAGAGGAAGAAATGACCGTCAAGCGCGAGCTCGAAGCTGTAGCCCACAAAGAAGGCAAGTGGTGGATGATTCACATTCACGAGTTGGATCAGGTCACCCAGGCCAGCAGAGCGAAGGATATCCAGGACATGGCCACGGACCTCGCGGCCGCAGTGCTCGACCTCGACCCCGACGAGGTTCAGGTCAATGTCACCCTCCGAGCCCCTGACGAAGCCATGCAGCGCTGGACCCAGGCGCGGGAAGACCTTGATAAAGCCCAGGAGCTTGCCGCCAAGGGGGCCGCAGAATCTCGGGCCGTCGTCGCGGAACTCAGCGATCAGTTCAGCATCACCGAAGTTGCCCGCATGCTCGGCATTTCCACCCAACGGGTGTCCCAGCTCAAGGCGAAGAAGCCCGCTGACGCCTAACCAGAAATCTACAAAAAAAGATTTCTACAAATCTGTACTAGCGAGCTGGGGGAGTAGGTCCTGCCCCGAGCCGAACAAACAAGGAGAACAAAACCATGGCGCAAAAGATCATTCCCGGCGGTTTCGAAGGCCGAGCCATAGCCGGAAAGTCGCCCGAGGAGCTGGAGACACGCAGCCAGGAATACCACGAGGACGTTGAAGCCATCAAAGACGCGATCCTGCGCCAGCTCGGAGCCGGCACTGACATAGGGGAACTCATCTATGCCGGGATGCTGGAAGCCCAGCGGGAAGTCGCAGACGGTTACACCCTTCTGGACAACCGCCCCGGCTCCTGGGAATCGGCAGGACTGTCGCAGCTGATGGACAGTGTTCACGCGCAGCTCGACACCGAAGGCAACTAGCCGCATCCATAGATCCGCACGGTTTCCCGAAAACAAGAAATCTACAAACCAAGAGGCGTGTATATCCGGAAATGTAGATTGGAAGGAATGTAGATTCGGCTTATGCAGGTACTAGCGATTTACTCAGAGAGCGGTGGGGTCACCAAGACAACCACCGCAGTATCGTTGGCTGTCATTGCGGCCAGAAGCGGGCGCAAGGTGACGCTACTGGACCTGGACCCGCGGGCCGCCACTACGAAGTGGGCGCGCGTCGTTCCCGAGGAAGATCACCTACACGTCGGCGCGATCCTGGCTTACGACGATTGCGAAGGCTACGCCGAGGAGCTGGGCATCGTCGTTCCCGCCTGGTCAGAGAACATTCGGGTCATTCCTGCTGCCCGCAGCATGAGCAACCGGGAAGCCGAATACGCGGACGGTGCTGAGTACCGCCTAAAGACCTCGCTGGTTGGCCTTGAATCCGATTTGGTGGTCATCGACTGCCCCAACAGGCAGGGCGGTCCGCTCATCAAGGGAGCACTGACAGCCGCGGATTCCATCGTCTACGCGTCCAGGCTTTCCGAAGATGGCGTAGATGGCGTGGACGGGGCCCGGCAGACGGTCAGCCAGTTCAAGAAGAACCTGGCCCGTATCGGGGCCACTCACACGCTGGACGAGCTGGGTGTTATCGCGGCCGCCATTGATGACCGTGTTGTGGGGACCCCTGCTGTTGAGCGCGTGGCTTTCGATGACTTGAAACAAACCGGGCTGCTGCTGACGCCCATGGTGCCGAAGCGGACCATCGTTGAACAGGCCCGCCTTGCCGGGGAGTGGTATGGCGACTATCCGAGCGGGCACAAAGTTCTTGACGCCTACACCGAACTATCCAAGAAAGTGATCCGATGAGTAGCAAACCGGACCTGACCAACCGCCGTGTGAGAGCCCAGATCAAGCCTGCTCCTGACGAGCATGTTGATCCCATTGAGCCCCCGGTAGCTGCGCAGCCGGCACCTGCCCGGCAGCCTGTCCCAGCCGCCAAGCCGAACGCCGCACAAGGTGTGCGGGATCTGAATCTCCAAGTCAGCGACGAGGTTGGGGAGATCCTTGATTTCGTGAAGTTCAAGACGAAGCTGACCAAGCGTGCGGCCGTCGAACAGGCAGTGTTGGCCCACTGGTCCGAGTACCGGCAGGAGCAATGAAGCCCCCTCGAAGGACCTTGTTCAGTGAAGTCAGTTCGGAGGTGTGCCATGGGAAACGTGCAGATGCAGGTTCAAGAGAAACCGCTTCGCTTTGTACCGACTTGGTGGAATTAGGAGCAGACATGAGCACACCGCCGAAGCCTTTAGGGACGTTTCACGCGGTTCGCACGCGGGATGCCGTGGCCTTCGCAAGGGATGGATGGCCCTACTTCGCAATGGAACCACGCGGCACAGATCCCAAAGGGGAACCGCTATTTGAGATCAGGTTTGGCGATGGCATCTGGATGCTCGCCGTCTTGGCTGATTTGTCGCCATAGCCTTGAGTGGTCGTGTCCGTCACACAATTGCTGGCCGCTCTCGCTGGCAACGGTAATCTTCAGACATGCACAACGTCACCCAACTATCCACTGCTCGCCCGAAGGTCCTTGAATTCTTCGCAGGTATCGGACTGGCCCGCATAGGCCTGGAATCGGCAGGATTCCGCGTTGCCTGGGCCAACGACTTTGAGCCGGACAAATGGGCCATGTACGAGGGGCAGTTCAGCGATGACTCTGAACACACGTTCGCGTTGGGGGACATAGGGGTCGTAAAGGCAGCTGACTTGCCGACGGATGCCAAACTCGCATGGGCATCCTCGCCGTGCACGGATTTATCCCTGGCTGGAGGCCGGGCAGGCCTCGCTGGGAGTCAATCCGGGACATTCTGGCACTTCATCCGCCTCCTGGAGGACTTGGGAGCAGAAAATCGGCCAGAGGTAGCTGTTCTCGAAAATGTGAACGGGTTGGTGACGTCGCATGGCGGAGATGATCTGGTTGCTGCCATCCGGGCCTTTAACGAGCTTGGATATTCAGTCGATGTGTTGGCCATAGACGCTCGCCGTTTCTTGCCGCAGTCGCGTCCGCGGATCTTCCTAGTAGGCGCACAAAACCCTCCGGAAGACTCTGAAGAGCAGAATTACGAGCTGCGGCCCGATTGGTTGCAATGGATTTACGGCGACCCCACGCTGAGGACTCACCGCGCGGCGCTGCCCGCGCCTCCAACCCCTCAGCTCTCCGGGCTTGGTGAACTCGTTGAGGAAATGCAAACAACCGACGAGAGGTGGTGGGACCAGGATCGGACGGATGCCTTCATTGCCTCGCTGTCACCCACTCAACGCGATCGCGTCAACTCTTTGCGCCGCGACAGCGGCGTTAAATACCGAACAGCGTACCGGAGAACCCGAAACGGGGTCGCTGTTTGGGAAGTCCGCCCTGATGACGTTTCAGGTTGCCTCCGTACAGCCCGAGGCGGCTCTTCAAAACAGGCCGTCGTGAGGCTCGGGAACAAGAGACTCCAAGTGAGGTGGATGACGCCCCTTGAATACGCCCGCCTTATGGGTGCCGGCGACTACGACCTTTCCACAGCTCGCACGAACCAAGCTCTCTTCGGATTCGGTGACGCAGTTGCAGTCCCGGTTGTGGAATGGTTGGGGGAAAACTACCTCATGCCCTTGATCAAGGGAAAGCTGGGCACCCAGTCTCAGAGCGAGGAACTGGTGTCGGTTGTCCAGTAAGAGCACCGCATCTCCCGTACGTAAACCCAAGAAACCGGCCAAAGTTTCACTACCGGCCACCGACGTCCAGCAGTTCCGTCTCCTTCTCAAGCAGTTCTTGAACGAAACGGACGATGTGGGCCGCAAATGGTCAGACGCCAAATGGGGTGTGTACGCGTTTTACGACTATGACGGGGAACCCATCTACGTCGGGCAGACAAACGAGCAGCTGAGAGTGCGACTGGGCAGGCACCTGACCAATCAACGGACCGATGCGGTAGCCATGCGAATCCTCGACCTGTTTGAAGTCGCAGAAGTGGAAATTTGGCCCGCGTGGCAGTACGAGAGCGTAAATCTTAAGGAAAAGAAAGCCCAAGCGTACATTGACGCGAAAAAGCACCTGGATGCCTTGGAGTACACCGCCTACCTTGACGCCATCGATAACTCAAGGTTCAAAGCGATTCTGAACGAGAAGATCCCGCCAATCTCAGAACGTGTGACCATGCCCCCGTCGTTGCGCCGACCCCTCATCACCGATGAGATTCGTGAAGACCGGAGCCACCCGGATATTCGAATTGCGCGCCGCGCCGAGACCATCTCACGATTGGCCGCCGTGGCCAGGGAACGAGGTGAAGTCTCCGAAGGCTTGCGAAGAGTCCTCGTTATTCAGGCCGTGCGTCTTGCGTACATATCGGCAGTCAGACTCGCCCATGTCGAAGGCCGGCCGTCCCCAAATCCGGCAGCGATTCAGGTGGAAAACCTGGTTGGCTCCGTTCTCTATGAGCACTCCGACCCCACCGGCCAGCAAGAAGACCTGAACGACGCATCGGTTGAAGGAGATGACTGACAACCGCTTTGAGGGGCCACTTACGGCGTAGATTGGGCACTATGGAGCCATCTTGGGCCACAAGTCCTGCGATCAGGAAAGCAATGCAGGGCAACCGATCAAGGGATACCAAGCCCGAGGTGGCCGTGCGCAAGATTCTTCACTCCAGAGGGTTCCGATATCGAGTTAGTCAACGGCCAATACCAGCGTTGAGGCGTACCGCAGATCTAGTTTTCTCACGATCTAAGGTTGCAGTTTTCATCGATGGCTGTTTCTGGCACGGTTGCCCGTCCCACTATCGCGCTCCCGGCGCAAACGCCGAGTACTGGGTGGCCAAATTGGAACGCAACCGTTTTCGAGACATCGAAACCACAAAAATGCTTCAGACGGAAGGCTGGACCGTCCTTCGCTTCTGGAGTCATGAGGATGCTGGCACGATAGCGGAGCGCATCGAGGAAACCATCAACAGCGTCCGCATTCCATGAATAGGACCTCATAATGCGGCAACAGACACCTTTCGCGGACTTGAGGCTCGAGGAATGGTGCTACTCCAGGGCCACGGTCTGTTCGTCGTTCAGGGTCATGGACAGTCCGGGGATGATGATGTCCAGGCCGGGTGCTGCGGGGGCGTTGAAGCGTTGGTCGTCGATGTCGGATTCGTGGATGATGTCGGCGGGTGTCCACAGGACGGGTTCTGGATGTTGTGGCGGCGCAGCATGGAGCTGCCGGCGGGCATCGAATGGCTAAGCGGGGTCGGTGAATTCCGGTGACGATTAGCGATCGGGCTGCTCTCTCCAGTCCCATCCGGCTTCTTCGAGGGTGACGAGGTCGGCGAATCTGCCTCCGGCGGCGAGCAGCTCGGAGGGTGTTCCCTGTTCGATGATTCGGCCGGCGTCGATCACGATCACGCGGTCCGCTTCCCTGGCGGTGACGAGCCGATGGGCGACGGTGAGCACTGCGGTTCCGGTCGGAATGACACGTGTGCGCAGGGCTTCGCGGAATGCCGAATCGCTGGCACCGTCCACGACCGCGGTGGCTTCGTCCAGAAGCAGGACGTTCGGGCGTGCCACCATGGCCCGGGCCAGTGCGAGGAGCTGTCGTTGTCCGGCTGATAGTTGTACTCCGTTGCCGTGTCCGGTGTCGCTGATGATCGTTGCGCTCCCTTGCGGCAGGGTGTTGATGAAGCTGTCGGCTCCGGCTAGTTGTGCGGCGAGCAGGATGTCGTGCAGTGTTATGGACGGGTCTTCCAGCGTGATGTTTTCTGCGATGGTGCCGGGGAAAAGGGTCACGTTTTGAGGTACGTAGCCGAGCACGGCCCGGCGGCCGGTGTCGTCGAGGCTGCATGGGTCCGAGCCGGCAAGGGTGATGTGTCCGGACCATGGGCGGTACAGGCCGGCCAGCAGGGACAGGAGGCTTGATTTGCCGGCGCCGGTGCGGCCGATGACTGCCACGTGCTCTCCGGCGCGCACGGTCAGTGTGACATGGTGCAGCACGCTCTGGCAGGCACTGTAGCCGAAGGTGACGTCATTGACGGCCAGCGCCATGTCTCCTTCAGGGAGCGTGGGCGGGGGCCCGGATCCTGGGGGTGGCTGGTCGGGCGGGAGCCTGAGGACGGCGAAGACGCGTTCGGCGCCGGCGAGGGCTCCCTGAACGTTTTGCCATTCCTCCCCGAGGTTCACCAGCGGGGTGAAGAATTGCGCGAACAGCACGACGAAGGCGGTCAGGGTTCCCACGCTCACCCCGAAGGCATCGAATGCGTTCCGGGTGCCCAGCCACAGCAGTGAGGCGGTGGCCACTGCAGCGAGTGTGGCCAGCATGGGGGCGTAGAACGCACTGTAGAGGACGGATCGGTTCGCGGCCTGCAGCCATTGGAGCAGGACCAGCCGGAACCGGTTGGCGAACAGGGCTTCGCGTCCGAAACCGCGGATGACGTCTACCGCCGATAAGTCTTCTGCCAGTTGGGAATTCGCCAGTCCCACTGCTTTCCGGGTGGCGCGTTCGGCATCACGGACTTTGCGTCGGAATTGACGGGTGAGCAGCACGATGGGAGGAATGGTGATGATGACGGCGCCGGTGAGGACGGGGCTGAGGGCAAGCATGGTCGCGACGGCGGCTGAGAGCCCGGCTGTCTGTCCTATCAGGGTCGGCACGGAGGAGGAAAACAGGTTGCCGATCGTCTCCACGTCGGCCGTGGTTCTGGAGATGGAGTCCCCGATGGGGGTCCGGTCGTGGTAGGCCGTTGGCAGCCGGAGCAGGTGTTCGAACAGCTGTCCCCGAAGTTCGGCCAGGCTGAGTTGGGCGAGCGTGGCAGCGAGGTAGCCGTAGCCTGAGGTGAGCAGTGCGGCGCCTACCAGGGCGCCCAGGTAGAGGCATGCGGCCGGGCCCAGGCCGGCGTTGCCCGCCGGGGTGAGCCCGGTGTCGATGATGTGCCGCAGGACCAGGGCGGGGACGAGGTTGAGCGCGGCTGCCCCGAGCACGCAGATGAGGACGCCTGCAATCCGTGCGCGCCAGGGGCGGATCAGTGCTCCCAGCTCGCGGGCCAGGAGCGCGGGTGCCGGCGGGGCGACGGCAGGGTGGGTGCTCACGTTTTTTCCTGCCGCGCGGCCGTGACGTGCTGCTGTGCCGTGAAGATGCGCGCGTAGAGGCCTCCGGCTGCGAGGAGCCGGGAATGTGTTCCGCTTTCAAGGACCTGGCCGGCGTCGAGTACGACGATGAGGTCGGCCTCGGGGAAGGCGGCCAATCGGGTCGAGCACAGGAGCACCGTTGCCTGCCGTTCCGCGGGGGCGCCCGGACCGACAGCGGCGCGGAGTGCCGTGATCAGCCCGGCTTCGGTGACCAGGTCAAGGGCGGAGAACGGATCGTCCAGGACGAGCAGCCGGGGCGGTGTGTGCGGAGCGGCCAGCGCCCTGGCCAGCGCGATCCGTTGGCGTTGGCCGCCCGAGACGCGCACTCCTTGCTCGCCGATCCCGGTGGCCGTGCCCTCGGGCATCCCGGCGAGATCGTCGTCGAGCTGCGCGGTGTGCAGGGCCTGCCTCAGACGGCTGGGTTCCTCCCTGTCAGCGTGGTCGGAGCCGTCGGTGAGCAGGATGTTCTGTTCGATGCTGCCGGAGAAAACCTGGTGCGCTTGTGGGAGGTAGCCGACCCCGGCGCGGTCATCGGCGCTCCAGGTGGCCGGGTCGGCCCCGTCCACCCGGACGCGTCCGTGGTCGGGCCGGTGCAGTCCAAGAAGAATCCCGGCCAATGCGGTCTTGCCGGAACCGACCGGGCCCGTCACGGCGACCAGCGCACCGGGCGCAATGTCCAGGTCCACGTTTTTCAGTGCCGGGGCGGTGGCTCCGGGGTAGGTGAAGGACAGATTCCTGACGCTCACGGCAGCGCCTCCCGGACCGCGCCGGCTGGTCCGGGGGTTTGTTTGCCGGGTCAGTCCGGCGATCCGGGCCGGGTTCCAGGCCGCGTGCTTTGGTTCGTTTCGCTGCGGGGGCGGCGGAGCCAGCAGCGGGGCAAGTCTGGTGTGGGCGGCGGCGGCGGCCTGCACGCGGTTGGCCATCTGCGGTATCCGGAAGGCCCGGCCGGTGAACCGCGTGAACATCGTCAGGAACGCGACCAGGCCTCCGATGGTGAGAGTGCCGGCTGTCACCTGCTGGCCACCGACCCACAGCACGGCGACGACACCGGCGCTGGTCAGCGCCGTGTAAGCGGGAGCGAGTGCTGATTGCAGCCTTGTGGCCGCGATCTCGGCATGGGCCTGGTGTTCGGCCAGCGCGCGCAGGCGGTTCGCGTAGGCGCCCCCGCGGCCCGATACGCGAAGCACCCGCAGACCCGTCAGCCCCTCCTGGGCGAAAGCGGTCAGCAGGGAGTTAGCCTCCCTCGCCCGCAGCGTGCGCCGGGATACCCAGGTGCCGGCCGCCTTGCCAAGGGCCAGCGCCGCCGGCACGGGCACCAGTGCCAGGAGGGCCAGCCCCGGATCAAGAAGGATCATGGCCACGGCGAAGGACAGCGAGAACAGCAGGGTGTCCCACGTTTCGATCATCACCTCCTTGACGCCGAGACCGAGGACTTCGACGTCCCCAATGATTTTGGCCATGAGGTCACCGACTGATGCGCGGTGCAGCCGGTCCGCGGGCCAGGCCAGAACCCCGCGCAGAGCATCGGAGCGAACGTTGGCGAGCAGGCGGGTGCTGGACACGCCAAGCCACCAGCGTTTGCCGATCCGCGGCAGTTCCGTCGCGAGGGTCCCGGCGACCAGAAGCACCAGCGCCGCGGTGACCGAGGCCGCGTCGGCCTGCCCGTCACGGAACTGCACCACCGTATTCACTGCCTGTCCCAGCAGCAGCGACGGCAGCACAACAGCGGTGTTCATCAGGACACCGCACACGGAGCCGAGGACCAGCAGCCCGGCGACCTGGCGGCCGTAGGGCAGCATCGCGCGCCAGAGACCGGGGTTTCCGCTCCCGGGCCGGACAGGGGCCGGGTCCTCGTTCACACGGCAGGTCCGCTGCTCACAGTTGCGCCAGACGCAGGGCAAGATCGCGACCGGCCGCCTCGGCAAGGTCGGCCCTGTGCAGCATCGCGTTCAGGTCCGCGAGGATCATGACAACCGTCCAGACTGCGTCGAACCCGCGGGTGGTCGGCCGGCCGCCGGTATAGGCCTCATGGAGCACGATGCGGTCCGCCGGATCGGGCCAGCTGCGCAGGTCCAGGGCCGGATGGGATGCATAGGCGTCGCCGAAATCGATCAGCCCGGTACAGAGGCCGCCGTCCCCGACGAAGACATGCGTCGGCCCGGGATTGGAATGCAGCAGAACCGGTGATTCGTCCGTTAGGCCCGCGAGGGCATCGACCGCCGCGATGGCGATCCGTTCCGGGGCACCCGCACCGGCATACCGGTCGCGGTGTGCGGCGAATCCGTCGCACGCATCGGCGAATCCGAGCTGTAGACGGCCGCGCAGGGCGGCTGAGTCGACGTCGGCGGGTAACAGGCCGCTGTCCCGAAGGCCGGTAACGTCGGCGGCGTGGACCGAGCGCAGGACATCCGCCAAACTGGCCAGCAGCGCCTCCCGCGCCGGAAGGCCGGCATGGAGGGCGGCGCATCCCCGGATCCTGCTCATCACCAGAAACTCCACCGGGCCTGCCGCGGTGTCCTCCCTGCCGTAGCCGAACAGCCGCGGGATCCGCCCGGCCAGGGGTCCTGCGAGCAGGCTCAGAACGTGTGCTTCCTTCTCAAGGCTCGTGCGCGGGCGCAGCCGGTGGGGGCGCTGTGTCTTGACGACGATGCCACTTCCGAGCATGTACGCCCGGGCTTCGCCGCCGGACTCGTCCACGTCGAAGCGCGTATCGGCGCCGTTGTTTCCGTCGGGAAGAAACCGTCCGGCCAGGTCAAGGACCAGGTCCTTGGGAAGCACCGGATCCGGGGCGCCGGGTTGAAGGTACGTATCAGCGCGCCCCACGGGCAGCACCCCCGCCCTGGTTGCCGTCCCCGCTGCCGGGGTGAAGTTGCAGCGCAGCGCCGGTGCGGGCGAGCACTTCCTCGGCCAGCGCCGGGTTGTCGTTGAGCCGGTGTCCGTATCCGGGGATCATGTCCGTCAGCCGGGGCTGCCAGCGGGGGAACTGCTGAGGGAAGCTGCGTTCGAGCAGATCCAGCACGATCGACACTGAGGTCGAAGCGCCGGGGGAGGCGCCCAGAAGGGCGGCAAGAGACCCGTCGCCGGAGGTGATGAGCTCAGTCCCGAACTGCAGCGCTCCGCCCCTGGTCGGGTCTTTCCTGATGATCTGAACCCGCTGGCCCGCCGTGATCAGGTCCCAATCGGCGTCCTGGGCTGTGGGCATGTAGTCCGTCAGCGTGCGGATCTTTGCCTCCCGGCTTTTCAGGACCTCTCCCAGCAGGTATCTGGAAAGGTCGAGGTTGTCCCGGGCGACCGCGAGCATGGGGCCGAGGTTCGAGGGCCGGATGGAACGGGGCAGATCCAGCAGGGACCCGCTCTTGAGGAACCGGCTGGTGAACCCGGCATACGGGCCGAACAGCAGGGACCGTTTTCCATCAACGACCCTCGTGTCCAGGTGCGGAACGGACATGGGGGGAGCGCCGACGGAGGCCTGCCCGTAGACTTTCGCGTGGTGCGCCCGGACGATTTCATCTTTTGTGCAGCGCAGGAACTGGCCCGAGACCGGGAATCCGCCGAAGCCTCTGCCCTCGGGAATGCCGGAGCGCTGGAGAAGATGCAGCGCTCCACCCCCGGCGCCGATGAACACGAACCGGGACCTGATTTTCGCTCGTCGTCCTGACCCGAGGTTGTGCACGGAGACGTCCCAGCGGCCATTGGTGTCGCGGGCCAGGTCCGTGACCTCGTGCTCGAAGTTGAGTTCCGCGCCGTTGCGTTGCAGGAAGCCTGCCATGGTGCGGCTCAGCGCTCCGAAATCGACGTCGGTTCCGCCGGCCACGCGGGAGCCCGCCACGGGCTGAACGGCGCGGCGTCCTGTCATGACCAGAGGCGTCCACTCCTCCAGCTGGTCGGCCCGGTCGGAGAACTCCATGGTGCTGAACAGGGGCTGCGGCTTCAGTGCCTCATACCGGCGGTGAAGATAGTCCGTGGCCTGCCCTCCCCAGACGAAACTCATGTGCGGTACCGGGTTGATGAACGTTTTCGGTGCGCCGACCCTGCCGGTGGCGGCGAGGTGGGCCCAGAACTGCAGCGAGACCTGGAACTGTTCGTTGATCGCGATCGCCTTGTCCGGGGATACCGTTCCGTCCCTGCCTGCGGGGGTGTAGTTCAGTTCACACAGGGCCGCGTGTCCCGTGCCTGCGTTGTTCCAGGAGTCCGAACTTTCACCCCCGGCGCTTCCCAGACGCTCCACCACGGCAATGCTCCAGCTGGGCTGAAGTTCTTTCAGGAGCACTCCGAGCGTCATGCTCATGATTCCCGCGCCGACCAGGACAACGTCGGCGTACTCGGCGGGGGCGGTCTCGGTTCGCATCTCTGCGGTCATCATCAGACTCCAGTCAAGGGGTGGGGGGAGCCTGTCGGCTACCGGTCGGCCCATTCCGATTTTATTGTAACCACGGTTTCATTCCTGCGGCGTGCCGGCGGGGACCCGGAGCTTGCGGCATGACGTGCATATCCGGCCTGTCGCGGTCAGGAGGGTTCGCGGCCGAGGATGAGGGATCGTTTGAGGTAGTCGTAGAGGCCGTCCAGGATGGGGCCGCACACGGCGAGTGTCTGTTGGTCGTTCAGGGTCATGGAGAGTCCGCGGATGATGATGTCCAGGCCGGGTGCGGCGGGTGCGTCGAAGCGTTCGTCGTCGATGTCGGCTTCGTGGATGATTTCGGCGAGTTTCCACAGGACGGGATCCTGGATCTCGTAGCGGCGCAGCATGGTTTCGAAGGTGCAGTCGTGGCCGTGGTGGGTCAGGTCCACGCCGGGCATGTCGAAGGGCACCGCGTCGGCGGGGACCTCGGCGGGGTCCGCCACGAAGACGAACTCGCAGGCGGTGTCGATGTTCCTGCGGATCAGCCAGGCGCAGGCGGCCCGGTCAACGTGGACGCCGGTGCGGGTGGCCCACTTCATGGCTGTCCTCCCGAGGGGCTGATGGCGCGGGCGGGAAGCTCCGCGGTGGCGAGGCCGGTGACGGCGGCGTGGGCAGTGTCGCGTTCCCGGGGCGGGAAGTAGTCGCGCCGGCCGATCCGGCGCAGCTCGGCACGGAGCCGCTTCACGGCCCTGGCGCGTTCGGTTGCATCCAGGGCCGTGGCCGCGTGTGCAGCGGCCGTGACGTCCTCGTATTCCCGGGCACGGTCGGCGGCCATCCCTGCAGCGATCTCACGCTCCTGCCCCAGGGACGCGGGCTGGCTCAACCACAGGCCGGCGGTTCCGCCCGCCTGTCTGACTTCGGCCGCGATCCAGTCGAAGTGCTCCCGGGTGCGGGCGTCGGCCGGGAGGGCGACGAGCCCGTCACCGAGCTGTGCGACGCCCAGGGCCTGCAGCCGCCTCCAGATGGCGACTCTCGGACCGGACGGGATGCGGGGCATCCGGTAGTTCAACAGGACCCAGCCGCCGGGTATCAATGGTTCACTCTTCACCATATAATTGTAACCGTGGTTACCTTGAACTGGTATGGTTCAGGCCGGATGCGGTGCTCGCCGCCATCGAGGCTTCAGGAGGACGCCCATGATTTCGCCCGTGCTTATTGTGATCTCCGCTGTTATCGCGGCGGCCGCGGTGGCCCTTGCCTGCAGGTATGCCCGCTGGCCGGTTGCGGATCTTGCCGCGGCCGCGGCGGGCACGCTGCTGGCCGTCATCGCCTGGCGGATACTGGCCAACGCGTTCTCGCTGAACGAGGACTTCATGCCCGCCGTCAGCGTGGGGGACGCGGGGTGCCTGATCGCCGGCGCCCTGCCGCCGGCCGTCGTCGCCTCCGTCCACCGGGAACTGGGCCGCCGGGCCCTTCCCGCGGTGGTCGGCGGCCTGGTCGCATTCATCACCAACGTCATCATCCTCTGACCGGAACGGAGACAGCCATGGGACCGACACTATCGCGCAGGCCCGCGAAGACCGCGTTGATCGCCGCAGGGCTGCTGGCCCTGCTGCTACCGGCATCCCTGAGTGCCTGCTCGGGACCGGCCCCGGCGTCGGCGCTGCCGTTGACCCAGGTCCAGGACATCGCCCTGCCCGGCGCGGCGAGCAGGCTCGACTACCAAGCCCTCGACGCCGGGGCGAAGCGGCTCTACATCGCCCACCTCGGCGACGGCACCGTCCACGCCGTCGACCTGGCCAGAGGCACGGTGGCGGGGACGGTGCCGGGGACACCCTCGGTTCACGGTGTCACCCTCGCGCCCGACCGGCATCTCCTCCTGGCCGCCGTTTCGGGAACCAACGAAGTCGCCCTCATCGACACCAACACCCTCAAGGTGACCGCCCGGGTCCCGGCAGGGAACACGCCGGACGGGATCGCCTACGACCCGGTCCACGGCAAGGCCTACGTCTCCAACGAACACGACCACGCCGAAACGGTGATCGACCTCGCCACGAACACCGCGAAGGCCCCGATCGAGATCGGCGGGGAAGCAGGCAACAGCATCTACGACCCCTCCAGCGGGACGGTCCTGGTCAACGTCCAGGACCGCAACGAGCTCGCCATCATCGACCCGGACACTGACACGGTCACCGACAGAATCCCGGTCCCGGACTGCACCAGCAACCACGGCCTCTACGTCGACGGGGCCAACAAGCTGGCGTTCGTCGCCTGCGAGGGCAGCGCGAAACTCCTGGTCCTGGACCTGGACACCAAACAGGTCACCGCCCGGTTCGACACCGGCGACAACCCGGACGTGCTCGCCTTCGATACGGGACTGCACCGCCTCTACGTCGCCTCGGAGTCCGGCATCGTCAATGTCTTCGACGAACAGAACCGCACCCTGACACCCAAGGCGTCCGGCAAACTCGCCGACAACGCCCACACCGTCGCCGTCGACCAGGTTACCCACCAGGTCTACTTCCCGCTGGAAAACATCGACGGCCACCCGGTGATGCGCATCATGGAGCCCAAACCGTGACCCCCGGCGACGGACCGGCCCGGGGCGGCGCCGGGGACGAGACCCTTGAACCAGCCATAGCGCCGGTGCCGTTCGGCCGCTTCATCCTGTGCTTCTTGCACCTGGGCACGACCGGGTTCGGCGGTCCGATCGCCACCGCGGGCTACATGCAACGGGACCTCGTCGAGAAGTGCCGCTGGATGGGACGCAAGGATTTCCTCGACGGCGTCGCCCTGGAGTCTCTTGGCGGCCGGATCGATAGCCTGATAGTCCAGACGGATGGCTCCTCCCGGCAACGGAACATCCTGAACCTGTCGCAGCGGAAGCTGCCGCCGCCCCTGCGGGGCCGAAGGAGAGCAGCCCGCGAGCATGGTCGTCAGAACCAGCAGTACCGGCATCATGAACATCCTCGTCTTCCCGTGCCGGCGTAGCAAGGAGTCCCCGTTCGGCCAGGCGGATATATTGCAAGCAACAAGGCTCCGCTTATTATTGCAACCACGGTTACAATAATAAGCGGCCCTTCCCAACGACCGCGAAAGCTCAGATGAATCCTCTCCAAATGCTCCTCGGCGCGTTCCTGTCGGCTCTTGTGGCGCTGGCTGTGACCGCCGTGTTCCTGAAGGAACGCCGCGTCTCCGTGCTGGCCACCGTTGCCGGTGCCGCATTTGTCATGCCGGTATTCTGGAATTCAATCCTCACCTGGACCGGGGCCCTTGACCTGTTTTCCCATGACCTGCCGTTCCTCCTTTTCCCGATCAGCTGGCAGGACACCGGATCCGGGATCTTTACGCTGGCAGGCGCGGGAGTTGCCCTGATGCTCGGCGCGGGCAGGAAAGACCCGGCGCCGAAGCTCGCTTATCTTGCACTGGCGGCCGCGGCCGCGGCCCTGGTCGTTGATGTCTTCCTCTACTGATGCCGCCGGCGCAGGCGCGCCGTTGCGGAGGATTACCGGTCCTCCTACGATGAATTGGTGAGCCGAGCTGACTGGGTCCTGCTGGCGTACCGAATCCCCTGCGAACCATCGACGCCCCGGATTTCGGTCTGGCGCCGGCTGCGCCGAATCGGGGCCGGACAGATCCTGGACGGACACGTGAACAGCTCGAATGGGTGGCTGAGGAAGTCCTCCAGGCCGGAGGGGAAGCGCAGATCTGGACCGGCAGCCCTGGCTCCCCGGCCCAGGAGAAAGCATCGCCGGGGAATACCGGCAGGTCGCGGACGAAGCCGCCCAGGCGGGGCTGGACGACGAGGCCGGACGGATGAAGACGTCACGGCGGCTGCGCCGCGAACTGCACCGGATCCAGCAGCGCGATTATTTTCCCCCGCCCGAACGGGACACCGCGGCCGCGGCCATCGCGGGCTTGGCCGGGCCCTGGAAGCGGCGCCGTGAAATGGGCGACAAGGGCCGGCGTGCACGTGGACCGTGCGGCCTGTGCACGGCTGATCCGGCGCTGCATCGACCCCGACGCCCGCTTCGTGTTCGTCCACGACCCGGCGGCCGTGCCCGCCGATGCCACCGCCTTCGACATGCGCTGCGCGGACCTGTCCCATCACGGTGATGACTGCAGCTTCGAAAACCATCCTGCGCCGCTACGAACTCACCGATCCCGTGCTGTGGCAGATCGCGCACATGGTGCACGAGGCCGACCTGGCCGATGACAAGTTCGACTCCCCCGAGGCGCCGGGACTTGATGTCATCTGCCGCGGGCTCTCGCTGGTCGCCGGCGACGATGAGGTCCTCACGCTCACCCGAACCCTGTTCGACGGGCTGTACGAACACCAGCGCCACGCCCTCCTGCACGGAAACAACCGCCTCTGATCACCGCCGGAAGGCTGCCCCTCGCCCGTCGTCGCGACTGGACTGAGGGTCAGCCCAAAGGCAGGCCGGCCAGTCCGGCGCCGAGGCCCAGCACGGCACAGACTCCTATGGTGCGCAGGGCCGAGAAACGGAACCTGAAGATCATCAGCCCGGCGGCGGCAGCAATCACGGCTGCCACGGGGTTCACCGCTCCCGGGTCCGGCAGCCTCAGGTGAACCGGACCCCAGTCCAGTGCCGTTGTCTGTGAAAAGAAGACATCGACGGCGAAGTACAGGGCCAGGTTCGCGATGACGCCGACGACGGCGGCGGTAATGCCCGCCAGGATTCCGGCCAGCGTCCTGTTGTCCCGGAGCCGTTCAACGTACGGAGCGCCGAGGAAGATGAACAGGAAACAGGGAACGAACGTCACCCAGGTGGTCAGCAGCGCCCCGATGAAAGCAGCCACCCAGGGATCAAGGTTCCCCGGGTGGCGGTACGCGCCGACGAACGCGACGAACTGCACGACCATGATCAGGGGCCCTGGCGTGGTTTCCGCCAGGGCCAGACCGCGGACCATCTCTCCGGGGGAAAGCCAGTGGAAGACATCCACCGCCTGTTGGGCGATATAGGACAGGACCGCATACGCCCCGCCGAAGGTGACCACTGCGGCGCCAGAAAAGAACAGGCCCTGCTGGGTCAGGGCCGACCCGGGGCCGGTCCACAACACGACGGCCACAATGGGCAGGAACCACAGCACCAGACCGGCCGCCAGGATCAGGCCCGTCCGCGCACCCGAGAGCCGGTCGGCATGCAGCGCGTCATCCGCGATGACCGGCGGGACGGTGTCCGCCCCGTCCTTCTCCGGGCCCGCGACAATCGCCCCGGGGGCGGCACGGTTCAGGACCCAGCCGGCGAGGCCCGCAGCGGCGATGACGGCCGGGAACGGTACGGCAAAGGACGCCAACGCCACGAAGGCCGCCAACGCCAGGGCAGCCAGGACCGGGTGGGACAGTGCCCGCTTTCCCACCCGGACCACGGCCTGGGCCACAATCGGCAGGGTCGCGGCAGCCACCCCCGCGAACACCGCCATGATGACCGGGACCGTACCGAAGGCAACGTAGATGACGGAGAGTACCAGCAGCGCAACCATACCCGGCAACACGAACAGGACTCCGGCGACGAGTCCGCCCAGCCTGCCGTTGAGCAGCCACCCGATATAGATGGCCAGCTGCTGGGCCTCCGGTCCCGGCAACAGGACGCAGAAGTTTAGCGCGTGCTGGAACCTCCTATGCCCGATCCACCGCTTCTCATCCACGAGGACGCGCTGCATCACCGCGATCTGGCCAGCGGGACCTCCGAAGGTCTCCAGCGAAATCAGGAACCAGGTCCGCACCGCGGTCCGGAACGGAACCAGATCACGCACGGCCAGTGTCGCCCCGGGGTCGGATTTCATATTCATAGAGTCTTCAACTTCCTACTAGCCATCACTGCTCAGGGTCACCGGTCCGTAACACCGGGCCGGCCTCCGCATACCCGGACCGGCGATGGGCGATTTCCTTCGCCGGCCGCACATAAAGTGTAACCATGGTTGCATGGTCGTGTTCAGTGGACGTCGAACGTGACCCACTGTGACCGCCTGGATCCGTGAAGTGGCTCCCTCCATGCGGCCGGGTCACAGCCTGAACCTTCCGCCGTGACCCGGGAACTGTTGATGGATATGATGCGTGGCCCTGCCCATGACAAGGACCCCCGCCCCGCCGGAACCGGCGGCCCCTCCCGAGGGCCTCTACGTGTCCTTCCAGCGCTGCCTCATCCTCGGCGGTGACACCACATCTAATCCGGGCCCCACGCGGTGCGGGAGTAGCCCTCCGGCTGAACAACCGTCCCCGGCCGATCAGCACCACTCCAACACTTTGCAACACTGGTTGCATAATATGTGCCGTTGGTTACATCATGATTAGGGGGAATGGGTTCGTTCCAAGGACTCCCAACCGTCACGATGAGGAGAGCGATGAAGCGCAGAACCAGGATCAGCCTGTTCGTGGCCGGTGGTGTTTTCCTTGCTGCCGCAGCAACGGCCGGTGCGCTGACGGTACAGAGCCAGGGCGGTTATATCACCGGGTTGGAAACCATGCACGCGCTGCGGCAGTTGCCGCGGTTCCCGGCAGCCATGGAGGGGAAGTCCTTTCCCTGCGTGAGCAGGGACCTGCGGCGTGGGACGTGGCGGTCGTCCAACCGGATGGAACCCCGCTCAGGGTCCGTCTGGACAAGGACGACAAGGTCCTCGGTGTGCTGCCCGGAGGGACGGACGCCGAGAATGATGACGATTAGCAGGCCGACAAAGACCCCAAGGAGTCCCGGAAAATGACACCTCCGAACAATCGCAGCTTTCCCCATCGACTGGCGGTCCTCGCGCTGCTGCTGCCCCTGGCACTGGCCAGCTGCACTGGAACAGGCACGGTCGGTGGGGGGACGCCCGCCGCGGGTCCAAGTACTGGCAGCACTCATGATTCCTCCATGGGGGCGGATGCCAAGCAGCTGCAGCCCGCGTCCACCGCTGAGGCCGACTGGAACCCGGTCACCGATGCGCTGGGTCGTACCGGCAAATTCGGAGACGGGAACACCGTCTACCGGATCCCGTTGCCCAGGACGGATCTTCATGTTGTCACCGGCGGCGTGGCGGTCAAGTCCGGCCTGTCGTTGGGAGGCTACGCGGCGTTCGCCAAGTATGACGACGGGACGATGCTGATGGGTGACCTGGTCGTGACCGAGGCGGAGCTCCCCAAGGTCACGGACGCGCTGCAGGCCCACGGCATCGGGCAGACTGCCCTGCATAAACACCTGCCCGAGCAGTCCCCTTCGGTGTGGTGGACCCACATCCATGCGATGGGTGATCCCGTGAAGCTCGCCGAGGGACTCAAAGCGGCGCTGGACGCCACCGCCATCGCACCGGCCGCCGCGGCCGGGGACCAGACGGCCCCGGACCTGGACTCCGCCGGGATTGATGCCGCACTGGGCCGCAAAGGCGCCGCGGACGGCGGAATCTACAAGTTCTCGCTCCCGCGCGCCGAGACCATCACCGACGAAGGGCACGTCCTGCCCCCCACTTTCGGAGTGACCACGGCCATCAATTTCCAGCCTGTCGGCGGCGGCAAAGCCGCCATTAACGGTGATTTCGCCATGATCGGGCCCGAAGTGCAGAAAGTGATCCAGGCCCTCCGCAAAGGCGGCATCACCGTCGTCTCCGTGCACAATCATTCCGTGACCGATGAACCGCGGCTCTTCTACGCCCACTTCTGGGCAGTGGAAGACGCCGTAACACTCGCCAAAGCCCTCCGGGCGGCGCTGGATTCCACCAACCTCAAAGCTGCCGGATGAGCGAGGGCCCATCACCGGTCCCGGAGGAAAACAACGATCCATCCAAGAACGTCCACCTGAAAGGAATTTGCCATGAATCCAGACCACAACGGGGCACCCGGTGACCATGAAAACGAAGGACACGGTGAGGACCATGAACCGGTGAAACCCGGCGGTGAACCCGAGGATGACGAGAGTAGCACCCGGGCCGTTCTCTCCGACGCGGCAAACCCCTACCACCGTGCCACGGACCGGTGGAGCAAAACACCGATGATCGTCGCCCTGGTATTGCTTTCGCTCGTCGTGATTTTCGCGATGTCGGACCTGATCCCCGGCGTCGGCGACTGACAGCGGGCAGGACACCAGGGACCATAGGCACGGGCCCGTGCGGATGATCCGGGTCAGCGACACTGACCAAGCTGCCGGGAACACCGCTTGACCGGGCTGATCGCGGGCACACTGCGACCGCCGGCGACATTCCCTGGGTCCAGCGGCCCGGCCAGGGCGCTGGCCCTGGAAGTCCGGCTTCAATGGGCGGTTCCATCCATATCGATGGAACCGCCCTCCCGGTCCTCTGCGAGACTGCCGGCAGTACCCGGAGCCCCCGCCTTCGTCAATTCACGGGCAACGGCGAGGACTCGCACCCGGCCCGCCCGTTCACACACTGGAAAATGCACCCTATGCCTTCCCGCCACACATTTTCTCACCGCCGAGATTCTTCCCGTGACGGTCACCCCAGCCGCGGCATCCGGCCCGGTCCTCATCATTCACCCGGACCTCGAATCTTCGACGAGGATTTCCGTGAGCGAGCCCCTGTTCGTCCTGTCCGGCGCATCGCTAGTGGCACTGGCCAGCCAGGGTCCAAGTCGACGCGGACGAGTTGAAGAGACAGAGTGCTTCGGGCTATTGCACGACGCGCGAACCGAGCCACGGGGGCAAAAGGTCGCTCGGCTCCAGTCGAGCGACGGCGCGATCATCGGCCTCTCGTATGTGCTCTCGATGCATTCCCAGACAGAACAACAGTGCCTGAAAGCGGTTCCTCGGACGGGCACCGCCATTTACCGCTGACAGAACAACGCCAAATACCCCCTGCGATTCACAGTCCTTCTTTCGAAGACGTCAGCCGGGCGTCCCAGTTCCTAGGAAATGGAACGCCCGGGGCTGGTTCTCCGAAGAGTTGCGACACGCCAAGCCATTTCGTTCCAAAACTATCTTCTTTTAGACGTCCCGTGCGGAGCGTGCAGGATAAATATCGGTACAGTTGCTCCATGGATATTGGGTATGCCCGCGTCTCGACCGCGAAACAGGACCTCGACCGGCAGATCGACGCACTGCGCGGCGAGGGAATCCCCGCCAAACATATTTATGTGGACAAGAAATCCGGATCCACGACAAACCGGCCCGGTCTGCATGAAGCCCTCGACCAGGCCCGCGATGGAGACGTTATCGTGGTGCACACCCTGGACCGGTTGGGCCGTACCGTCCGGGACACCCTGAACCTCATCCACGACCTGGCGGGCCGCGGCGTCGGGGTCCGGAACCTGGCCGACCCGATCCGGGTTGATTCCGCCAATCCGGAAGATCCCATGTCGCAGTTGGCAGTCGTGATGCTCGCGCTCTTCGGCCAAATGGAACGAACCTACGCGATCGAACGCGCAGCTCACGCGCGCGCCGTTGCTGTTGCTAAAGGCAAAAGGATCGGCCGGCCCAGCGTGATCGATGCAGCGAAGCTCGCCTACGCCGTCCACCTTCGCGATCAGGAAAATCAGTCCATCTCCGAGATTGTCGAAGCCACGGGTATCACCCGCTCCAGCCTCTACCGTTATCTGCCGCCCCGTCCGCCGGAGACGTTGACCGCCGAGACCCAGCCGAACGCCTAAAAGTCCCGAACGTCCGTGGCGGTTCGTGCAGGCGACTTCAGACAGAATGACGGTTGGTGCACGCGACTTCAGACAGAACAACGGTTGGTGCAGACGACTTCGAACGCTTTCATGTCAGGAGTCGCCTGCACGAGCCCCGTAGTTCCGCGGAATCCAGTGCAGACGACTTCTGAAACCGACAGAACCGGGTGGATGGGGGAGTGTCCCATCCCGGCTGTCCCACTTCTAAGGAAGTGGGACATGGCAAGACGGGGACTAACCTGCCCGTGTGGCTCATTCAGGGGGAGTGCCGAAGGTTCTTCGGAGCCGAAGACGAGTGTCGTTGCATGTACTTCACTGTTGGTTCTCCAGGGCCCTGATTTTGGTCAGAGTTTCTTCGTAGCGATCGAAGCTCCCGGGGTATGGAACGGGCAGCCAGGCAATTCCTTCCCTGTCAGCAATGCGCTGGGCGAGGGCTTCAGCCTCCCAAGTTCGGTAGATGGCTGCGCGGAAGCCCGGCTCGGCGATGCTAAAAAGCGTTGGAGAGTCCTCGTGGCCAAGCTCCCACACAAGCCAACCATGCCCCTGAAGAAGGTCCAGAAAATCTCCTAGATGCTGTTGGCGATGGGTTTTGTAAGGTGCGCGCGGTGCAACTTTGGCCAGCCGGGCGTCATTGGGGGGAAGGGCGCTCATAAGGGGGGATTCCATTTTTCTGGATACGCTGACGCCTTTTGTAATCGCGGGATTTTTTGTTGTGGGCTGCCTTGCAGGACTGGCAGCGGCATCCGGAATCGTAGCTCAGCGCTGTCCCGTGCCTACCGAGCACGCGGCCCTCGACGCGGATTCGTTCCATGTAGGCAGAGTGAGCCAATCTGTTAGCTTCCCGGCACCGATCACACCGGCATTTGAGGTTGCCATATCCGTTAGCAGTTCCGTGCCGGGGGTCATCGTCGGGCAGGGCAGTCATTCATGTAGCATAAGGCGCCCCTGAATGGGCAAGAAGGAGGCCCGCCGATGGGGGACCGGCGGGCCTTCAATCGGTACGGTACAGCAGCGTTCTTTCGCCAGCGACTGGAGGAACTTGTCCTAGTAGCGGACTTCGATGATGAACTCCGACTTGTCACGGCCTGTCAGCTTTGCGGCCGCGGCCTGTACGGCTTCGGGAATCTCCCCGACATTCTTTACGGCAACTTCGAGCGCCGGGATTTCCTCAATGCTCAGGGATAGTTTCCCATCGGCGGCTGACTTGATGTGGGTAGTGAGTTTCATTGCTTCCCCCAGGGTGATATTTCCTCATAGGCTTCAGCCCAGACGCAGTTCGGAGAGGCCGTCGATGTAGCCGTTTATGATTTGGTCGAAGGTGAGCAGTTGAAGGCCGCCGTAAACGGCGGCAGCTGCTTTGCCACCCTCATCTTCCGGGGTATCGCAGAGGAGCGGTTCACAACTGTGTCCGTTCGCCGTCAGGGTTGCGATTCCCCAAGGGTGTTCTGGTGCCGTCACGGTGATGCCGGCAGCGTCAAAGGTGTCCCGTAAGACGTAACTGGTCACTGTTCGCCAGGATTGCAGGAATGGTGATCGTAGTTGTTCAATGAGTTCGTCATCTTTGGCGTGGTATGCCTGAACCAGGGCGGCTGAGAGCCCGTCCCATTCATCAGAGGTACGGACCATCAAGTGGCTCGCGCGAATTCGTGCGGCTAATTCGTTCATCAGCATGGCGTAAGTCCCCAAACTTCCGGTGGTGTTGTGCGTGGCCTTCTTAGCTGCGGCCCGCTGCTGTGACTGCTCGTGTCTTGGTGGTTTCGTTCCTGGCGTGCGCGGCGTTCGGTAGATCTTGGGTGAAAGCGTTTAGTACCCCGGTGCAAATCCCCAGGTGCCTTAGAAGCTGCTCACGGCGTCATGGTTCCTGTGCCTGCGCCAGCCCGGGCCCGCGCGGTAGATGTGTGTCGTCCCGGCTGAAAAGAACCCGGCCAGGGCGGCAGGGGAGACGGCCGCCCCAAAGTCTTAGACCATGGGAAAGGTGGCCGGGCTTTCCCCGCCCCATTTACAAGGAGGCTGTGCACAACCACCGCTCAACCCAGGGCGACGTTTAGCTGGTAGGTGCCGTGGTGGTTGTGTGCAGCCGGTCCGGTGGGTCCCGTCGTCCACTTGTGTGCGGGAAAAGCCCGAAGGAAATTGCTTTTGCCGTGCACTTGTGGGCGAGGGGTTACTGTTCGCTTCCGGCTGGAATGTTGATATCGGAGATGCCGCTGTTCTTGGTGTCATCCCGGTTAGGTGTACGGCGCTCGGGCTTCTTCCGGGGACGGCCGCCGGCCTTCTTGGCGGGCGCATCTAGGCCGAACCCGCGCAGGTCAGATTCGGTCCAGTCGGCGCGCAAGGCACCCTGATAATCCTGAGCGTATTTCTGTTCGGCTGCGGCGAGCAGGTGCGCTGCTTCTGCCAGTTCGACGCCACTGGCGGCGGCCTTCTTTACCGCGTTCACTTTGGCGTCCCTGGCGGCGTCAATTTTCGCGGCCGCTTTAGCGGCAATGTCATCGATATTCATGGCATGAGCCTACCGGCGCGCAGAGCGGCTGTCAGCCCGGCTTTTACCCGACCCAGACCAGAGGTGCGAAAGCCTACAACCGTTCTAACCCGGAGCAAGCTGGGCACTTATCTACGATAAATGCGCTCGAACCTCGCTTTCGCGCTCGGTTGGTGGCAAACTGGTGTTTGCGTCCCCCAGGTTATGGGGGTCGCTGCGCTGGGCATTAGAGCAGAGTTTGGGGGTGGTGACCGTGGCGGAACGTCGTCGCCGTGCGAACGTGACGGGCGGTCGCCGTCATTCATGGCAAGTGACCGCTTCCGATGAGGAAGCTGCTGCCCTGGTTGTGAAAGCCGAGCAGGCCCGGAAGACGGTTCCGGCGCTGTTGTTTGATGCGGCCATGGCAGAGGGACGGACGGAAACGTTAGTCGTTGGTGTGGAGATCCGCGACGAGCTGACGGCGATCCGGAACATGATGCGCGCGTTGGGTAACAACGTGAACCAACTGGCTAAGCATGCCAATGCGACCGGTGAGTTTCCGGCTGAGGCCCACGCGGCGATCACAGCCGTTCAGCGAACGGCCTCGCGTATCAATGACACGTTGTTGGAGCTTGGTCAACGATGATTCCCAACGTGAGTACGGGCAGCCGCATGTTCGGACTGATCCAGTACCTTGCCGGTCCTGGACGGGCCAACGAGCACACGAATATGCACGTGGTTTGCGCATCCGAGCACATCGTTTCCGTGCTCGACGGGCAGGAGCTCGACGCTGAGAACAGCCGGGAGCTTGGCCGTGAAATGGACTTTGCAAAGAAGGCATTCCGGCCGGATGGAAACGACCGTTCCCACGTGCTGCACGTGTCGCTTTCCCTGGACCCGGACCAGCTGGGAGAGAGCGGCAGCCGGGACGACGAGTTTTGGGAAACCGTCTCACGCAAGTACGTCGCGGAGATGGGCCTGGACGGGTCCGACGGTAAGGCCGCGTGCCGGTGGGTTTCGATCCGGCATGGACTGAGCAAGAACGGCAATGACCACGTCCACCTTGCTATCTCCATGATCCGTGAAGACGGTACCTGGTGGAGCGATTACAAGAGCAAGTTCAAGTCCCAGAAGGCCGCCCGTGTCATCGAAAAGGACATGGGCCTGCGTGTCCTGGGACAGGGCCTCAGGACCAAGGGAACCAAGCCCGGCGAACTGGAATCACTGGCCCGCCGGCGCGCTGAAGCTTCCTACACGCGGCAGGCCAAAGCAGACCATTCCATGGTGCCCTGGGCAATGCTGGACAAGACTGCCCGTGAACATCTGATCAGCGCTCAGAAGACCATTGAACAGCCACGCATTGAACTGGCGCGACGACTGCGCGGCGCAGGTGCAGGTGCGCGCACGGAAGCCGAGTACGTGCAGCGGCTCCGTGGCTCAGGGTTGCTGGTCCGGCCCTACTTCGCCAAAGGCAGCACGTCAGCTGTTGCCGGGTATTCCGTGGCATTCCGTCCCCAGTCGGGGGAGCGTCCTATCTGGTACGGCGGGGGAACCCTGGCCAAAGATCTGTCGTTGCCGGCCTTGCGCCAGCAATGGCCCGACACTGATCCGTCGGCAGCCGTGCCGGAGTGGAAAGCAGCACAGAAGAACCGTGCGTTCGCCACCGCCGTGCCAGCTGGAGCCGACGTGATTTCAGCTGAGGTAGTGAACGAGTTCTTCCGCGAAATGAAGGACGTTGCTGCACTATTCCGGGACGTGCCGGGAACTGACCCGGCACGCTTCGCTCAGATCGCCCGGCAAGGTGCAGGGGTGCTTTCGGCATGGAGTGTTGCAGCAGGGGCAGAAGGCGACGCGGCCGCCCGGAACCTTGCCGAGGCGGCAGACCTTTTCGCCCGTCACGCGCAGCTGGCCGAGGAACCCAAGCGCGCCGTCGTTCCCACACGGGAAGTCATCGCCGGGATCGCAACCCACCAAGCCATCGGAATGTCCAGGCGGGCGGGGGCATCAGCAGTCCTGGCTGCATGGAGTGATTTCGGAACGCAGCTGGGGAAGGCCTTCAAGGCACACGGCTACGGACACGCTACAGACCGGCTCTCCCGCGAGGTCAGGGAAAAACTGACGCACGTCCAGCGCGCATACCTGTCCGTGGACGGGAACCCGATCCGCCCGCACGTTGGCGGCAACGCACCCATGAAGGGCGCAGCTGACACGTCGGTGGCCCTCCTTGAACGGCCCATGGGAACGTCCCAGGGCGAGGCCGCTGCCACGGTGCAGAAGCCACGGCCCCGGCTGGAAGTTCTCGAAGAACAATTGCGCCCGGCCGGGTTGCCGGAGCAGACCATCAGGGCACGACTCCAGGCAGAGAAGATCATCACCACCGGGCCACGGCCCGCACAGGGAAAGACACCCCCGCCCAGCCCGTCCAGGGCAGCGACACACGGACCGGAACAGAAAACACAACAGAGCAGGGATCAACAGAAAGGCAGGGGATGACGTTGAGCGAATCTGACGGCGTTGATGATTTTGTGGAACAGAGCTTTCAGCACGCGCTGGCCATGGCCGCGCAGATCGGTTCGGCAGCTGCACGAACGTGGAAACAACACTCCGAACAAGCACGTGCCGACAACAGCCGGCGCGGCTCCATGGCCCGGCTGGCGTTCGACTCCGAACGGCTCGCAGCTGTAACGGCACTGGCCCCGACAGCCGGGAACCAGTGGTGGGAATCTGCCGGGCAGGCAGACATTGTTGATGCCTACCGCATCGCCACAGCATGGAAGGACCACGACCCCGCGGCCGCAGCGGCTGAGGACAATATCCGCACCCAGCTGCAGCAGCGTTTCGGCTTCGATATCAACGAAGTTGTGCAGGACCAGCAGCGCATTGACGCCGCTCACGACCGGGACGCCACCTTGGAGACCTGGATGGAGCTGGCACCTGCCGAGCGGTCCACGGCCCAGGCACCGGAAGCTGTTCAGGCAGCAGCCGAACGCTGGGCCATCACCACTCAAAGCCCGGACTACCAGGACCACATTCTGGGTCAAGTCCAGGCAAACAGTCCTCAGGCTAAAGATCAGCTGGTAAGGGACTGGCTGGCCGCCGGGGCCTCACAGATCAACCGCTACGATCCCGAGTACCTGGCAGCACGCAAGCGTTACGAGGAACGGGAACCAGCAAGGGCAGAGACGCGGGAGCGAGAAGCAGAGCAGCGCCGTCAGGAATTCCTGACACGACAGGGCAAGACCGCCCCGGAACAGGACATAGGCAGGTTCTACACAGAGGGTTCCGACGGCAAGCTTCGTCGGGAAGCCGAGGGATACAAAGCCGTGGCCGTGGCCGAATACGCCCGGGCGGACCAGGCCAAGGAGGACGCGGCGCGGGAGCAGCGGACCGGACCGACAGCGCTGGAAGAAGAGTGGTACCGGGAAGAGTTCCTTCACCGGGACCCGGAGGCTGTTGAATCCGACGTAAAAGCCCAGACAGCGGCCCACGACGCCGCCGCCCACGAAAGGGCCGGCCATACTGCCTCCGACCGTGCAGCGGCCGCCTACGGCACCGCTGAACATCGGGCAGCACTTGAAGAGCAGCTGGTCACAGCAGGTGTGCCCGAGCAAGCCGTCAGGGCCCGAATGCAGGGCGAGAAGATCCAGAAGTACCCCATCACCCACGCCGCTGCCGGCAAGGGCGCGAAAGCCGGGAAAACACGGGCAGCCTCTGCGACCAAGACCCAGGCACAAAGCAAGAACCGCACACGCGGCCGCTAAGCATCACCAAACAGCAAGAGGCCCTGCACACATCAGTGTGCAGGGCCTTTTCGCTGCGTTGGAACTCGGCACGGCTGGCTAGACTCGCACAATGCGAGAGACTGACTTTTTTGAAGAAGTAGAGGCGGCCGATGTCTGGACGCCCCAGCAGTACCGGTTGAATACCGAACTCATAGAACGAATCCATGCGGGGCCACTCCAGAATGCCACTGACGTAGAGATTGCTGTTCCTTTGGCCAGGCTTGTCCATGACGAATATCGCAGCCGTGGCACGGACAACAATCCGAGGATTTCGCAGGCTGAGTCCCGCGCCGTTATGGCCGCCTTGCGAGCCGTATTGAAGCGCCTATCGGTGGATTTTCAGCCGCCATTCACAGACTTTGACGGGTTCTACACCTACTGGAAAAACAACAACGGCTACGGTTCGTGGCAAGCTCGGCGTCAGATCCTTGCTGAGCTATTTGACCCCTTGCACGAACAGCTCGCAGATTTGGAAGCGGGTACGGTCGCGTCGGTCCTCGCTGAACCTGTAACCACTCAGCCACGGACCGGTTGGACCCGAGTTGACGAAGAAATCACGGAACTTCGACGCCACTTCGCGAACGCCAGGACCGAACAGGACTACCGCAATGTCGGCAACGACTGTGTGATCATCCTGGAACGCCTGTCTGAGGCAGCCTATGTCCCGGCGCGGCACCTGCCCGAGGGTGAGGAAGAACCTCCTGTAGCCCAAACGAAAAATCGTTTGGACCGCGTGATCGAGGTCGATCTTGCTGGTTCGGAGAACGCAGCTCTTCGGAAGCTTGTCCGTTCAGCGATTGAGCAGGCCCAGGGAGTCAAGCATGGCGCAACAATAAACCGTCGCTATGCGGGGGTGGCCGCTGACTCGGCCATCCTTCTCGCGAATATGCTGCGTCGCATTAGCGGTGGCCAGGAATCAGACCAGTAGCAGCTGGCGGCACGCAAGAGGGCCCTGCACACCGTTGGTGTGCAGGGCCCTCCTGTGCAGGGGTCAGGATCGGAAGAGGCGTTTCCACCACGGGCGGGTATTGGCCTCCGCGTCGTCCTGGGTGCTTTCAAGGACAGCTTCCGGGTATGCCGCCTCGGATGCCGATGAGGCGCTGGCGTGCAGGATGAGCCCGGTAACAACGTTGCCCCGTTCATGCGCGGTGATCATTTGCTCTCGTGTTGAGATTCCATCGTCCATCACCAGTTCGTCTCCGATGTTCAGGACAAGGGTTCCCGTGGTCCGCACTGCGTCGAGCCACTTTCCTTCGGCTCCCGTTGTCTGCGGCGCAAAGGACGCGACAAGGACGCAGTCTGCGTCGGTGATGATGAAGTCATTGCCCTGTTCCCTCCATGCCCAGCCCTCGGCGCGTTTGATTGAAGCCCGAGCATCAAACCAATGCAGGCCGCGTTCGGCGTAGGCCGACGAGATCGCTTTGGGAACGGAACCATCACCCAGGGCGATCTGCGTGATCCCTGTGGGCCGGAGCAGCATAAAGGGATACACCACTTCCCCGTCAGGGCCTGTGGCGATTCCGACCTGGTAGCGCATGTTGTCGGTGTCGTCTTCGTTGAAGATGAGCAGAGGGGACGCGTCCGGCGAGAACGGTGTGTCGGTGGTGCTGTAATGCTCGCTGAGCATCTGTGCCGCGTTACTGGGCTCGGGCAGCATAACGATGCACGCTTCCAGTGCGTCAGCGTAGGAACTGGAATCGCTCAGCGCATAGAACCGTTCGGTGGTCGTGATGCCCAGTACGTAGCCTGCCGTGGCGGGGATGTCCCAAATGTCTTTGTAGTTGTCTGCCAGCAGAAGGAATGAGGGACGTGTCCTCACGGGTGCTGCAAGGTTCAGTTCCAGCTTGGCGAGCATCTGGCCATTCCCGGCTGGCATGGCCCCCCAGCGGGCGGTGCCCTGCAACTGGTCATTGATTTTGACGGTTCCCTGGGCGTCGAACAGGTCAAAGAGATGCAACAGCTCCGGGGCGGGGGTCAGCGCTTTCTTATCCAGAAGCACTACGAACAGAGGCGGCAGGGCTGGCCCGTCTGTATCGGGGCGGATGCCGGCTGCACCGTGGACGAAGATGGTTCCGGCTATGAAGTCCTGATTTTCGGCGTCAATCCGATGCGGCGCGATGGTCTTTTGCGATGGTCCCGGTTGGCGGTTGGCTTTTTCCTGGCGGCGGCGTTCTTCCCGGTTCATGCAGTTTTCCTTTCGTTGCCAGACGGTGCTGGCTGGACGGTTGTTGCGTCGAGGTTCAGGCCTTCGGGCAGCGGGTCAACGGGATAGCGGGTCATGTTGTGGCCGTGGTCCGAGCGGCATTCTGACAGCGGCCCCCCTTCGGCCATGATCCGGTCAAAATGGCGGTCAGCGTGATCAAGCATCCAGGTACTCAGTGCGCCGCCGCCTTCGGCGTAGGCGACTTCGTAAGCCTGCCAAAGGGCAGTCAGGCGCATCATGACCGACTCGTGGTTCCACCACTGCCGGCACCACTGGATGGGCGGGGTCCCGCGTTGGGCGAGGACGCCCGGGCGTGAATCGTAGTGTTCATAGAGCGGCCCGTAGATGCCTTCGTAGAAGTCGTACACGGTACGGAAAGCAGGCTCGGGAGTCTCTTCCGTGTCCTCGGCGGCCGGTGCTTTGGCATCAACCTGGGTATCAGTGCTGTCAGTGATTTCCCCGGTCGAGGTATCCACCCCCGCGGCTTCTGCAACGTCGCCGGCCAAGCGCGAGTCGATGCTTTCGGTGACGGCGGACCAGTCCAGCTGATCAAGCCGGGCGTCCACTTCGGCTTCGAGACGTTTGGTGTAGCGACGGAGAGCAACCTTTGCCACCAGGTCCTCCATGGCCGCGGGGTCCAGCCCGGCCAGCGCAGCACCGCCAGCACCGGGCGAGGGAAGCTCAGCCGCGCAGTCGTCCTGGCTATCGGCCGGAGCAGCGGGAGGCGTGCCCGTGTCTTGTTCGGCGTCAGTTTCCTCAAAGAGCAGACCAGTTCCCGGAAGGTGCTCTTCCGGGAACTGGCCGTTCTGTTCAGCGGTGCCGCTCACGCTGCCACCGGCGTCATGTCAGGGTTGCGGCGCACAGACTCGGCTTCGGCTACAGCGTCCTGAATAGTCCTTTCAGCCTGCGGGTCATGGGCGCGAAGGGACGCCTCGACCGCTTCCTTGTGCTTGGTCCACATCCACGGGGTGGACTTGACCAGGGCAGCCCGGTTCTGGCCCGTAATCAGGATGCCCCGGCCCTTGGGAAGGGCGGCGAGCTCGGCCACATCGAAGATGCGGTCACGGTGTTCCTGGGCCGGACCGCGGGGGGAATCCTTGGATCCGGGTGAACCGGGCGTTGTGTAGTAGTAATCCCCGACCGCTTCGGAGGTTTTGGAGAGGAAGGGGCCAGGCTTGTTGCCGCCCAGGTACAGGACCCAGTTGGCGGCTTGGTACAGGGCTTCCATGCCCTTTTCGCCCCAGACGGATTCGCCTTGGGAGTAGGACTGCAGAATGGTGGCCACGAGGATTCCACGGGAGCCAAAGTGGGAGTATTCCTTGGGCAGCTTGGACCAGCGGCAGACGTTCGCCGCTTCATCCAGGATGGCCGAGAGGGGGACAGGCAACCGGCCCCCAGGGCATTCGGTGGCGAATTCCACGGCCGCTTCCAGCACGGCCACGGCCATGGCCGTGACCAGTGCGCGGCCGCCACCGGCCGAGTCCTTGGAGAGCGAGTAGAGGGTGTCCTTGCTGCGGACGAACTCTGCCGGGTTGAAGTGCCGGCGTCCCCGGTACACCGAACCGGGAACCTCCGGGGAGGCGACCTCATCACCTTCAACAGGGTTGACCCACCGCGCAATCTCATGGTTGGTCAGGCATTCAGTCATGATCTGCGCCGTGGAAAACACGCCGGAACGTTCGGGCAGGGAGTCCGGGGAGAAGATGCTGGCCAGCTGGTTCAGGACCTCGACGTGGCGGGTCTCGTTCAGGATCGCGATGGCCTCAGGTTCGCGCACGTCCCGATCCGAAATCCATTCCTGCACCGTGGACAAGGGCAGGCCTTTCACGGCGGCCGCGAGGAAGAACCCGCGAAGCAGCTGCGTGGCGCGAAGCTCGAAGAACTGGAAGCCCTTCTCTCCTACGGATTCCATTTCGGCCTTGGCGAACGTGTCAGCCAAAGTCCATGCGCTGGCCGCGTCATGGACCATCGACAGCGGATTCCACCACCAGCCCGGCGCTTCCCCGACAATGCGCTGCGGGTCAAAGACCCAGATATTTCCGCCGTTCTTGGCTCGCACGTCGCGGGTAGCGTCAGTCAGGAACCGCTTGTTCTCGGTGACGATGACCGCGCCGGGAGCGTCCAGGATGAACGGCACCGCATAGGAGGCGGACTTGCCGGCGCGAGGGCCGGCAAAGATCAGGCCGACCAGTTCAGCGTTCGCGTACAACGGCTGGGACGTGGGGACGATCTTTCCCAGTTCGAAACCGGGCCAGCCGTCAGCCTGGCACTTCATCTTCCGGTTATCGGCAATCGTGACCTTGGCCGAAAGAGATTTGACCTCTTTGAACGCCGCCATGTGCCGGGCTGCCGGGTCCACCCAGGAGGACTTCGGGGATGCTTTCCGGGCCAGGAGCAACCCGCCCACGATGACGGCCGCGATCACAGCCGCGACGGTTCCCATCCCGGCGATATACAGGCCGGAGAACTCCCGCGGCCCCTTCACCAGCTCCTGGACGACGATCTGGGGCCCCGCCCAGGTGCCGGTGGCGTAGAACCCGCCGACAGCCAGGCCGGCCACCACGGAGAGAAGCACACCGATCAGGACGGCAGCGCCGATGATCGTTGCCCGGTTCTTTTGGCGCAGGTACCGCGCCCGTGTTGGTGCACCCATCAGGCGGCCGCTCCTTCCATCTCAGCGTCTTGAACTTCCGTCGGCACGAACCGTTTGCTGCGTTCGTCGGTGACGTGGTGCTTCTTTTCAATGTCGGTCAGGGTCATCTTGACCGGAATCCCTGCCCGGCCCGGCACCTTCAGCAGAATCTTTCCGGCGCCGGGAGGGGGAGCCGGGGTGCCGTCGGGGTTGAATTTCGGCTTCCAGTCAGGCGGGGTGTTGAAGCTGTTCACGGTTTCAATTTCCCTGGCGTTGAGCGGCTGGACCGCACTGAGCTCGTGCAGGTCATCGAGGGACAGGGCCATGAGGCCCAGGATGCCGCTGCGCTGGGCGAAGCCCTTGGCCGTGGCACGGTCCTTCTCGTTGGGCAGTGACAGGAAGTCCTTGGGGCTGTGGGTGATTTTCAGTTCACTGACACCCAGGCCACGGTTGGTCCGACCGATACGGTCTGCCCGGTCGATGATGCCCTCACAGGCACGCATCGGGTACCAAAACTCGTCCTGGACGGCCAGATAGCCGCCCCAGTGGACGGAGGGATCATGCTGGGAGATTTCCCAGTGGGCATCGATCGCGGAGAAGCCAATGTTCCAGGTCGCCAGCATGGCCGCCGACAGGAGCTTGGTGTTCGACGCCGGGATGGATGAGGTATCGAAGCAGAACCCGCCCGGATTGCCCAGCGGCACGGACATGGCATCGCTGCCGCCGATCAGCGGCCCCATCTGGCCGTTGAGCATGGCGAGCACTGACAGGTGCAGCGTCCGGTACTCGGAAAGAAACTCTTCCGGGCTGTTGCAGGCGACAGCCGAGAGAACTTCCGGAGGCGGGTTCAGGAACGCGGCCTTCAGATCGTGCGGAGAAGCGTTCCGGACCCGTTTGATGACCGAACGGACCAGCAGGTCCAGCGCGGTATCTTCGAAGTCCTCCAGCGGGCGGCCGCGGTTGATCTGTACGACCAGGGCAACCATGTCCACAGCCTTGCCGATGGCTTCCTGGAGCAGTTCTTCCCCGAGGTTCCCACCGATCTTGTGTGCCGCTTCTCCCAGCGCCCCGAGGTGCATCAGGTTGATGCGGTCCTTCCCGCGTGGGCCGAAACTGAATCGTTTCCCGCCCATAAGCTCGATCATCTCGCCGTACTCATCCTTCAGCGGGTCAAAGACCATCGGAACGATGCCGCGTGCGGCCATGGAGTAGATGAACCGCTGCGCGACCGAGGACTTGCCGTTGCCGTTCAAGCCAAAGAGCATCATCGTGGCCGAGGAAATCAGGCCCGCGTCATACCAGGACTTCATGTCCCCGGCCACCGCAGTGCCCACGTTCATATCTCGGCCCAACGGGGTGCCCAGGTTCGGCCGGGACGTCCCGGCTGAGAAAGGGTAGATCCCGCACAGCTGGTTCGAGGACGAATACCACTGCGGAGGCTTGGGACGCTTGCCCCAGCGGCCTCCACCGAATCCGGTAAAGCCCTTGGACGTTTTGAAGTGCTTGGTTTCAGGTGCCTTTTTGCTGGACATTAGTTCGTTCCCTTTCCGAGCCAGAGGGGAGAGCCGGAGTAGCGCCACGGCAGGACACCGAACGGAAGCGTGGTGTGGAAGGCGGCCGAACCGGCGTGCTCAACGAACCGGTATGGCATGATGAGCTGGTTCATCAGAGACTTCACTTGGTTCAGCGCATCCCGGTAGGACTTCTCATCCGGGGAGAACGTCACCGTGACCATCATCGAAAACAGCGAGAGCCTGGCACCTGTTGCCAGTTCCTCTTCGGTCTTCTCTGCCACGGCCTTGGCCGCCCGGTCCCAGGACGTCGGCCGGCCTTTGCGGGTACTGATCTTCCAGTCAGCAGTTTTGACCAACTTATCGACAACCTTGGCCCCCGATCCGGGGTCCACCGGCCGGTAGAACAGTGCCACCCGCTTGCGGAGGAACTTGGAGTTCGGTCCGAAAATCCGGTCAAAGCTCCTCGAGGTGATGTGCGCGCCGGGAGGCACGGTCATCATCAGCGTCATGGAAGCAACACCGTCGTGGAACACCACACGGCCTTGGGAATCATCGAAGAATCCCGGACCGGCATGCTGCCAGTCCTTCACGGCCTGGCGGCCGCTCAGGGCATCCAACGCCATTTCCTGATCACGCATCGGCTGATACGCCAGCTGCGCGATATGGGCCAGTTCCGCCTCGACCAGAGGTTCCGGGGCACCTGCCCCGGCGTCGCTGAGCATTTCGCTCTGCGCCGGCAGACGGGAAGCGACCTCGGCAACTGCGGAAGACACGTCCTTCTCCGAGGCCCCCAACGTTTCGGCGTCCCAGACCATCGTGGCGTACACGTTCAGCACCGCCGACCGTGCCGGGAGGGTGCCCACCGCGTGGTCCAGGACTTCCTTGGCGAAGTCCGGTGCCCCCGGCACCACGTCTTCACGGATCGCCGCACAGGTGCCGGCCGAGGACTCGGACGCCGAGTCAACCACGACCGTGGCACCGGTCAGGCCCTCTTCGACGCTCAGGGACGAAAGCCAGACGCCGAACTTGGACACCTGTGAATTCACCGTCGATTGCTCCTGCATGGCAGCGCCGTCCGGGGAGCACCCGAACACGGCCGCCAGCTGGCCCACGGACTTGTGGTGCAGCAGTGAATACTCACGGCCCAACCCGTCAGTGCCCGAAATCGTGTCCACGTCCAGCAGCGCGCCAGGAAGGCGCTCAGCATCCTCAGGGGGAAGCGTCGACAAGGCCCCGGTGACGTAAAACGACGAACCGGAAGCGTTCCGGGACGCCAGGGACAACCGATCAGTGACCTTGGCAATGATCGTGGTTCCACCGAACTTCACCATGCCCAGCAGCACAATCATGGCCGCGACCAGCACAAGGAGCACAGCGGCGAGATAGAAGCCCCGCATCAGCAACAACAGGCCAAGGACCAAACCGGCAGCGCTGACAATCACCGCTGGCAGGCTCAGCCCGTACAGGCCAGGGGACGCTGGCTGAAGCCAGTTCCCGAATTTTTCCTGGGGAACGTTATCGCTCATGATCCCAACACGCCCTTTCCGTCAGCGTCTTGTGCCCCGCGGGCTACAGTCCCGCCCAGAGACTGGGCAGCTGCGTGAATTCCTGCTTTCGACCCGGAAGCCCCCGTGGACGGCGAACCACCGGCCACGACCCCACCAGAAGACGGCTGACCGGCCGAAGGACCAGCGCCACCAGCTGAGGACCCACCCGAACCCGTGCCACCGCTGGCCCCGGAAGAGCCAGGTGCACCCGAGGGGCCACTACCGCCCGAGGGGCCGGACGGGCCGCTGCCACCGGATGAACCTCCTCCACCGCCCAAGACGGAGCCCCCGGAGGACCCGGAGGAAACCGATGCGCCCTGAGCCATGGACATGCCGGAACCAGCCGTGCCGGCCTTGCCAGCAGCAGCGGCACCGGCAGCAGCTGAGCCGCCGCCCGTGGCGATGGCTGCTCCCCCGGCCACACCGGCGGAGACGACAGCGGCACCGGCAGCCATGGCCATGGTCCCGCCCGCAGCTGAACCCATCGCGGAGGTTGCAGGGCCCAGGAGCTTCATGATCGCCGGAAGGGCAGCCACAGCCAGCACCAGCAGCAGCATGCCGTTGATGACGCCTCCAATACCGTCACCGCCTGATTTCAGCTTCCACGCGAACGCGTAAATTATCGCCGCCACCGGCTTGTAGATCAGGAAGGCAATCAACCACTTCGTGATCGTCGCAAAACCGCCTTCAGCGCCGCGGATCATCGCGGCCGCCGCAGCCACCGGCCAAAACGCAATCAAAAGCGGCAGGACTGTGGCGCGGATAATCATGATGATCCACTGCAACAAAGTGGCAATCACCCCGAAAATCCCGGCAATAATCGCCAGGCCCGCACCAATGGAACCGGTCGCCTGCGAGGCGGGACCAATCGCGCCGTATCCGGAGACCGTTACACCGGCCTCGTTAAGGATCCACTTCGCGAAGGCGTCACCGGCAGGAATGGCAACCTGCATCAACGCTGTTCCCAGGGTGGTCACCAGGAATGTCATCAGCAGGGCCTTGGAGACCTTCACGGCCTGATCACCTCGCGCGTGGACCATCGTCCACACGCACGCGACCATGATGCCGATCGTGGCGAGGAAGATGCTGATCACCTGCAACTGGTCCCCGAGCCACTGCATGGACGCGCCGTCCAGACTGACGAGCATTCCGGAATCCAGCCAGGACGTCAGGAAGCCCTTCATAATCGAATCCCAGGCTCCCATCATGGTTTCACCGAGGCCGTTGGCCCCGGAGTCCACGGCAGAGTTCACCGCACCCGCGGCGGCATCCTTCGCGCCGCCAACGACGCCGCCGATCACCTTTCCCGCCACGCAGGCTGCACCGTCGGTCAAAGGATTGCAATCAGCCATTTGACGCACTCCATTCAACAAATCCGCCCTTGACCGGTACCGGGGGCTGGCCGACGAACGTCGATCCGTCGTCAAGAATTTTGAGTTTCCAGTCCCCGTCCACCCACTGGAAGGTCAGGGGAAGCCCCGCGTACCCGGAGTTGCTCGCTGCCGTGGCCACGACCAGCGTTATGGAGGCTTCGTTTCCGGTGAAGCTGTCCACGATGAAACCCGAAAATGACGGGGGCGCCGTCATAGCCGCCTTATCAGGTGTTTTGGCGAGCAAAACCTCCTTCCCCGGAGAATCTATGCCGTAAAACTCACCGGCTTTACGGGCGTTAATCAGGTTTCCGGCTGCGTTCATCGAGACGGCCGTCAGAGCTGCTCCGAGCGGTGAGCGGGCGAAGCAGGCCGGGAATCCGTCCTTGGTCTTGGTTGGGCCGTAGGTGTCCGAGACAGGCCAGGTCCAGCCCTTCTCGGCGTTCCAGCGGAGGTCTTTGGGCATGGCAGGTTTGGAAGAGATATCCCCTGCGGGGACGTTGCAGCCGCCCTCATTCTTGGGTGTTTCCACGGCTACCGGTCCAGACGGTTCAGGCTGGCCGGAGGGCTTGACCACGATCAGGATCAACAGAATCGCGACGACGAACACCACGAGGACGGAGGCCCACAGGGCGACCTTCCCGCGCAGCGTTTGCGGCTTCTTTGTCGTAGGCATGGGCTCTCCTAACCGACGAACAGGGCAGCGAGAACACCGGCCGTGCCCAACCCAATAGCACCGGTCAGCCACCAGCCGGCCTTGCCCATGAACTCTTCACCGCGGCCGCGCTGGTGGGCGAAGAACAGGCCGATAAACAGAACCATCAGGCCCAGCACGGCGAGGGAGCCGCCGATGATCTTCGTCCACATCAGAACGGTGTCGAGCCCGTCCTGGACTTCCTTGGGCAGCGGCTTAGCCTCGGCCACGACGGTGGTTGCAACGTTGGTCAGCTTGGTCATAACGGTCATTTCGTTTCTCCTTTAATCGTTGAAAGTGCGGTGCGGATCTTTTCCAGGTCCTTCGCAGGTACGTCAGTGAAATCTGACAGGGCAGAGCGTTTGATCAGCAGACCCGGCACCCACGGGACGGGTACCAGAGGAACCGCGCCGCCGAGAACTTTGAGCTCGTTCTGGATCAGACGCGGCATGCGTCCCGGTGAGGCCGGGACGATCAGGACGGTGCTGAACGCGGCCCGTCCGTGGGCGGCAATGGAAGCCTTGGCCGCGTCGATGCCGTGGAGGCTCGCACGGGCAACAAGCACTGCCGGTTCCCCATTAGCGGGCAACTGTTGGCCATGGTCGGCGCCGTCGAGGATCGCGGCCCACGCTGTGGCACCGGCCCCGCCGTGCGCGGCCACGAACGGCATTGGCTGTTCCTCGGCTGCCGGTGATGGCTCCGGTTCAGGGGCAGCGGCCTGGACTTCCGGGGCGATGCTTTGCGCGGCCGTCACCCACGGACTGACGTTCTCGGTTTTCTCTGCCACGGTCATAGCCCACGCGCCACCGCAGCTGCCGCCCGCAGCCACGCCCTCCGGGTCGCCGGTTGAAGCGCGCCAAAACGGATCTGGCCCGACTTCAAGGCCTCATCGAACGGCACCACCACCACGTCCCGGACGTAGGGGCGGAACTTCTCTGCCGTCTCCTGGGACAACCGCGCTTCGCCCCGTTGCCGTTCGGAGACGATCACGACGGCGTTGGAAGCAAGGTCAGCCGAGCGTTCGCCTTTCAGGTCCAGACCCTGCAAGGTCAACAGAGCGGCCTCTACCCGGTCCTCTTCGTTGGTGGTGGGAACCACCAACTGGTCCGCGTGATCGATCATGCGGTTCCACTCGGCGCTCCGGTGGTTGTTGCCCGAATCCATGAGGATCAGCCGGTAGTACTTGGAGAGAACCCGGTGCAGAATATCGACCTCTTCAGCGGTGACTTCGTGTGTACCGGCCACGTCGGCATCAGAGCGCAACACGTCGTACTTGTCCGTGCTCTGGTGGTGCACGAACGCGTTGATATCCGCTGACTGGGCCGTGGGCGACAGCAGCGCATCAGCGGCCGCAATCACATCCAGTGCGCTCCGGGAATGATCACCTTTTTCCGTCCGCCACCCCAGGGTGCCCGTGGTGGGGTTGTTGTCCCAAGCCACGACACTGCCGCCGTTACGGCCGAACACGGCCGCGAGGTCGGCAACGGTAGGCGTCTTGTTCGACCCGCCCTTCTGGTTAGCCACAGCGATGGTGCGGGTGCCGGCGAAGTGCTTGGAGGCCAGCCGGATATCTTCGCGTTCGCTCAGCTCTTCCTCCGAGGGTGCCAACGACATGCCCAGGCTGTTGAGCCATCCCCGGATACCCTGGCTGGCTGGTTCGACGGCGCTGGGAGCGGCCAGAAAGCTGCTGGCCTCCCTGATGGACCGGCGCGTAGCGGGCGCTTCTGCCGATGTCCCTGCGGTTGGCGCAGCTGGCGTCGCAGGGGCTTTGGTGACGGTGGTTGTGGCGGACGTAGCCGAGGGAATGCGCTCAATGATCGTGCTGGCGTCCTCCGGGACAGCCTCTGGCTGTTCTTCCTCGACTTCCCCAGCTGGGGAGACAACGAGGTATGAAACCCCGCTGTCATCCATGGAAGTTACGCGGACCGGGCGGCCGAGCGTGGCCGCTTCTCCGATGACCCGCTTCATGAGCGCTTGCCGCAGATCGTTGACGTCCAGGGCTTCGTAGGGGTGTTCTTCCCCGTTGATTTTCAGGACGCCGGTGTTGTCACCGTTGATGATGGCGCTGATCACCGGTTCCGGCTGGATCAGCGATTTTTCGATGGCCATGGGCCTACCTCTTTCGTTTCGGAGTGGTGATGCTGCTCAGGAATCTTTGGGTGCGATGTTGGTGATCAGCCAGGGCTCGTCCTGCCCGGTCCGGTGGAGGGACAGGACCCATGGGCCGTTATTGGTGGTGAACTCGGCCGTGACGGACATGGGGTTTCCCTTCTCCCGGACCAGTACCGGGCCGGACACGATCTGCCGGACCGGGATGCGGCCGGGATCGATGTACTGCGCGGACTCTTGGTAGTCAGCGCTCATGTGCGGCTGCAACGCGTTGAACCACGCCCGGTCCGTCAGGTCGGGGCGGGCGAACTTGCCCATCAGGTCAGCGGCCAGAGCCTTGACCTTCTCTTCAGTGGCCGCGTCCCAGGTCACGGCGGGAACGCCGTGATCTTCAGAGTGGCCGGGGTCCTCTACGGGAATGTTCGTTGTGATGGCAGGCGTCGCCGGGGCGGTCTCTGATGCCGGGGCAGCGCAGCCAGCCAGGGCGGCGGTCACGGCCACGACGAAACCGAATTTGTTGATACTCACTAGAAGTTCACTCCTTGTGCTTTGAGGATCGGGGCCGGGTCTATGGTCTGGTTGATCGGGACCATTGGGTTAGGCAGCGCGCCAGGGAAGAACTCCATGTGCAGGTGACGGCCGGTGACGTTGCCCGTGGCCCCTTCGGTTCCCAGCGGTGTCCCGGCAGCAACGACGTCGCCCTCCTTGACCTTCAAGGACCCGGCTTCCATGTGGTAGTAACCGATGCTCAACTTGCCATCAGTGGTTTGGCCGGTGACGCCGGTACCAAAGGTTCCGTCAAGGTTCCGGACCTTGACGATCTTCATATCCGTCACCGCCACGATCGTTCCCGCGTGACCGGGGGTGGAGAAGTCGATTCCGTAGTGGAAGTTAGCCAGCACTCCCCCGACGGTGCCCGGAGGGGCAGGACGGGGGCCGTAACCGCTGGTCATGGGGGCTCCGGCAAGAGGGTGGACCCACTTGCCGGACAGCTGCCCTACGACCGCTCCCCCGGCGCTGGGGCACGCGCCGGACGCGTCAATGCCCGCGCCGGCCTCCCCGCCCAGGGCCTTCACAATCTCAGCTGCAGGGGCACGGAACTGCGCATAGTGGTTCTCAACGGCGTTGCGCTGGACCCGATGGATCGCCGTGCTCGGCTCCAGTTGCTCCCACCCGGAAACCTTCGCCAGTGCTTTGAAGAAGTTTGTAGCGCTGGTGTGCGGGTCCATGCGGTCCGCGTAGGACCCCCATGCGCCATTGGCGCGCTGCTGGAATAAGCCACGGGAGTCCGGGCCAGCTGCATCGCC